>NZ_LLXT01000095.1 GCF_001431625.1 Stenotrophomonas geniculata ATCC 19374 = JCM 13324
CTCACCACCCAGGCGGTACACACGCGGCACACAACAGCGCGGCCCCCACAACAAGACAAGCGGCCGTGCGCCAGGAAAGGAGAGAGGGGGGGGGGGGGGGGGGGGCGGGGGGGGGGGGGGGGCGGCGCGGGGGGGGCGCCGGCCGACCCCATGTGGCCCTCCTCCCGCCCCCCCCCCCCCCCCCCCCCCCCCCGCCATTCCCCAGGAAGCCCGCTTCGGCTGTTGCTCTGGATGTTGACGTTGCCTCTGCGGGTGCCGGGCGCAGCCCGGCCGAAACCCGTACTTTTGCCGCATAATCAGCACATGACCGACGACCGCATCATCGGCGCCGGCGCCACCCGCGAGGATGACGCCGCCGACGCCAGCATCCGCCCCAAGCGCCTTGCCGACTACCTCGGCCAGGTACCGGTGCGCGAGCAGATGGAAATCTACATCCAGGCGGCCAAGGGGCGTGGCGACGCGCTCGACCACGTGCTGATCTTCGGGCCGCCCGGCCTGGGCAAGACCACCCTCAGTCATGTCATCGCCAACGAACTGGGCGTGGCCCTGCGCGTGACCTCCGGCCCGGTGATCGAGAAGGCCGGTGACCTCGCCGCGCTGCTGACCAACCTGCAGCCGCACGATGTGCTCTTCATCGACGAGATCCATCGCCTGTCGCCGGTGGTCGAGGAAGTGCTGTACCCGGCGATGGAAGATTTCCAGATCGACATCATGATCGGCGAAGGCCCCGCCGCCCGCTCGATCAAGATCGACCTGCCGCCGTTCACCCTGATCGGTGCCACCACCCGTGCCGGCCTGCTGACCGCGCCGCTGCGCGACCGCTTCGGCATCGTCCAGCGCCTGGAGTTCTACAGCGTCGAGGAGCTGACCCGCATCGTGCGCCGTTCGGCGGCCATCCTGGCCATCGACTGCACCGCCGATGGGGCAGGGGAGATCGCGCGCCGCGCGCGTGGTACCCCGCGTATCGCCAACCGTCTGCTGCGCCGCGTGCGCGACTACGCGCAGGTGAAGGCCGGCGGCCACATCGACGAGGCCGTGGCCCAGGCTGCGATGAAGATGCTCAAGGTCGACCCGGAGGGCTTCGACGAGCTTGACCGGCGCCTGCTGAAGACCATGGTCGACTACTTCGATGGCGGCCCGGTCGGCATCGAATCGCTGGCGGCAGCGCTGTCCGAAGAGCGCGGCACGCTGGAAGACGTGGTAGAACCGTACCTCATCCAGCAGGGCTTCCTGGTGCGTACCGCGCGCGGCCGCATGGCCACCCACAAGGCCTACCGGCACATGGGCCTGAAGCCGAAGAACCCGCCGCAGGACCTGTTCGCGGAGGTTCCCGATGTCGGTTGAGCCCCGATTCAGTTGGCCGACACGCATTTACTGGGAAGATACCGACGCAGGTGGCGTGGTTTACCACGCCCGCTACGTGGCCTTCATGGAACGGGCCCGGACCGAATGGATGCGTGCGCTGGGCTACGGCCAGGAGCGCATGCGCGCCGAGCATGGGATGGTCTTCGCGGTGCGCTCGATGCAGATGGATTTCATCAGGCCGGCACGGCTGGATGACACCCTGCAGGTGAGTGCCCGCCTGGTCCAGCTGAAGAAGGCCAGCATGGTCTTCGACCAGCAGATCCTGCGCGACGGCGAACTGCTGCTGTCGGCGCAGGTCCGCATCGCCGCACTGGAAGCGGCCAGTTTCCGCCCGCGTGGCATGGACGAGGCCGTCCTTGCCGTGCTGCAACCCCACCTCCACCCCGAATCCGAACACTGAGGAACAACGGATGATCGCAACGCTCCTGGCCCTGCAGGCCACGGTCACCGAGGCACTGCCGGCCGACGTCAGCAACGCCGCGACACAGACCCTTGCCCAGGCCACCACCGGCGGCGGCATCAACTACCTCGAACTGATGGCCAAGGCCAGCCTGCCGGTGAAGATCATCGTGCTGCTGCTGCTGGTCGGCTCGTTCGTCAGCTGGGTGATCATTTTCCGCAAGGCCCGCGTGTTCAAGCAGGCCACCCGCGAAGCCGACGAGTTCGAGAACCGCTTCTGGTCCGGTGCGGACCTGGGCAAGCTGTACAGCTCGGCCACCGACCGCAGCCGCAATGTCGGCGGCCTGGAAGCCATCTTCGAAGCCGGTTTCCGCGAATACACCCGCCTGCGCGACAAGCGTCGCCTGGATGGCCGCGCGCAGCTGGAAGGCGCGCAGCGTGCCATGCGCACCACCTACACCCGCGAAGTGGACCAGCTCGAGCGCAACCTGGAGCTGCTGGCCAACATCGGCTCGACCGCGCCTTACGTAGGACTGGTCGGCACCGTGTTCGGCATCATGGTGACCATGCACGACATGATCAGCAGCGGTGCGCAGGCCGGCATCGCCGCCGTCGCCCCAGGCATCTCCGAAGCCCTGTTCGCCACCGCGATCGGCCTGTTCGTGGCGATTCCGGCAGTGTGGGCCTACAACCGCTTCACCACCCGCGTAGAGCGCATGTCGGTGCGGTTCGAGACCTTTGCCGAAGAGTTCAGCTCCATCCTGCAGCGCCAGAGCGCTGGCGACGAGTAAGCGCCTGACCCGGGAGTCCAAGCCATGTCCGCTGCCATCGGTCGCCGCAAGCGCCGCAAGCTGAAATCGGAAATCAACGTCGTTCCCTACATCGACGTCATGCTGGTGCTGCTGATCATCTTCATGGTCACCGCGCCGCTGCTCACGCTGAGCTTCGACGTCGACCTGCCGCAATCCAACGCCAAGGCGCTGGAGAGCAAGCAGGACCCGGTGATCGTCTCGGTGCGCCAGGACGGCCAGCTCAGCCTGAAGTTGCCCGACGCCAAGGAACCGACCGCCGTGTCGGCCGAGGAACTGGAAGGCCGCCTGGCCGGCATCGCCGCCCAGGACAAGGGCGTGCGCGTGATCGTCGCCGCCGACCGTGCCGTGGCCTATGAAAAGGTCATCGCTGCGATGGATGTGATCAAGCGCGCCAAGGTAGACAAGGTAGGCCTGGCCACCGATGCACGCTGACGCCCTGCCACCTCCACAGCAGCGCGAACCCGGCTGGGGCCTGCCCCTGGCGCTGGCGTTGCTGGTGCACCTGCTGGTCGCGCTGGTCTTCATCGTGGCCTGGTTCTGGTCGCCCGAGCGCAACACCGACGCCGCCGCCGGTGATCCGTCGGTCGAGGCCAGCCTGGCGCTGTCCGCGTCCGAGGCCTCCGCCGCACGCCAAGCGCTGCGCCAGTCGGAGAAGCTGGAGGACCTGCCGCCGCCGGTGGCCGAACCGATCCCCGTACCGGAAGACACCATTCCGCCGCCGCAGCCGATTCCCGAACCGCGCCCGCAGGACGCTCCCACGCCCCAGCAGCAACAGGCGCAGGAGCGCGTCGCACAGCCGGACACCAAGGACCAGGAAGCAGTGAGCGCGCTGGCCATCTCGCAGGAGAAGGCCAAGCAGGAGCAGGAAGCCAAGCGCCGCCAGGAACAGATCGACCTGACCGAACGCAAGCGCCAGGAAGAAGCGGAGCAGAAGCTGCGTCTGGCCAAGCAGCAGGAAGCGGACGCAAAGAAGAAGCAGGCCGAGCAGGAGCGCGTGGCCGCCGACAAGGCCGAGGCCGAGAAGCAGAAGAAGATCGCCGAGATCCGTGCCCGCCGCGAGCAGGCCGAGAAGGAAGCCAAGCTGGCCGAGCAGAAGCTGCGCCAGGTGGCCGCCGCGCGCAACGCGGCCGGCAGTGCCGCCGCCGGTGCCAGCGGTGCGTCCCAGCCGGCCGCCGGCGGGGGTGGCAACAGCGACGATCTTTCGGCCAAGTACGCCGCCGCGATCCAGGCCAAGGTGCTGTCGCAGTGGGTGCGCCCGGATACGGTGCCGCTGGGCCAGCGCTGCCAGATCACCATCACCCAGATTCCGGGTGGCACGGTGATGCAGGCGAAGGTCAGCCCGAACTGCCCGTACGACGAGGCCGGCAAGCGTTCGATCGAGGCCGCCGTGCTCAATGCGCAGCCGCTGCCGTACCGCGGCTTCGAGTCGGTATTCGCGCGCACGCTCAACTTCACCTTTACCGCCCAGGATCGCTGAGGCGGGCAGGGCAGGGTGGCTTCCGGGCCACCTGCGCCCACGGATGTCGCGCTCGCCTCTGGCAGGTCTGGTTTCGGCCGGGCAGAGTGTGGGCTGCTGTCGAACACCGCCCCACAGGGCGGCGTTACCGGGGCAGGCGAGTGCGATGTTAGCCACGACGTTAACGGTGCGTGAGAGGACGGGCTGGAACTGACCCGGAATTCACGTACCCTTGGTTCATGATTGCGAAGCGGTTCACTCCCGCTTTGCTATCCCTCGTTCCGGTTTCCCCCTATTGAGCGCTCCATGAAAAAGATGCCTCGCTGGCTTGCCGTGTTTGCGGCCCTGTTGCTGCCCTTTGCTGCCGTCGCGCAGCAGAAGGGGCTGGATATCGACATCATCGGCGGCAATGCCTCCGCGCTGCCGATCACCATCGTGCCGATGCCCTACCAGGGTTCGGCGGCTGCACCGCAGACCGACGTCGCTGGCGTGGTCCGTGCCGACCTGGAGCGTTCGGGCCAGTTCCGCACGCTGCCGGAAGCGCAGATCGTCGAGAAGCCGGTGCGCGGCGGCGACATCCAGTTCGCCACCTGGCGCGCACTGAAGCAGAACTACATCGTGGTCGGCCGCGTGCTCGACGCCGGTGCCGGTGCCTACCGCGTCGAGTACGAACTGTTCGACGTGCCCAAGGGCGAGCGCCTGCTGGGCCTGGCGATGACCGCCCGTGGCAATGCCATGCGCGACGTCGCCCACCAGATGGCCGACGCCATCTACGAGAAGATCACCGGTGTGCGCGGCGCCTTCTGGACCCGCATCGCCTACGTGACCGCCAGCGGCAAGGGTGATGCCATGCGCTACGCGCTGATGGTGGCCGATTCCGACGGGTTCAACCCGCAGACCATCGTGCGCTCGGCCGAGCCGCTGCTGTCGCCGTCGTGGAGCCCGGATGGCAGCAAGCTGGCCTACGTCAGCTTCGAGCGTGGCAATTCGGCCATCTACATCCAGAACATCGGCACCGGCGCCCGCGAGCTGGTCACCAGCTTCCGTGGCATCAACAGCGCTCCGGCGTTCTCGCCGGACGGCCGCAAGCTGGCCCTGACCCTGTCGCGTTCGGGCAACCCGGAAATCTACGTGATGGACCTGGGCAGCAAGCAGCTGACCCAGCTGACCAACCACTTCGCCATCGATACCGAGCCGACCTGGGCGCCGGACGGCAGCGCGGTGTACTTCACCTCCGACCGCGGCGGCCGTCCGCAGGTCTACAAGGTCGGTGCGGGCGGCGGCAGCGCCGAGCGCGTGACCTTCCAGGGCAACTACAACGCCAAGCCCTCGGTGTCCTACGATGGCAAGAAGATCGCCGTCGCCCAGGGCTCGGGCAACAGCTACAAGATCGCGATGATGGACAGCTCGCTGGGTTCGCCCCGCTGGAGCACGCTGTCCCCGGGTTCGCTGGATGAATCGCCCAGCTTTGCGCCCAACGCAAGCATGGTGCTGTACGCCGCCCGCGAAGGTGGCCGTGGTGTGTTGTATGCCGTTTCGGCCGATGCGCGGGTTCGCCAGCGCCTGGTCCTGGCCGATGGTGATGTGCGCGAGCCGGCATGGTCCCCATACCGTACCCAGCGCTAAAAGAGTGTTAATATTTTCGCTGTCTTGAACCCCTCATCGGCCTAGGAGCCACAAAGGTATCGCCATGAACAAGTCCACCCGCGTTCTGCTTGTTTCCCTGCTGTCTGTGGCCGTCCTGGCCGGTTGCTCGAAGAAGGTGAAGGAAGAGCCGGCAGCCCCGGTTGACACCGGCACCTCGACCACCACCCCGACCGGTCCGTCGACCTCCGGCCTGTACGGCCCGGGCGACCTGGACACCGACGCTTGCCTGCGCCAGCGCGTTGTCTACTTCGACCTGGACAAGGAAGACGTGAAGCCGGAATTCCAGGCCATCATGGCTTGCCACGCCAAGTACCTGCGTGACCGTCCGTCCTCGCGCATCACCCTGCAGGGCCACACCGACGAGCGCGGTTCGCGCGCGTACAACCAGGCCCTGGGTGAGCGTCGTGGCAACGGCGTCAACTCGGCCCTGCAGGCCAACGGTGGCTCGGCTTCGCAGCTGACCGTCGTGTCCTACGGTGAAGAGCGTCCGGTCTGCACCGAGTCGAACGAGTCCTGCTGGTCGCAGAACCGTCGCGTCGAAATCGTCTACACCGCGCAGTAATCCATGCGCATTGGCATCAAACTGATGCTGGTCGTTGCGGCAGCCCTCGTGGCTGCCGCACCGGCGCATGCACAGCGACAGAGCCTGGCCGACCGCGTTGGCGCGATCGAGCAGCAGATGTACAACAACAGTGCCAACCAGGACCTGTTGAACCAGATCAATCAGCTGCGGCAGCAGGTCACCAGCCTGCAGGCCTCGATCGAGCAGTTGCAGCACGACAACGCCCAGCTCAAGCAGTCCGCCCAGGACCAGTACCTGGATCTGGACAGCCGCCTGAACCGGTTGGAAGGGGGCAATGCCGCCCCGGCCCTGCCGCCCGTTCCGGCGAGCGCGCCGAAGGCCGCACCGGCTCCGGCAAAACCCGCAGCGGCGGCCACTTCCGAGCGGCCGCCTTCCGTCCATGGTGATGCCGGCAGCCTTGCCGCCACCGGCGACGAGCGCACCTCCTACAACGTCGCCTTCGATTCGCTGAAGGCCGGCAAGTACGATGACTCGGCGCAGCTGTTCCTGAGCTTCCTGCAGTTGTATCCGAACGGCGTCTACGCGCCGAACGCGCTGTACTGGCTGGGCGAGAGCTACTACGCCACCCGCAATTTCCCGATGGCCGAGACCCAGTTCCGCGAACTGCTCTCGCGCTATCCGACCCACGACAAGGCCGCTGGCGGCCTGCTCAAGGTCGGCCTCTCGCAATACGGCGAGGGCAAGGTCGACCAGGCCCAGCAGACGCTGGAGACCGTCGTGGCGCAGTACCCTGGCTCGGACGCCGCGCGCACCGCGCAGGACCGTCTGCAGTCCATCCGCCTCGGCAAGCAGATCCGCTGATCCGCTGACCGGGCGTACAATGGGTGCCCTGTAGAGCCGAGCCCATGCTCGGCTGCTTTCGTTTCCGGACCGGCAAACCCGTCCGGTTGCTGTTGTAGAGCCGAGCCATGCTCGGCTGCTTTCGTTACCGGCCACGGTAGCCCACCCGCCACGTGTCCCACCAAGAACTCCCCGCCATGACCGCCGTTACCCCGTCCAGCGCCGCCGCCACGCCCAGTGAGATCGTGCAGTCGCCCCTGCCACGCCTGAAGATCACCGAGATCTTCACCTCGCTGCAGGGCGAAGCCGATACCGCCGGCTGGCCGACCGTGTTCGTGCGCCTGACCGGCTGCCCGCTGCGCTGCCAGTACTGCGACACCGCCTATGCCTTCCATGGCGGCACCTGGTGGGACATCGACGACATCGTGGCCGAGGTGCTGGCCCAGCGCGTGCGCCACGTCTGCGTGACGGGCGGCGAGCCGCTGGCGCAGAAGCGCTGCCTGGTGCTGCTGCAGAAGCTCTGCGATGCCGGCATGGACGTTTCCCTGGAAACCTCCGGCGCGCTGGACGTCAGCGCGGTGGACCCGCGCGTATCGCGCGTGGTCGACATCAAGACCCCGGGCTCGGCCGAAGTGGCGCGCAACCGGTGGGACAACCTGCCGCTGCTGACCGCCCGCGACCAGATCAAGTTCGTCATCTGCAGCCGCGAGGATTACGACTGGGCCAAGTCCCTGCTGGCCGAGCACGATCTGGTCAAGCGCTGCACGGTGTTCTTCTCGCCCAGCAAGGGCGAGATCACCGCGCGGCAGCTGGCCGACTGGATCGTTGAAGACCGGTTGCCGGTGCGCTTCCAGATGCAGTTGCATAAAATCCTGTGGAACGACGAGCCGGGCCGATGAGCCTGCGCAGCGTTCCCTGATGTAGCTCCGGCGCGGGACAGCGTGCTGGCTTTCCCCTCCCAACCGGATGTTTTTCCCATGAAGAAGGCAGTCGTGCTTCTCTCCGGCGGCATGGATTCAGCCGCCGTCATCGCCATGGCCCAGGAACAGGGCTTCGCCGTGCATGCCCTGAGCGTGCGCTATGGCCAGCGCCACACCTCCGAACTGGATGCCGCCGCCCGCGTGGCCAAGGCCCAGGGCGTGGTCGCGCACAAGACCGTGGACGTGGACCTGCGCAGCATCGGCGGCTCGGCACTGACCGACGACATCGACGTACCCGAGGCCGGTGGCGCCGGCATCCCGGTCACCTACGTGCCGGCGCGCAACACCATCATGCTGTCGCTGGCGCTGGGCTGGGCCGAAGTGCTCGGTGCCAATGACATCTTCTGCGGCGTCAACGCCGTGGACTACTCCGGCTACCCGGACTGCCGCCCCGAGTTCGTGGCTGCATTCCAGACACTGGCCAACCTGGCCACCAAGTCGGGCGTGGAAGGTGCGGGCATCAAGGTGCACGCGCCGCTGCAGTTCCTCAGCAAGGGCCAGATCGTCAGCGAAGGCGTGCGCCTGGGCGTGGACTTCGGCCTGACCGTGTCCTGCTACAACGCCGACGCCAACGGCGCCGCCTGCGGCCACTGCGACGCCTGCCGCCTGCGCGCGCAGGGCTTCGCCGAAGCCGGCGTGCCGGACCCGACGCTGTACGCCTGATCGCTCGGTAGAGCCGGCCGCTGGCCGGCTTCCCTGTGGGTGCGAACCCGATGGACCTGGTGTGTGCCAACCGCTCCCTCGGTGGGTGCGAACCTTGGTTCGCACCCCCTGGCCCGCAAGGCATGGCCAGGCGCTACCGCTGCTGCAACCATCCCGACGCGTCAATAAACGCCCGCACCGCCTTCGGATCGGCATAGTCCAACTCAATCATCCGCGCGATACCGGCCTTCTCGTCGGCCTGCTGGCGCATGTACTCCTGCGCGATGCGATACCCGGCGTAGTACCCCACATCACTCACCCCGAATGGATTGCGGGCGCTGTTGTAGAGCCAGTTGTCGAGGTTACCCCCGTCCATCTCGGCAATGAAACGCGTGCGGATGTCCGCCTCATGCGCGGGCCCGTAGCTGTACAGCGGAAGCGCCGGCCGACGCCCACTCAGCCGTTCGGCCACGTACTCGGCAACACCCTCGCGCACCGCGTACTGGGCCAGGCTGCCGGTGGTCTCGCGCTGCTGCGTGTGCACGTACTCGTGCAGGTTGTTCTGCGCGTTGTTCGCGCCCGGCCGGCTGTCGTAGAAGATCCGCAGGCGGTCGCGCATCTTCTCCGGCAGTTCGCTCACGTCCACGCGCTCATCGCCCAGCGCCATCTCGGCACCGATCAGCACCTTGTCACCCAGCGTGGTGCCGCCGGTGCGCAGCACACCGACTGCGTAGGTGACGGTGGCCGGACGCAAAGCCGGGTAGAGCGCCCGGAATTTGGAAAGATCCCGTTCCAGTGTGGCGCTGGCCTGCTGCGCGTTGGCGGTCAACGGCCGAACCGACGTCCAGAAGCGCGGCCACGCGCGCATGGCCTCGGCGTATTCGCGGGCGGTATAGTTGCGGACCTGCATCAGCGCATGCAGGCCGGGGCTGCCTGGATCGATGTAGCGCTCCTGTACGAGTGCGACCTGGCGGTCAACGTCGGGCTCGGCGCGCACCGCGTCATAGGTGGCCCAGAAGCGGCCGATGTCGTCGGTGACGACCTGGGACGGGGTGGCCAGTGCCGCACAGGACGGCAGCAGGGCGGCAATGAGGCAGAGGGGCAGGCGCATCCGTGGCTCCGGGGAAGGATCACAGATGGGATGCGACGACGGCCCGGAAGGTTTAAGCCGGCGGTCCAGATCGGGTAGTGCCGGCCGCTGGCTGGCAACCTCGACGCACCAGGGTTTCACCCGGCCCGGCAAAGTAGGGTAGAATGCCCACCCCGCCGAAAGGCTGGGGCAGTGCAATGGGCCGTTAGCTCAGTCGGTAGAGCAGAAGACTTTTAATCTTTTGGTCGAAGGTTCGAATCCTTCACGGCCCACCATTGCGATACAAGGGTTTCGGATCAATCCGGAACCCTTTTTCTTTTCCGCAATCGCCGATCGTTTCCGCAAGATTACTTCGTCGGGGCGAATGTCCGCCGCCGCGTCTGCCTTGTCAGTGCCGGCCTCAGCCCGCAGATCCCGGAACTGGGATGCCGCCTTGGCAACGCCTGCAAGTGCGTGCGCTGCATCGAATCGTCTTCGCAGCTGGCCCTTGCTCAGCAGCTGGCCGCACTCATCCAGCAGCGCCGTGTGAACGATCACCGCACCCTTCTGCTTGCCGTGCCGTTTGAACGTCAGCGGCCGGTTCGCCAGCGGCTTCAACCCGCTGAGTCCCAAGTCACGCAGCAGGGGCAGAATTGGAGGTTCTCCGGACATGCTCGGCAATGCGCTGATGACCAGCATGGACGGCTGGGACTCGCGGTGGTCACCGGATAACGTGGGCGTAGGAATCCGCGAGGTTCGTAGCTGGCAGGTTCGTGCTTATTCATGTGACCGGACACTAAGCTACGGTCTCACGGCGGCTGAACGAGGCGACGTGTCAGATTGCGCCCATGTGCCACTCCGCCCTGATCACGGTCACATGCCAGAAGCTGTGCACTGGCATGCGCGACGGAATGTTGATGCATGAAAAGTAAGTTTGAAACGTGATACGGCGCTGGATGTTCGGATGCGCGATCAATTCATTCGATGTAGCATCGGTTTGTCACTTTAGAGAGAAGTAGGCTTGGTGGTCTACTTCGGAAGTGACAGAGATCGCATTTTTGCCAAGGAGAAGGTCGTGTTGAAGGGCTGTTTTGCTGGGTTTCTTGCGCTGGTGGGGTTCATTTCTTTTGCTCCCGCTGTCGAGGCGAAAGCTGTTCGGTGCGATACGTGCACCAAGGACCTTGATTTCCGCAATGAAGCAGTAAGGCTGGGTGCGGGAACACACCTTGTGTACAACGTTTCCGCCAATTTGATCCAGCAGTACTACATCGGATATGACAGCACTGGTGGTGGTGGTGGCGTTGTTCCCCGTGCTGCAGGTCCTGTAGTGCAGCGTCAGACGCCACCCTCTGGAGCTGTCGAGGAGGTTAGGCGTGGGCATCAGGTGATGGTTGAGGGCGGCGGTACTCTGCGGCCGACTTATATCGTCCCAGTTGATGTCTTGGGTCTTAATCCAAGTGCGTCTGCCAAGACCGCCTACGATTACGTCGGCGATCACAACTTGCGTGCGATGGTGGAGTCGGCAGCTGGAAGTACCGGCGTGATCACAAAAATAGTTGGTGCCAACGTTTTGACAGCGATGTCTGATCTTCTCCAACACGTGACCAACTACACGGGACTTCGCGACCAAGCCCGACTGTTGATGCGGATCGTGTTCAAAGATGGATCCTACGTTACGGTTATTGTGAATCTTGAGTATCAGAACGGCCAGAGCGAAGTCGGTAGTGAGCGTACTGCTGCAGGTCAGTTGATTCCTTCTGACATCCAGCAGGTGCAAGGGGAGTGGACGGATTACAATGGAGAGAACCTGGGGCAGATGGTCACGCACCTGCACGGCCTTGGTGCAACGATGACTTCGTCTGGTCCATCATCTGGCTCCGTGCAAGCTATTACTTGTAGCGGTGCCGGCGCTGCCAAGACCTGTCATGTCCAGTATATGATTCGCTGAAATTCTCGTTAGCGCTGTAGTTTCTCTTGGTCACTGGAATAGCCCCTGCACAGCGGGGCTATTCCATTACGAGGTGAGCATTGGTCAGTCCGGGGCGATGGCGGTTTTGCCCTTCTGCGCCTGAGCAGCGGCGTGCCGGCCCAGAGTCGACCCTGGTATCTGGGCAAATCGACGATTTCGTCAGATCGCCGATGCAGCCCTTAACAATTCCTTCGCCTGGCGGCACAGGCAGGTCGGCGACGTGATCGCGGTCTTCGCGACGATCGGCCGTATGCTGCCGGCCATGACGCTTCTCCCAACTTCCACTGGACGATCAGGTTCGCCAGCCGGCCGGATGGCCCGCTGAACGTGATCGACTCCCAAAGCGTGCGGGTCGTGGCTATGGCCCCGTGGGTAAACAACGAAACCTGGATTGCCGCGCTGGACCGGCACAGGCATGGCCCGGGCGGACCGTTCCGCTGGCGCAGCAGCTATGAGCGGGGACGGGCCGGCGTCGAACTATGGGTGGCTATGCGCGAGGACAGACTGCGGGAGGACGTGGCCAGGATCCAAGCCTGACGGGAGAAGGTCAGGGGAAACCGGCTGGCCAAGACCGACCTTGATCCGCCTTTCGGGCAGATGGAGTGGGCCTTGTTGAGGTCGCTGGAGGGGTTGGAAATCCGTTCCGCAAATTCCCTCGCCCTATGTGGCTCAAGGAATTCAAATGTCAGTTTCGAAGATTGAGGCGGAACGACATAGCGCATTGAAGGTAATGCGATTGTCCAATGGCTTCTAATCTTTTGGTCGAAGGTTCGAATCCTTCACGGCCCACCATTGCATCCAATGACCCAGGTCATTCAGAAAGGCATCGCAATGCGGTGCCTTTTTTGTTGCCTGGTCCAGGGCCTCTACTTCGTCCGCATTCCCTTGGCTTTCGCGGCCGCCGCGTCGGCAGCTTCTTGTGCGGCCGTCGCTGCCGCGTTCGCGGAACGCACGGCTTCCGCTTGAGCCGCGTCAAAGTCAGCCCGGCGCTGCGCGCTGATCCGGCGTTCCAGTTCTGAATATGCGACGTAGCTCTCCGGATGCTTCGCGACGCAGGCCTGCTGCAGCAGCGGGATCGCGTGGTCGGACAATCCCGGTTGGAGGTGGGCGAGCAGGCAGTCCGCATACGCTGCGGATGCTGCCGGAGTGCTGCTGGCCTGAGGCGAGGCGGCGGCAAGGGCGGTGGCGATCAATACACTCAACATGGGAACCTCCTTGTGGATATGAGCGTGGCGGTGACCAGTCCGTGAGCCATGGTGCGCGTTGCATGACCATCACCGACTCCATGGTGCTCCAGTTCCGGTCGATCGGCAAAGTGCCGCGAACGACAGTGCCTCCGGCGGTCTATGCTCAGCGCTTTCCCAATATGGACCGCCCCATGCGTCTGATCGTGCTGTCGCTGTTGTTGTCCGCTGTCTCCGCCGCGCCGCTGATGGCCGCCGAAACCGCGCCGCCCGCTGCCGCCTTGCCTCTGGTCATCGGCGAGACCTTCACCATCGAATCGAAGGCGCTGGGCGAAACCCGCCGCATCAACGTCTACCGCCCGCAGCCATGGGGTCTGGACCCGAAAACGCCGCTGCCGGTGCTCTACATGCCCGACGGCGGCATCGGCGAGGACTTCCTGCATGTGGCTGGGCTGGTGCAGGTGCTGACCGGCAACGGCAGCATGCGCCCGTTCCTGCTGGTCGGCATCGAGAACACCGAGCGCCGCCGCGACATGACCGGCCCCAGCAACGACCCGCAGGACCAGAAGATCGCGCCACGCATTGGTGGCTCGGCGGCCTACCGCACGTTCCTGCGCGATGAACTGATGCCGCAGGTGCGCCAGCGCTACCCGACTACCGACGAACGCGCGTTGATCGGCGAGTCGCTGGCTGGCCTGTTCGTGGTCGAAACGCTGCTGCAGGAACCGACACTGTTCAACAGCTACATCGCGCTGGACCCCAGCCTGTGGTGGAACCGTGGTGCAATGCTGGCCGGGGCGGCCAAGCAGCTGCCGGCGGTGACGCGTGCGCAGCCGCGAGTATTCCTGGCCAGCAGTGGGCAGCCGGAGCTGGCCGCATCCACTGCACGACTGGCCGAGTTGCTGCAGCAGGCTTCGCCGTCGCCGCTGGTGAAGTACCTGCCGTTGCCGGAAGAAACCCACGCTACGATCTATCATCCGGCCGCATTGCAGGCGCTGCGCACACTGTTCCCGGCGCCGCCGGCCTCGCCCTGACCGCACTGGCAGCGGGTTGCGCACCATGCAAGGATGCGGCAGCGGCGCCATCCGGTGCGCCGCCCGCAATGGGAGCGTGTGGATGCAGCGTGTGCGTGGATGGAGTGTGGCGGCCGGCCTGGCCGTGAGTGGCTGTGCGATGTCGGTGGCGCCGCCGGCAGCGCAGAGTGAAGCGAAGGAGAGCCCGGCCGCCGCTGTGTCGGGCGTGGTGCTGCCGGATACCGAAGCGCTGCGCGTGCACGATCCGATCGGCCGCGATTATCCGGTCTGGGTGGCGTTGCCGGCCGACTACGCCGCACATCCGGAAAAGCACTATCCGGTGCTGTACGTGACCGACGCGCTGTACAGCTTCCCGCTGGTGCGCAGCGTGCGCAACTTGGTGGGCCAGAAGGGTGTCAACCTGGAGGATTTCATCCTGGTCGGGCTGCCGCCGCAGGAAGGGCTGACCTCCAAGCAGAGCCGCTCGCGCGACTACACGCCCAGCGACCCGGCGCGTACCGATCCGCGTGATTACAGCGATGACGTGAGCTACGGTGGCGCGGCGCACTATCGCGATTTCCTCGCCGAGCGGGTGCTGCCGATGATCGATGCGCGCTACCGCACTGATCCGGCGCGGCGCGCCTATGCGGGTCATTCCTATGGTGGCCTGTTCGGCGCCTATGTGCTGACCACGCGCCCGGACATGTTCCGCACCTACATCCTCTCCAGCCCATCACTGTGGTTCGACGACCATCGGGTGCCGCGCATGCAGGCCGAGGCCAAGGCGCCGGCGCAGCCGACCACGGTGGTGCTGTCGGTGGGCAGCTTTGAAACGGTCAAGCCCGAACCGCGTTATTTCACCCGCAACGACATGCTGCGCCACAACGCAGAATTCGCCGAGCAGCTGCGCAGCAGCGGGCGATCGTTGAAGGTGGAGAACATGGTGATCGATGACGAGGATCACTTCACGGTCTACCCGGACATGATCACCCGAGCGCTGCTGAAGGTGTTCCCGGGTAGCGGGCCGTACAGCAGCGGTTGATCGCAGGTTCAATCCACGCATGGCGTGGATCTACCGGGGTTGTTGACGTGGGTCCACGCCGACGAGAAACGGAATCAGTAGATCCACGCCATGCGTGGATGATCCCCTCAGGCCGCGCTGGCCCGCGGCGGCGGCATCAGCGCGGCATCCGCTGCGTGGCGGAAGCACAGGCGGATGGCATCGAGCAGCTCGCTCATGCTGTATGGCTTGGGCAGGAAGTGGATGCCGGCGCGCAGCTGCGGCAGCACGCGATGCTGATCCATGCCGGAGGTGACCAGGATCGGCAGCTGCGGCAAGTGCTCGCGCACGCGGTTGGCGGTTTCGATGCCGCTGATGCCGCCCAGGCAGACGTCGGTGAACAGCAGGTCGAACGGTTCACCGGCGTTGAGCAGGCCCAGCGCGGCCTCGGCGCTGCTGACAGCGGTGACCTGGCAGGCCTGGCTTTCCAGGGCGAGACGGCTCAGTTCCTGGGTTTCCTCGGCGTCCTCGATGAGCAGGACGCGCGGTTCCACAAAGCGCTTGGACAGCAACATGACGCGGCAACTCCGGACAACAGGGGGAGCGAAAGGCGCGCAAGTATGCGCAAGCCGGTAGTGATCCCGGCGTGCACGGCAAGCTAAGTGGGCGTTACAACCGCGTCTGGCGCCGGCGATGCACGTGCCAGGCCAGGATCGCGACCGCGAGCAGGGCAGTGCCGATGCGCAGGCCGGTGGCCTGCCAGCCCAGTGCAACAGCGTCATCAAGGCTGAACACGTTCCAGGCCAGGTTCATCGACACGTGCAGGACCAAGCCGCACCACAAGGTGTCACCGTCGAGGTGGTCGAGCCAGGCGAAGATGAAGCCGCCCAGGGCGATCACCGCCCCGACGAACAGCGCGAGGCCGCCGCCGTCGAACCCGCCGAAGCCCAGCCAGTGCACCATGCCGAACAACAGCGCCTGCGGCAGTGCGAGCCATGGCCAAGGGGCGCGCACGATCTTCACCAGCAGCACGAAGCCGAGGCCGCGGAACAGCACTTCCTCGGCCAGTGGGAACAGCGCTGCCAGCATGGTGGCATCCAGTACGGTCAGTGCCTTGTTCGGTGTACCAAGCAGCGCCAGGCCCAGCCAGCAGGGCAGGCTGGCCAGCAGTACCCACATCGGGCCGCTCCAGCCGTTGCCGCGCAGCCCCAGGCTGGCCATCAGGCCCATCCCGCGTGGCCGCAGCAGCGCGGCCAGCAGGAGTGCCACGAGCACGGCCAGCGCGTTGTCGAGCAGGCTGCCGCCGTAAGCAATGGGCAAGGCGGGAATCGGCGTGCCTGCGGCGGCTGCGATGTCGCGCAGATTCAGGCCAACGCCAACGCCGAGCAGCACCAGCAGCAGGCGCGCGGCGCTGGGCAGGCGGGACAGGACGGTCATGCTCGCACTCCCTGCGGAACCAGCATGCAGTGTGGAAGGGACCGGGCACGCTGGCACGCGCCGGAAGTCCCTGTGCCATCGGTCATGTGTTGCCGCACAGTCATCACAGGGCAGGTAGAGTCGAAACCAGACCGAGAGGAGCAATGCCGATGCTGTGCCCCGTGTGCAAGACCCAGACCCTGCAGATGGCCGAACGCCATGGCATCGAAATCGACTATTGCCCTGGCTGCCGCGGTGTCTGGCTGGATCGTGGCGAGCTGGACAAGATCATCGAGCGCGCGGGTGCGGGTAGTGCGGTACCGCCGCCCGCCCCGGCGCAGTCGCAGCCGGCCGCCGCGCCGCCGCCGGTGATGCACCGTGACACCCGCCATCTGGGCCAGCGCTACGAGGACAACCGTGGCCAGCAGTACGGTCGCGGCTACAAGAAAAAGAAGAAGGACAGCTTCCTGTCGGAGCTGTTCGACTTCTAGCCGCTTCGCTCTTTGTAGCGTCTAGCCATGCTCGACGCTACAGGGGCCGCATGATCACGGCCGGCGCAGGATGTACTCGCGATCGTGGGTATCGCCGACGATGAAGTCGTACTCGCCCACTTTGCTGCAGCCATAGCGCGCGTAGAAGCGCTGCGCGCCGAAGTTTTCTTCCCATACGCCCACCCACAGGGTGCGGCGCTGCGGCTGGTCCAGCCAGGCCATGAACGCGTCCATCATGCGTGCACCATGGCCGCCGTTCTGGTGTGCAGCCAGAATGTAGAACCGCTTCAGTTCGATGTCGCCCTCGCATGCATCCGTGTGCGGCAGGGTGTTGGCACCGGCGGCCAGATAGCCGACCACGGCGTCACCGTCCGTCAGCAGCCAGATGGCACTGCGTGGGTCAGACAGTTCGATGCGCTGCGGTTCGCTGCTGTAGTGATCCTGCAGGAAATCGTGCAGGTCCTGCGGCGGATACGAGTCGCCCCAGGTCTCGGTGTAGGTGGCGATGGCGATTGCCGAAAGCGTGTCGACGTCGGCGAGGGTGGCGCGGCGGATCTGCAACGACATGGCGGTGCCTGCATTGGAACGTGGCGCAGTGTAGCCGGCCCCGGCGGCTGCCGGGGCTGGCCACTGCTCACGTAACGCTGCTCAGAACCACATGCGCACGCCAGCGACCCAACGTGTGTCGCGCGCGTGGTCACCGGCATAGTCGGCGGTGTCGCCGAAACTGCGTTCGTGGCTGATGCCGATGTACGGCGCGAAGCGGCGGCTGAACTCATAGCGCAGTCGCAGCCCGGCTTCGACCTTGTTCAGCCCACGGCCGATGCCGTACTCCGGTTCATCCTTGGCTGCCACCGTGGCTTCCAGCAGCGGCTGCAGGATCAAGCGGTTGGTCAGCAGCACGTCGTACTCGACTTCGGCCTTGGCCAGCACCTGGCCGCCGGAGCCCATGTACAGCGTGGCCGAGCTCTCGAACTTGTAGGGCGCAAGGCCCTGGATGCCGATCGCCGCCCACGTGCGGGAGTCGGCCGGTCGGAAGTCCTGGCGCACACCGACCAGCACGTCCCACCACGGCGACACGCTGCGGCCATACAGTGCTTCAAGCGACGATGATTCGGTGCGGCCACGGCTGCGTTCGCCATCGGTGCGCAGCCACAGGCGGTTGATGTTGCCGCCGATCCAGCCGGTGGCTTCCCAGGCCTGGCCGTTGCTGCTCTTGCCGTCCCAGTGTTCGAGGCGGTCAATCAGCAGCAGGCTGTTGATCTCCGGCGCGTGTTCCATCGCGCCATGCGCGATCGGTGGGAAGGCGGCAGCGCGGTCGGCGTCGGTCGGAACCGGGATCGGCTCGCGCGGTTCGGTGGGTGCGGGCGTGCCGTGACCCATCGCCGCGTGATCCATGCTGGAGTGCTCCATCGTGGAATGATCCATCGCGGAATGGTCCATCGTCGCCGGCTGCATCGCGGCGTGGTTCATCTTCGAGTGATCCATGGTCGAGTGGTCCATCTTCGAATGATCGACCGGTTCGGCAGGCGTCTTCGCGGACTTCGTGGCCTTCGCAGGCGCGTTCATCGCGCCCATGTCATGGCCCGCGTGCGACTGCGCGAACACCGGCAATGCGGCGGCCAGGCCCAAGGCCAGCAGGCTGGGGGAAAGCAGTGAGCGGCTCATTCTTCGATCCTCACTTCGCGCATCATGCCCGCTTCCATGTGGTACAGCAGATGGCAGTGATAGGCCCAGCGGCCGAGCGCGTCGGCGCGCACGCGGTAGCTGCGGCGTGTACCGGGTGGCATGTCGATGGTGTGCTTGCGCACCTGGAATTCGCCTTGTGCGTTTTCCAGATCGCTCCACACGCCGTGCAGATGGATCGGGTGCTGCATCATGGTGTCGTTGACCAGCACGATGCGCATGCGTTCGCCGTAGTTCAGCCGCAGCGGCTCGGCGCTGGCAAACGGGATGCCGTCGAACGACCAGGAGAATTTCTCCATGTGGCCGGTCAGGTGCAGCTCGACTTCACGACTGGGCTCGCGACCATCCGGGTCTTCGAACAGGCTGCGCATGGCGCCGTAGGTCAGCACCTGGCGGCCGTTGTCGCGCAGGCCGATGCCGGGGTCGTCCAGCTTCGGTTCGGTGGCCGAACTCTGCATGTCCACCAGCGGGTTGTTGCGTTCGCTGGCCGGATGCTTCGGTGCCTTGCTGGCGGTATCGCCGCCGTGCGCGCCGTGACCCATGCTGGCGCCGCAGCCGCCTTCCATGCCCTTCATCGCGGCCATGTCGTGGCCACCGTGGCCACCACTGCCCATGTCGTGCCCCATGTCGCTCATCGTCAACAACGGGCGTGGGTCGCGCGCGGGAATCGGTGCCTGCAGGCCATGGCGAACGGCCAGTGTTCCGGCGGCGTAGCCGGTGCGCCCCATGTCCTGGCAGAAAATGGTGAAGGCATCCTGCCCACTCGGTTCCACCAGCACATCGTAGGTTTCGGCGGGAGCGATGCGGAATTCGTCGATGCTGACCGGGTGGATGTACTGGCCGTCAGCGGCGACCACGGTCATCTTCAAACCGGGGATGCGCACGTCGAAGTAGGTCATCGACCCGCCATTGATGAAGCGCAGCAGCACTTTTTCGCCGCTGCGGAACAGACCGGTCCAGTTGCCGGCCGGGGCGGTGCCGTTCATCAGGTAGGTGTAGGTGTGCGCGTTGATGTCGGAGATGTCGGTCGGCGTCATCCGCATCCGGCCCCACATGCCACGGTCGGACAACGCGGCCGACCAGCCGTCGCGCTTCACGTCACGCAGGAAGTCGGGCAGCGTGCGCTTGTAGTAGTTGTCGTGCTCGGCAAGCTTCTTCATGCGGCGGAACAGCGCGCCCGGGTCCATGTCGGTCCAGTCGGACAGCATGATCACGTGCTCGCGGTCGTGGTGGTACGGCGCCGGTTCGGCCGGATCGATGATCAGCGCACCGTACAGGCCGGCCTGCTCCTGGAACATCGAGTGGCTGTGGTACCAGTAGGTGCCGGACTGCTTGAGGTCGAAGTGGTAGTGGTAGGTCTCACCGGGGCCGATGCCGTTGAAGCTCAGCCCGGGCACGCCGTCCATGTTGGCTGGCAGCAGAATGCCGTGCCAGTGGATCGAGGTCGGATGGTGGTCCAGCGTGTTGCGCACGAACAGATCCACGGTCTGGCCTTCGCGCCAGCGCAGGATCGGGGCCGGCAGCGAGCCGTTGACGGTGATCGCCGGGCGGGTGCGGCCGGTGAAATTGGCCAGCGATTCGCCGATGGCCAATTCGATGCGGGTGTCGCTGAGCACGGCAGGGGCGCCGGCCAGGCGTGGGGCGGCCGTGGCGGCGGCGAGCGCGCGCTGCGGCACGCCGACAGCGGCGATGCCGGCAACCACGCCACCGGCGGCTAGGCCCTGCACGAACAGGCGGCGCGACGGCATGGGCACAGCGCCCGGACCGGGGGGAATGCGGGTATTCATGGTGGTGACTCCAGACACGTAAAGACGCCGGCAGGTGGCCGGCTACGGTGCGCAGGGCGCACGGTGCGTGTGGAATCAGCCGATGGGAGGGCGGGAGATCGGCGGCAGCGGCGGCGCCGGCCGGCCAGTGGCCGACATCGGCTGCGGCGCCAGCGACAGTGCCGGGCCCGCCAGATACGGCAACGGCTGCACCACCAGCAGCGGGTGCTGCGCGCAGCTGCGCACGCAGTCCTTGATCTGGCAGTGGGCGTCGTGGGCGGGGGCCTTGGCCTGTGGGGCCTCGTCGGCCTGCATGGCGGCGTGGTGGTGGCAGTCGGCATCGCCGCCATCAAGGGCGGCTACCGCGTGGGCCATCCGGCCCATTTCCTCGTGACCACTGGCCATGGCCGCGTTCAGCCCGTTGAGCAACAGGCTGAGCATGAGCACGACACGGAGCAGGGTCGAGGCGAGGGACATGGCGCTAATCTAGCCGCAAGCGGCTGTGGATGCACTTCCGGCTGAATGGCCGGTTCAAGGTTGGACCTGCACCAGCGTAGAGCCGAGCCCGCGCTCGGCTGCTGTTCGCGCAGAGGCAGCCGGGCGTGGGCTCGGCTCTATCGGGGCGCCCGTGCGCCATTGGGGCCATGCCCGGCGGCCGCGCAGCGCGGCAACGCAATACCGTCAGCCCTCTTCACGCACGATCTCGACCAGGCGTGGGCCGTAGCGGCTCAGCTTGGTGCCGCCGATGCCGCCGACCCGGGCCAGTTCATCCAGGCTGGTCGGGCGTTGCTCGGCGATGTTGCGCAGGGTGCTGTCGTGGAAGATCACGAAGGCCGGCACGTTCTGTTCGCGGGCCAGTTCGGCACGCAGGCCGCGCAGGGCGTTGAACAGGGCCAGATCCTGCGGCAGTACCGACAATCCGGTGCGTTGTGCGCTGCGCTCGCGTCCGCTGGTGCTGCTGGACGGGTCGCGGCGCATGCTGATCTGGCGGCGGCCGGTCAACACGTCACGGCTGGCATCGGTCAGGCGCAGGCCGCCGTGGCCCTCGCTGTCCACTTCCAGCAGGCTGGCGGCGACCAGCTGGCGGAACACGCTGCGCCAGGTGCGCGCATCCAGGTCGCGGCCGATCGCGTAGGTGCTCAGCTTGTCGTGGCCCTGCTGCCTCACTTTCTCGTTCTCGCTGCCTCGCAGCACGTCAATCAGATGGCCCACGCCGAAACGCTGGCCGCTGCGGTAGACACAGCTCAGCGCCTTCTGCGCTGGGATGGTCGCGTCCCATGAGGCCGGCGGTGTCAGGCAGTTGTCGCAGTTGCCGCAGGGCTGGGGATAGGTCTCGCCGAAACCGGCCAGCAGCACCTGGCGGCGGCACTGCATGGATTCGCAGTAGCCCAGCAGGTGGTCGAGCTTGCCCCGCTCCAGCTGCTTGCGTTCTTCGCCGGCCTCGGACTGCTCGATCATCTGCTTGAGCAGCACCACGTCGCCCAGGCCGTAGCACAGCCAGGCTTCGGCGGCTTCGCCATCACGGCCGGCGCGCCCGGTTTCCTGGTAGTAGCCTTCCATCGACTTCGGCAGGTCGGTATGCGCCACGAAGCGCACGTCCGGCTTGTCGATGCCCATGCCGAAGGCGATGGTGGCGCACATCACGATGCCATCCTCGCGCAGGAAACGGCGCTGGTTGTTAGCGCGCACTTCCGGCGGCAGGCCGGCATGGTAGGGCAGGGCGTTGAAGCCCTGGCCGCACAGGAATTCGGCAGTCTCCTCGACCTTGCGCCGCGACATGCAGTAGACGATGCCGGCCTCGCCACGATGGCCACGCAGGAAGTCGGTCAGCTGCTTGCGGGCGTTGTCCTTCTGCACCACGGTGTAGCGGATGTTGGGGCGGTCGAAGGAGCTGACGAAGTGGCGTGCTTCCTGAAGGTCCAGGCGTTCGGCGATCTCGCGCTGGGTCGGCGGATCGGCGGTGGCGGTCAGCGCGATCCGGGGGATCTGCGGCCAACGCTCGTGCAGCACGGTCAGCTGGCGGTATTCCGGGCGGAAGTCGTGGCCCCATTGCGACACGCAATGCGCTTCGTCGATGGCGAACAGGGCGATCCGGCTGCGTGACAGCAGCGACAGGAAGCGGCCGGTCAGCAGCCGCTCCGGGGCGACATAAAGCATGTCCAGCTCGCCAGCGAGCAGTTCGCGTTCGACGCGGCCGGCCGTTTCAGCGTCCAGGGTCGAGTTCAGGAATTCGGCGCGCACGCCGAGCTGGCGCAGGGCTTCGACCTGGTCCTGCATCAGCGCGATCAGCGGCGAGATGACGATGCCACATCCGTCACGCAGCAGGGCCGGCACCTGGTAGCAGAGCGACTTGCCACCGCCGGTGGGCATCAGCACCAGGGCATCGTGACCGGCAGCCACATGCTCCACGATGTCCTGCTGGGGACCACGGAAATCGTCGTAACCAAAGACGCGTTGAAGCAGGTCGTGCGCGGGACGGGAAGCCATCCGCTTAGTTTACCCCGGAGGGGGAGTCGGCAGGGCTGCGCCCTGCACCCGCTGCAAGCCAGTGCAACGTCAAAGGCAACAGCCGGCTCTGGGGTGATTCGTGGTTTGGTGGGGCGGTGTCGGATTGCGGGGACGCCGCAAGTACGTCCCTGTAGGCTTGGCAGCCGCATCCATGCGGCTGACACCCCGCAATCAGACACCGCCCCACCTTCGACAGTTTCCCGCGGCCGTTGGTGGGTGTCGACCTTGGTCGACACATCTGTCAGATATCGACAAACAAAATGGGGTCAGATCCGTTTTCCTGCGGAAAACGGATCTGACCCCAATGGCTTTGCCGGCAGATCGCGGAAATCTGTCGA
>NZ_LLXT01000096.1 GCF_001431625.1 Stenotrophomonas geniculata ATCC 19374 = JCM 13324
ACGTGCAGGTGGACCGCCTGCCCGACGAGGACACCCTGGCTGCGCTGCGCGCCGGTGTCGAGGACGAAGGCGAGTTCCTCCTCGCCCAGGCCGTGCGCGTGCTGCGCAGCGGCGACAAGACCGCGTGGCTGGAGGTGGTCCTCGACGAGGGCCGCAACCGCCACATCCGCCGCCTGTTGGCGGCCTTCGACCTGCAGGTACTGCGCCTGGTCCGGGTTGCGATCGGCGGGCTGCAGCTCGGCGATCTCGGCAAGGGGCAATGGCGGCTACTTGAGGTCAGTGACCAGCAGCGGCTGGGGGCCGCTGCACCGGGCTGATCATCGCCCGCGGCCGGCGGTTGCCGGCCACCGTTCCAGGCGTAGGGGGCGCTTGGTTGCTGAATTTCCCGAACGGAGCCTGCCCATGTACCACCCGACCCTCAACCAAACCCTGCGCTGCGCAGGCCTGCTGCTGCCGATGGTGCTGCTGACCGCCTGTGGTGGCCACAAGAAGGTGGCCAAGGCGGAAACGCCGGCTGAAACACCGGTGGTGGAAGTGAAGACCCCGGAGCTGGATGGCCGCGGCAGCTACCGCTTCCTGATGAGCAACGGCGACAAGAAGATGACCGCCGATGAGTTCGATGCCTGGATGAAGGCCAACGGCATCCGCGTTGCCAAGGGCAACGGCCAGGATGCTGCCGCCAAGCCGGTGGTGGTGGCCAGCAAGGACGAGCCGAAGGGCAAGAAGAAAAAGAAATGACGCGCGTCGCGCGTCATTTCGGTAGCGCCGGGCCGTGCCCGGCGAGCGCATAGCGCGGCTATCGGGAAACCGCCGGGCATGGCCCGGCGCTACCCGTGGGGATCCGACCCCGGGGCGATCAGCCCTTGATCACGCCCAGCTCGACACCGATGCGGGTGAACGCATCGATCGCGCGGTCCAGATGCTCACGGCTGTGCGCGGCGCTGATCTGGGTGCGGATGCGCGCCTGGCCCTTGGGCACCACCGGGAAGAAGAAACCGATCGCGTAGATGCCTTCTTCGAGCAGGCGCTCGGCGAACTTCTGCGCCAGCGGTGCGTCGTACAGCATCACCGGGCTGATCGGGTGCACGCCCGGCTTCACGTCGAAACCGGCGGCGACCATCTTTTCGCGGAAGTAGCGGGTGTTCTCCACCAGGGTGTCGCGCAGGTCGTCAGCGGCGGCCAGCATCTCGAACGCCTTGATGCCGGCGGCAACCACATGCGGCGGCAGCGAGTTGGAGAACAGGTAGGGCCGCGAACGCTGGCGCAGCAGCTCGATCACCTCGGCGCTGGCGCAGGTGAAGCCGCCCAGTGCGCCGCCCATGGCCTTGCCCAGGGTGCCGGTGATGATGTCGATCTTCTCCAGCACGCCCTTGACCTCGGCCGAACCGCGGCCGGTGGCACCGAGGAAGCCGGTGGCGTGGCACTCATCGATGTGCACCAGCGCGTTGTACTTCTTCGCCAGCGCGGTGATTTCGTCCAGCGGCGCGATGAAGCCGTCCATCGAGAACACGCCGTCGGTGGTGATCAGCTTGGTCTTGCAGCCGGCGGCATCGGCGGCCTGCAGCTGCGCTTCCAGGTCGGCCATGTCGCAGTTGGCGTAGCGGAAGCGCTTGGCCTTGCACAGGCGCACGCCGTCGATGATCGAAGCATGGTTCAGCGCATCGGAAATGATCGCGTCGTTCTCGCCGAGCAGCGGTTCGAACAGGCCGCCGTTGGCGTCGAAGCAGGCCGCATACAAGATGGTGTCCTGCTTGCCGAAGAAGTCGGCGATCTGCTTCTCCAGCTGCTTGTGCAGGTCCTGGGTACCGCAGATGAAGCGCACCGAGGCCATGCCGAAGCCGTGGGTATCCAGCGCATCCTTGGCGGCCTGGATCAGGTCCGGATGGTCGGCCAGGCCGAGGTAGTTGTTGGCACAGAAGTTCAGCACCTTGCGGCCGTCCTCGAGGGTGATCTCGGCCGACTGCGGGCTGGTGATGATCCGTTCGGACTTGAACAGGCCCTGGGCGCGGATGGCGTCCAGTTCCTCGGCGTAGTGGCGGGTCAGGGCGGAGGAGGCGTCGGTCATGGCGTGGGCACGGCTCAGCACGGGGAAACCGCTGATTCTACCGGGCAACGATGGCCATCGACCGGGCCGGGCAGGGCACCGCCACGGGCGGCACATGTTGCATCGCAATAGCAAACGGGTTAAAAATTCGTGAACCGCGCCTGTCTGGCGCCGGTTGCCCGCTCCCCCTTCCCGCCCCCGCCACCCTCGGAGACGCCCATGAAGCACGCCCGTGCCTGCCTCGCCATTGCCGCTGCCCTGACCCTGGCCGCCCCGTTCGCCGCCAGCGCCCAGGAAAACGAATCGCCGTACAGCTGGAACGTCACCGCCGTTTCCGATTACCTGTTCCGTGGTGTGTCGCAGACCGACGAGGATCCGACCCTGCAGGCCGGTTTCACCTACACCAGCCCGGTTGGCCTGTATGCCGGCGTGTGGGGCTCGGGTGTGGACTTTGGTGCGGGTGACCCGAAGACCGAGGTCGATTACCTGATCGGCTACGGCGTGGATGTCACCGAGCGCGTGAACGTCGATGTGCTGTTGAACCGCTACACCTACCTGAAGTCCAGCCACCAGAACTACAACGAGCTGATCACCACCACCACGCTGGATGACACCTACAAGCTGACGGTGGCCTACACCAACGATGTCTGGAACAGCAGCACCGATGGCTGGTACTTCGGCCTGGGCGGCAGCTGGGGCCTGCCGAAGGACTTCACCCTGAATGCCAACGTCGGTCGCAGCACCTTCGAGGACGGCATCGCCAAGGACTACACCGACTGGAACGTCGGCGTCGCGCGCCAGTTCGGCCTGTTCAACGTCGGTCTGGGCTACTACGGCACCGATGGCAACGGCCGTGACAACTCCGGCAAGCTGGCCCACAGCCGGGTGATGCTGAGCGTGGCCGTCGGCAAGTAACGCCGCAGGCGTTACGGTAGGTGCCAGGCTTGCCTGGCACGCTTTACGAAAAAGGCGCCCATCGGGCGCCTTTTTCAGTTCCGCGGTGTTCTTGATCTCATCTGGGGAAGAGCCCCCTTGTTGTTCAAGGGGGCGCGCCAAAGGCGCGGGGATAAGGAAACATGCGGGGGAATTGACCCTTCGGGTCAATTCCAGCTCAACACGACCTTGCCGGCCTTGCCTTCTTCCATCAGGTCGAAGCCCTTCTGGAAATCGTCGATCGGCAGCTGGTGGGTCATCACCTTGCCGAGCGGGAAACCGGACAGCACCAGCTGGGTCATCTTGTACCAGGTCTCGTACATCTTGCGGCCGTAGATGCCCTGCACGGTCAGGCCCTTGAAGATGATCTTGTCCCAGTCGCAGCCGGCGCCCTTGGGCATGATGCCGAGCATGGCGATCTTGCCGCCGTGGTACATGCAGTCGAGCATGTCGTTGAACGCACGCGGGTTGCCGCTCATTTCCAGGCCCACGTCGAAGCCCTCCATGTGCAGTTCCTTCATCACGTCCTTCAGCGACTGGTTGGCCACGTTGACCACGCGGGTGGCGCCCATGTCGGCAGCCAGCTTCAGGCGGAAATCATTGACGTCGGTCACCACCACGTTGCGCGCACCGATGTGCTTGCAGATGCCGGCGGCGATGATCCCGATCGGGCCGGCACCGGTGATCAGCACGTCCTCGCCGATCACGTTGAACTCCAGCGCACAGTGCGCGGCGTTGCCGTACGGGTCGAAGAACGCAGCCAGCTCCGACGGGATCTGGTCCGGGATCGGCCACAGGTTGCTGGCCGGCATCACCATGTATTCGGCGAAGGCGCCGTTGACGTTGACGCCGATGCCGACGGTGTTGGGGCACAGGTGCGGGCGGCCGCCACGGCAGTTGCGGCAGTGGCCGCAGACGATGTGACCTTCGGCGGAGACGCGCTGGCCGATTTCATAGCCGGTCACGGCCGAGCCGAGTGCGGCGACGCGACCGACGAATTCGTGGCCGATGGTCAGGCCCGGCTTGATGGTGCGCTGGCTCCACTCGTCCCACAGGTAGATGTGCAGGTCGGTACCGCAGATCGCGGTCTTCTCCAGCTTGATCAGGACCTCGTTCGGGCCCGGGGTCGGAACCGGAACTTCTTCCAGCCAGATGCCCTTGGCCGCTTCGCGCTTGACCAGGGCCTTCATCGTTTGCTGCGCCATCGAGGTGGAACTCATCAGGGGGAAAGCGCGGATTATAGGGTGCCGCACGGATTTCCCATGTTGCGCTGCGGGTGCAGTGGTGGAACGAAAGGCGTGCGCCGGCGGGCGTTTCGAACGTGGCCGCTGCACTCGCCGGGCATGGCCCGGCGCTACCGTCCGAGGCCAGGCAATTGTCGGGAGACGGGAGGCCAGGCCGATGCAGGACCGTGAGCGCCATGGATGGCGCGATCGAGCCCCCATGGATGGGTTTACGGCGTGTCCTGCATCGGCCTGGTCTCCCGCCTCCGTCCGATCGCAGTGGAGACGCTGAACGATGGAAGCATCCGATTGCATGACTTCCGGGGTTCGGGCCGGGGCAGGGCGGCGGGCTACAATCGAAGGTTCCACTACCAGGGGCCGCTCCATGCGCTCGAACCTGCTTGCATTCTCCATCGTCGCCAGCCTCGGGCTGGCCCAGGTCGCCCATGCCGCTGAAGGCATGTGGGTGCCGCAGCAGCTGCCGGAAATCGCCGGCCCGCTGCAGAAGGCCGGCCTGAAGCTGTCCCCGGAACAGCTGGCCAACCTGACCGGCGACCCGATGGGTGCGGTCGTCGCCCTCGGCGGCTGCACCGCCAGCTTCGTTTCGCCGCAGGGCCTGGTGGTTACCAACCACCACTGCGCTTATGGCGCCATCCAGCTGAATTCGACCGCGCAGAAGAACCTGATCAAGGACGGCTTCAACGCGCCGACTCTGAAGGACGAACTGAGCGCCGGCCCGAACGCCCGCGTGTTCGTGCTCGACCAGATCACCGACGTCACCACCCAGGCCAAGGCCGCCATCGCTGCCGCCGGCAACGACCCGCTGGCCCGCAGCCGCGCGCTGGACGCCTTCGACAAGGCCCAGGTCGCGGCCTGTGAAGCCGATGCCGGCTTCCGCTGCCGCCTGTACAGCTTCTCCGGCGGCAACACCTACCGCCTGTTCCGCAACATGGAAATCAAGGACGTGCGCCTGGTCTACGCGCCCCCGGGCAGCGTCGGCAAGTTCGGCGGCGACGTCGACAACTGGATGTGGCCGCGCCACACCGGCGATTTCTCGTTCTACCGCGCCTACGTGGGCAAGGACGGCAAGCCGGCCGCCTTCGCCGCCGACAACGTGCCGTACCAGCCCAAGCACTTCCTGAAGTTCGCCGACCAGCCGCTGGGCGCCGACGACTTCGTGATGGTGGCTGGCTACCCGGGCCGTACCAACCGCTATGCACTGGCCGGTGAGTTCAACGAAACCGCCAGCTTCACCTACCCGACCATCGCCAAGCACTACAACGCGGTGCTGAAGATGATCGCCGACGCCGGCAAGGCCGACGCCGACGTCAAGGTGAAGTACGCCGCCACCGCCGCCAGCATGAACAACGTGGCCAAGAACTACCTGGGCCAGCTGGAAGGCTTCAAGCGCATCGACGCCGCTGGTCAGAAGCAGGCTGAAGAAGCCGCCGTGCTGGCGTGGCTGAAGAAGCAGGGCGCTGCCGGCAAGCCGGCGCTGGCCGCACACGCGCAGCTGCTCAAGCATCTGGATACCAGCAAGTCGACCCGCGAACGCGACCTGTTCGTCGGTCAGTTCAACAACACCTCGGCCGTTGGCGCAGCGATCACCCTGTACCGCCTGTCGATCGAGCGCAGCAAGCCGGATGCCGAGCGCGAAGCCGGTTACCAGGAACGCGACCTGACCACCATCGAAGGTGGCCTCAAGCAGATGGACCGCCGCTACGTGGCGAAGATGGACCAGCAGCTGCAGGCCTACTGGCTGGAGCAGTACGTGGCCCTGCCCGCTGCGCAGCGCGACAATGAAGTGCTGAACAAGTGGCTGGCCGGCAGCGATGCGGCTGCGGTGAAGTCGCTGGTGGCCAAGCTGGGCGGCACCGGACTGGGCAGCCTGGACACCCGCCTGAAGTGGTTCAAGGCCGACCGTGCCGCATTTGAAGCCAGCAGCGATCCGGCCATCCAGTACGCCGTGGCCGTCATGCCGGCACTGCTGAAGCAGGAAGAGCAGAAGAAGATCCGCGAAGGCGAATCGCTGACCGCCCGCCCGCTGTACCTGCAGGCCGTGGCCGACTACAAGAAGAGCCAGGGTGAGTTCGTCTACCCGGACGCCAACCTGTCGCTGCGCATCACCTTCGGCAACGTCATGGGCTATGGCAAGGACGGCGTGAAGTACACCCCGTTCACCACCCTGGAAGGCGTAGCGGCAAAGGAAACCGGCGAAGATCCGTTCGATTCGCCGAAGGCGCTGCTCGATGCCGTCAAGGCCAAGCGTTACGGCGGCCTGGAAGACAAGCGCATTGGTTCGGTGCCGGTGAACTTCCTGTCCAACCTGGACATCACCGGCGGCAACTCGGGCTCGCCGGTGCTGGACGCCAACGGCAAGCTGGTCGGTCTGGCATTCGACGGCAACTGGGAATCGGTCAGCTCCAACTGGGTGTTCGATCCGGTGATGACCCGCATGATCGCCGTCGACAGCCGCTACATGCAGTGGATCATGCAGGAAGTGGCGCCGGCGCCGCAGCTGCTGAAGGAACTGAACCTGGCGAAATAAACCGGTTGCGGTAGTGCCGGCCGCTGGCCGGCAACCTCGACCAGATAGCCGGAGTTCCAAAACCCCGCGACCCACGTCGCGGGGTTTTTTCATGCCCGGCCCGGCCCGGTGCGCCGAACAGGTATCATCCCTGTTCCGCGCACTTCACAGGATGTGAACGAAACGCGGAAACCTCCTCCCCCCAGGACTCCTTGCACGCATGCGCATCCTGCTTGCCCGCCACGGCGAAACGCCGTGGAACGCCGAAGGCCGCTACCAGGGCCAGATCGATATTCCGCTTTCGCCGATCGGCGAAGCCCAGGCCCAGGCGCTTGGCGCCCGCTTGGCCTCGGTGGACATCACCCGTGCCGTTGCCTCGCCGCTGTCGCGCGCGCAGCGCACCGCGCAGCTGGCGCTTGGCGCCGCCCGCGCCGACATGCTGCTGACCGAGCCGGAGCTGCAGGAAATCGCCCACGGCGAATGGGAAGGCCTGCTGGCCAGCGAAATCAACGAAAAGGATCCGTCGCGCCTGCAGGCCTGGCGCGAGGAACCGGATACCGTGCTGATGCCCGGCGGCGAATCGCTGCGCCTGGTGCTGGAACGCAGCTGGCGTGGCCTGGCCCGTGCCACCGAAGGCCTCGGCGAGCACGACACCCTGCTGGTGGTCGCGCATGACGCGGTCAACCGCGTGATTCTGTGCAAGGTGCTGGGCCTGCCGATCTCCCGCCTGTGGACCTTCCGCCAGGCACCGACCACGCTCAACCTGCTCGAGGGCGCCGACCTGGACAGCCTGGAAGTGGTGCGCCTGAACGACTGCGCCCACCACACGCCGTTCTTCGGCGAAGCCAAGCACCGCGCACTCTGACCCGCCACACCGAACCACCTGTACCTGCTGGAAGCACTGCCGTGACGAACACCCCGACCACCCTGGCCGATTGGCTGGATTACATTGAACGCCAGCACCCGGCGACCATCGACATGGGCCTGGAGCGCGTGCGCACCGTGGCCACGGCGATGGGGCTTGGCGCGCCGGCCGGGCGCACCATCGTGGTCGGTGGCACCAACGGCAAGGGCTCCACGGTGGCCTTCATCGAGGCCATCGGCCGTGCTGCTGGTTGGAAGGTCGGCGCCTACACGTCACCGCATCTGCTGCGCTACAACGAGCGTGTGCGCATCGACGGGCAGGATGTGGACGATGCAGCGCTGGTCGCTGCGTTCAACGCCATCGAGGCCGCGCGGGGCGAGACCACGCTGACCTATTTCGAGTATGGCACGCTGGCCGCGCTGCAGTTGTTCACCGACGCCGGGCTGGATCTGGCGGTACTGGAAGTGGGTCTGGGTGGCCGCCTTGATGCGGTCAACATCGTCGATGCCGACGTGGCGGTGATCACCACCGTGGACATCGACCATGCCGAGTGGCTGGGCGAGGACCGCGAAGCGATCGGCACCGAGAAGGCCGGCATCATCCGTGGCTGGAAGCCGGTGATTCTGGGCGAGACCGATCCGCCGTCCAGCGTGCTCGCACGTGCCTATCTGGTGGGTGCCAACGCGATCCGGGGCGGCAGCGATTATTTCTACGAACCGATCGATGCACAGCGCTGGCGCTGGCGTGATGTCGGCCTGCGCATGGAGCTGCCGACCCCGGCGCTGGCCGGCCCGATCCAGCTGGCCAATGCCGGTGCCGCCATCGCCGCCCTGCGCGCGCTGGACAAGCCGGTGCCGCGTGCGGCGTGGGCCGCCGGGATCGCGGCGGCGCGCATTTCCGGCCGCATGCAGGCATTCGAGCGGGATGGCGTGCAGATCCGTGTGGACGTGGGCCACAACCCACAGGCAGCGGGCCAGCTGGCGCGTGCGCTGAAGGCCGAGGTCTCGGCCGGGCGCACCCTGGCGGTGTACGCCGCGCTGCAGGACAAGGACGCGGTGGGCGTGGTGCAGGCGCTGCAGGATGTGGTGGGCGAGTGGACTCTGGCCGGGCTGGATGGCCCGCGTGGGCAGAGCGCCACCCAGCTGCAGGAGCGCCTGGCTGGCACGGCTGCGGCCAAGGCGCCGCTGGCCGACAGCGTCGAACAGGCACTGGCGCAGGTGCTGGCCCAGGCCGAGCGCGGCGACCGCGTGCTGGTGTTCGGCTCCTTCCATACCGCCGCGGCTGCCCTGCAGATGCTGCAGGGCGATGCCTGATCCGCGTTCAGCCAACGCCGACGCCGTCCGGTCCGGCACCCGTATAATCGACGGCAACCTCCGGACAGTTGCCTGCCTCACGTGGATACGCCTCTGAAACAGCGTCTGATTGGTGCCATCGTGCTGGTGGCGCTGGCCGTGATTTTCCTGCCGATGCTGGTCAAGGGACCGGCACCGGACAGCGGTGTGGCCAATGTGCCGATCGCCGCGCCGGATGCACCGGCCGATGGCCAGTTCGAAACCCGTGAGCTGCCCCTGGTCGCCCCGGCCGGTGGCGCCACCGGCCTGCAGACCGGACAGGCCAAGCCGCTGCAGGATGCCGCCACGCCGGCCACGCCGCCGACCGTGGACACGTCGCCGACGGTTGCCGCCGGCAACTATGCGGTCACCTTCGGTGCCTACGGCAGCAAGGCCGATGCCGATGCCGTGATCGCCTACCTGAAGCGCTCGCAGCTGCCGGGCTTCACTGAAACCGCCACCATCGGCGGCCGTCAGGCATGGCGTGTGCGGGTCGGGCCGTATGCCGACCGCGCCCAGGCCGAGGCGGCCCGCCTGCAGGCGGTGAAGATCCGCGCGGATGTGAAGGCCGAAGTGATCACTCTGGACGCGGCGGCCGGCAGCAGTGCCCCGGTCGCGGCCACTCCGGCATCGGCTACGCCGAGCGCCAGCACTCCGTCCGCAGCCACTGCGCCGTCGGCCAGCAGCAACCCGGTCCGCAGCGAAAGCCTTCCGCCGAGTACGCCGACCGCAACGACCACCCCGGCCGCCAGGCCGGAACCGCCGAAGCCGGCGCCGAAGCCCGAGCCGAAGCCGGAGGCCACCGCCAGCAAGCCGGCGACGGCGCCGACCACGCCGGCGGCACCGGCTGCCAGCGGCGTCGGCTTTGCCGTGCAGCTGGGCGCGTTCGGTCAGGCCAACGATGCCAATGCCCTGCGCGACAAGGTCCGCGTCGCCGGTTTCAGCGCGTTCGTTGAACAGGTGCGCACGGACAAGGGCACCCTGCATCGCGTCCGCGTCGGGCCGGTGGCCAACCGCGCCGATGCCGAGCAGCTGAAGGCGCAGGTCGCCGCCAAGGTCGGCGTGGCCGGCATGGTGCGACCGCACCCATGACCCACGCGCAGCCCCGTTGCCAGCGCCGCCGAAGGAGCGGGGCGCCATGATCGACGTTGTGCTGCTGATCGTGATCGCCGCCTCCACCTTGCTGGGGATGCTGCGCGGCTTTGTGGGAATCGTCATCGGCACCCTGTCGTGGCTGCTGGCCGCGTGGGCGGCCTTCGCCTTCGGCAATGATGCCGCCCATTGGTGGGCCGCCCCGGCGGCCCCCGGTGGCGAACACTTCGTCGGTGGCTACCTGGGGGTCGGCATCGGCGTGATGATCGTGGTCGCGGTGATCGGCATGGTCATCAAGGCCCTGGTCCACCGCAGCATGCTGACCAGCCTGGACCGCCTGCTGGGCGGGGTGCTGGGCACGGTGCGGGGCGGCCTGATCGCCGCGATCCTGCTGCTGCTGGGCAGTTTCACCCCGCTGACCGCCGAGCCTTCCTGGCAGCGTTCGGCGGTGCGCCCACTGCTGAACCCCACCGTTGCCTGGATGAACAGCAAGCTGCCGCACTGGGAGGTTCCCGGCGCCGATCTGCTGCCCAAGGGCTTGCCCACCGACGCCCTGTCCCCATCTGCATTGATGGACTTGGGGAAGAACGCAGGCGCCGGGTTGGGAAAGCCGGGCGCGGCAGGCGATAATGGCATCCTCAACCAGGTAGTGGCAGGCAGCGGATGGCTGCGGCCTGCGAAAGCGGAACAGGGCGATTCCTACGATCCGGCCGAAGTGCGTCCGGACGCCCCAGCACTGCCGGACAGTATCGAGCCGGGCGATCCGGCCAATGTCGACCGCGCGCGCGGCGACCACCGCGGCCAGGTACGGCCACCTTCCTTGTAACTGGGCAAAGCCCAGCGGAGACCTCGCACCATGTGTGGCATCGTCGGAATCGTCGGCAACCAGAACGTCGCCGGGCAGTTGTATGACGGCTTGACCGTCCTCCAGCATCGCGGCCAGGACGCAGCAGGCATCGCCACCGTCAATGGCAGCCGCCTGCGGGTGCAGAAGGCCACCGGCCTGGTCCGCGATGTGTTCGATGCCCGCACCATGTCCACCCTGGAAGGCAGCGTCGGCATCGCTCATGTGCGCTACCCGACCGCCGGTTCGGAAGGCATGGACGAGGCACAGCCGTTCTACGTCAACTCGCCGTACGGCATCGCGCTGGCCCACAACGGCAACCTGATCAACACCGAGGCGCTGCGCCAGCAGGTGTTCGAACAGGACCGGCGCAACGTCAACACCGATTCGGACAGCGAAGTGCTGTTGAACGTGTTCGCCTACGAACTGGAGCAGCAGCGCCAGCTCAGCCCGGAAGCGGCCATCCGTGCCGTGGCTGGCGTGCACCGCCGCTGCAAGGGCGGCTATGCGGTGGTCAGCGTGGTGCTGGGCCTGGGCCTGGTCGCCTTCCGTGACCCGCATGGTATCCGCCCGCTGGTGCTGGGCAAGCGCAGCCACGCCGAGGGTGATGAGTACATCGTGGCGTCCGAATCGGCCGCGCTGGACGTGCTGGGCTTCCAGCGCGTGCGTGACGTGCAGCCGGGCGAAGCGCTGGTGATCACCGCGCGTGGCGAGCTGTTCTCGGAGATCTGCGCCGAGCCGGCCGAGCACACCCCGTGCATCTTCGAGTACGTGTACTTCGCACGCCCGGATTCGATGATCGACAACGTGTCGGTGCACAAGGCGCGCATGCGCATGGGCATCAAGCTGGGCGAGAAGATCCTGCGCCTGCGCCCGGACCACGACATCGACACCATCATCCCGATCCCGGACACCTCGCGCGACGCCGCGCTGGAGATCTCCAACGTACTCGGGGTGAAGTACCGCGAAGGCTTCATCAAGAACCGCTACATCGGCCGCACCTTCATCATGCCGGGGCAGGGCGAGCGCGTGAAGTCGGTGCGCCGCAAGCTCAATCCGATCCACCTGGAATTCCGCAACCGCGTGGTGCTGCTGGTGGACGACTCGATCGTGCGTGGCACCACCAGCCAGCAGATCGTGCAGATGGCCCGTGATGCAGGCGCACGCAAGGTCTACCTGGCCAGTGCTGCGCCGCCGGTGCGCTACCCGAACATCTACGGCATCGACATGCCGGCCGCCGAAGAGCTGGTCGCGCACAACCGCAGCGTGGAAGAGATCGAAGCGCACCTGGGCTGCGACTGGCTGATCTACCAGGATCTGGAAGACATGGAAGCGGCGGTAAGCGAGGGTAATCCGGCGCTGCGCAACTTCGATTCGTCCTGCTTCAACGGCCACTACCCGACCGGTATCGAGCCGGGCTACTTCGAGCGCATCCAGCAGCTGCGTTCGGACGATGCCAAGCACAAGCGCCGCGCCTGAGGTCCAGGCGTGGTTGACGTGCCCGACGTTGGTGGTGACCTGCTGCGTGCGGCGCAGCAGTGCCTGGCCGAAGCCGACCCGCTGCGCAAGGTCGCGCTGACCCAGGCGTACGCCGCCGCGTTCCGTGCCGGTCGCCTGAGAGTGGCCGCCGATGCGCCGCCGCCGGAACCGATCCGCATGCCCGGCCGGCCGGCGCAACTGGTGCTGGTGCATCCGCGCGAGGTACCGCGGCGCGGACTGGGCGGCGTGGAAGGGCGGGCCGCCTTCATCCACGCCATCGCCCATATCGAACTCAACGCGATCGACCTGGCCTGGGATGCGGTGTACCGCTTCCGCGGCCTGCCGCCGGCGTTCCATGCCGACTGGGTCAGCTGTGCCGACGACGAATCGCGGCACTTCATGTTGCTGCGCGAACGCCTGCAGGTGCATGGCCACGACTATGCCGATTTCCCCGCGCACAACGGCCTGTGGGAAATGTGCGAAAAGACCGCGCATGACGGCCTGGCACGCATGGCGCTGGTGCCGCGCGTGCTGGAAGCGCGCGGCCTGGACGTCACCCCGGGCATGATCGAGAAGCTGCGCAATGTCGGCGATGGCGAGACCGCCGACGTACTGGAAGTGATCCTGCGCGAGGAAGTGGCGCACGTCGCTGCCGGCTCGCGCTGGTACCGCTGGTACTGCGACCGCGCCGATGTCGAACCGCGCGCACGTTTCAAGGAACTGCTGGTGGAGTACGCCGGCGGCTACCTGCACGGGCCGTTCAACATCGAAGCGCGCCTGCTGGCTGGTTTTGATGCGGATGAGCTCGCCAACCTGGTCGAGCAGGCCGGTTGAGAAGAAGGGGACGGAGGGGATCAAGTCGTTAATGCCACAAACGACTTGATCCCCTCCGTCCCCTTTTTCTTATGCATTCGGCAACACCACGCGCTTGCCGTCCACGGTCGGCCGGTTGATGTAGAACAGGCCGGGACCCGGCCGGTACGGCAGTTCGCTGACGCCGGCATCGGCGGCGTAGGTCAGTGCGGTGTCGCCCAGTGCATCGAAGTTCCAGTGCGCTGACTGCATCAGGTAGCGCCGCCGCAGCAGCGCCTCCTGTGTCTGCGTCAGCGGCTGTCCGGCCACCAGGCGGCGTGCGATCGGCTGCAGGGCGGATGGCAGCTCCCAGCCGGGAACTCCGGCCGCATTGGCGGTCCATCGCACGCCGGCATCGATGGCCTGCTGCTGCATCACCTGCAGTGCGATCAGTTGATAACGCCAGTCGATGCGCCGACGCAGCACCACCGCGGCAGTCACATACAGCACCGGTGACAGCAGCACGCTGCGGCTGCCGGCGCGACGCTGCTGCTGCCACTGGTGCCAGACATCCACCCAGATCTCTTTTTCCCCAACGCCCAGCTGCTGCCGCCAGCGTTCGGCATCGGCCTGTGTTTCAGCGTAGGCCGTGGTGGCCTGCAGCAACGCCAATGGTGGGACCTGGTAGTCGGCAACCGCTGGGCGGCGCAACTGTTGCCGGCGCGGTCGGCTGAGCAGCTTGGGGCCTTCCTCCAGCTGGTTGTAGCCACCACCGATGTTGGCATGCACACCGGGCAGGGCGATCTCGGCGAATGGCGGCGCCACGCTGGTCAGCGGATAGTGCTGGCGGTGTTCATCGCGTGCAGTGAGCTGCACGACGCGACCGGCGATGCCGCTGTGCAGGGCCAGCTGCGGCTGCTCATCGGCGCGGCCGCCATTGACTGCGACCACGATGTCGAACAGTCCGATGAAGCGCAGCACCGGTGTGGCGGGGGCGAAGTTCGCAGTGCAGGACAGGCCGGCGCCCTGCAGCAGCTGGCGCCAGCGCACGCTGTCCCAGCCCTGCAGCTGGTTGGCGATATCACGTGCCGCGGCAGCGCCGCGCGAATAGCCGAACAGATCCAGCTGCACGCCACGCAACGGTCGCTGCCAGCGCGCGGACAGCTCGGCCAGTGCCGCCGGCAGCAGCACCTGCAGCGCGCGCTGCACTTTCGCACGAACGCCACTGGCACCGATACCGAAGGCCAGTCCGATCAGATCATCATCGGCATCATCGCGGGTGCCCACGCCCTCCACATAGATCGACAACGAAGGTGCGCCCATCGCATTGCGGCGGCTGTCCGGATACAGCTGCTGCAGGCGCGCGATGTTGGTCAGGCCGTTGTCGTAGCTGCTGGTCAGCCGGCTCTGGTAGGTCGAATCATCATCCGCGCGCAGCTGCGCCGGACGTGGCTGCGGAACCTGTGGGCGACCGCGTGCCAGGTTGTGTGCGTTGTTGCGGGTGCCATCGAAGAACAGGCCAATCCGCAGCATGCCGACATCTTCATCCGTGTCCTGCGATGGTGCCATGTGCATGTCCCGTCGTGACTGCGTCACGGTAGCGCGAAAGCGGTGTATTGACGAAGTGTAGTGACGCTTTTGACCTTACTTAACGCAGATGCGGTCGATCACAGTTCCTGATTTTCATTCCCATCTTCTATTGAATTCACACGACCCGCGCAGGCCATATGGCCAGACCCGGCAAACCCGGGCGTGCTGCATCAACGCTGTTCACATCATTCAAGGAGCGACGCAATGTTGTCCAGATCGATTGGCAAAGCGGCAGGTGGCCTGGTGTTGGGTTTGTCGGTGGCAGCGGCCGCGCATGCGGCACCGTTGTTCGAGCCGGTGACGGTCATCAGCCGGGCATCGGCAAACAGTGAGCCCGCGCTGGGCAAGCTGCTGGCCACCCCGTCCACCGCGACGGTACAGGAAGTGCGTGTCGACGCTGCTGCCACCGCGCAGCCGCAACTGGAGTTCGAACTGCTTGGCCAGCGCGTGCAGGCGGTGCGCAGCAAGGTGGAAGCCCTGCCCGATGGCGGCAGCATCTGGTACGGCCAGTTGCGTTCGCCGTCCGATCGGCTGACTGCCGCCACTTCGAACGGTCAGGATGATCCTGGCAATTCAGTGATCCTGGTGCGTTCGGGCAACACCCTCACCGGCTCGATCCGCAAGGACGGCAAGCTTTACCGGCTGCGTCCGCTGGGCAACCGCCATGTACTGGTGGAAGTGGATGAATCGCGGATGCCGGCCGATCATCCGGCCGACTACAACCAGCTGCCGAAAATCCCGATGGGCAACAATGACCGCATCGGCATCGCGCAGGCCTCGTCCGGCACCCCGGCCACCATCCGCGTGCTGGTGGTGGCGACCAATGCAGCGGTAACGGCCTATGGCGGCAACATGCAGTCGCTGGTGCAGCTGGCGGTGGCCGAATCCAACCAGGGTTACGTCAACAGCAACGTTGGCATCACCCTGCAGCTGGCCGGCTATGAAACCACCAACTACACCGAGTCCGGCAACTTCACCACCGACCTGACCCGCTTCCGCAACACCAGCGACGGCTACATGGACAGCATCCACACCAGCCGCAACAACACCGCGGCCGATGTCGGCGTCCTGCTGATCAACAACACGAGCTACTGCGGGTTGGCCTCGGGCATCGGCTCGACGGCATCGACGGCCTTCGCGGCGGTGTACTGGGATTGCGCGACCGGCTACTACTCCTTCGCACATGAGATCGGCCATCTGCAGAGTGCGCGGCACGATATCGCCAGTGATCCCAGCACGTCGCCCTATGCCTATGGGCACGGCTATCGCTACGAGCCGTCCTCCGGTTCGCGCTGGCGCACGATCATGGCCTATGACTGCTCGGCCGGTTGCCCGCGCCTGAACTACTGGTCCAACCCGAACATCAGCTACAACGGCATCCCGATGGGCAATGCCAGTACCGCCGACAACCAGCGCGTGCTGGTCAATACCAAGGCCACCATCGCGGCCTTCCGCTGAAGCCAGTCGCCGACCGGGGTCGGCGTCTACCCGGGTGCGTGCACCTGCCCTGGTAGATGCCAACCTTGGTTGGCACCCTGCGATCCATCATTCGCGCGCGAGCGTATCCAGCGACCAGCCGCCGGCATCCACGCGCAGTACCGATCCCTGTTCGTACCAGTCACCCAGCACGATGCGGTTGCAGGTGCGGCCACCGGCCTGCAGCGTGTGCACCGCCGGGCGATGGGTGTGGCCGTGGATCATGGTGTCCACGCCATGGCGCACGAAGGTGGCATCGACTTCGGCCGGAGCCACATCGGTCACGGTCTCGAACTGCGCACGATCGTCCTGCTTCATTTCCGACTGGCGGGCCTGGCTGGCGTCGCGTGCCTTCTGCGCGAAGGCGATGCGTGCGGCCAGCGGCTGTGACAGGAACTGCGCCTGGAATGCCGGGTCGCGCGTCTGTGCACGGAACTGCTGGTAGGGGATGTCGTCCGTGCACAGCAGGTCACCGTGCTGCAGCAGCACCGGGCGACCGTACAGCTCGATCACGCACGGGTCGGGCAGGATGCGCAGGCCGGCACGGCGCGCATAGTCTTCGCCGAGCAGGAAGTCGCGGTTGCCGCGGATGAAATACACCGGCACGCCGCTGTCGGAGAGCACCTTCAGCGCGTCGGCCACTGCATCGGCGGCGGGCGAGGGCGTGTCGTCGCCGATCCAGGCTTCGAACAGGTCGCCGAGGATGTACAGCGCATCGGCGCCGGGCGCCTGTTCGCGCAGGAAGCGCAGGAACAGGTCGGTGATCTCCGGACGACTGGGGTCCAGGTGCAGGTCGGAAATGAACAGCGTGGTCATGCCTGCATTCTAGGCCATCAACGATGGCGGTAGCGCCGGGCCATGCGTGGCCGGCGCGGCGGCCATCACACCGGCAGCGGCAACCAGGCCAGGCTGGCCGATGCCAGCAGGATGGCAATGCCGGTGGCGGCCAGTACATCGGACGGGTAGTGCAGGCCCAACACCACCCGCGACAGCGCGACGCCGAAGGTGAACGGGACCAGCAGCGGTGCCAGCCACGGGTAGTAGGCCAACGCGACGATGGTGAACGACACCGCGTGCAGGGTGTGCCCGGAGGGGAAGCTGAACTCGTCCAGCGGTGCCACCCAGGCACGGATGCGCAGATCGGCCGCATACGGGCGGGGACGCCGGGTCCAGCGCTTGAGGCCCTTGTAGAGCAGCAGCGCGGCCAGACCGGTGGCGGCCATGTGCACGGAGGCGCGCAGTCCGTCGAAGCCGTCGAGCAGCACCAGCGCGCCCATCAGCACGTACCAGAACACGCCATCGCCGAGACGGCTGATGACCGAGAACAGGCGACGCACGCGGCGACGCCGGCAGTAGTGGTTGGCCCGGCGGCAGAGCCGCGCCTCGCGGCCGGCCAACAGCTCAAGCGGCGTGGTGCGCATGGCCGCTCCTCCGCGACTGGGCCAGCTCGGACAGCAGCGCATCGAACTCGGCAACCACCTGCTGTGGATGCAGGCGCTTCATCGCACGCGCGGCGCTGCTGCCGAATTCGCGGCGCCGTGCATCATCGGCGGCCAGCTGCACGGCTGCCTCGATGAACTGCTCATCGTTTTCCACGGCCGCGCCGTTCTCGCCATTACGCAGGTATTCGCGGGCCGCACCGTAGTCGAATGCGACGGTGGCCAGGCCGCTGGCCATGCTTTCCAGGGTCACGTTGCCAAAGGTCTCGCTGCGGCTGGGGAACAGGAACAGGTCACCGCTGGCGAAATGCCGCGCCAGGGCCTCGCCGCGCTGGATGCCGCAGAAGATGAAATCCGGGTTTTCATGTGCCAGTTTTTCGCGGGCCGGACCATCACCTACCCAGACGAAGCGGGCTTTGGGCCGGATCTGCTGCAAGCGCCGGAAGGCTTTCACCGCCAGGCCAAGGTTCTTTTCCGCGGCGATGCGGCCGACATGGATCGCGACCAGGCCATTGCCGTCCACGCCCCATTCCTCGCGCAGCCCCGGGTCGCGCCGGCCCGGATCGAACTGCTGGCTGTCGACCGCACGTGCCAGCAGGCGTACACGTTCGAAACCCTGTTCGCCGAGGAACTGCTGCAGTTCGCGGGTGGGTACCAGCGTTGCGTCGGCCTGGTTGTGGAACCGGCGCATCCAGCGCATCGCAGCGGCCTGCAGCCAGGCGACGCCGTAGTCGGGCAGGTACTCGTCGAAGCGGGTGTGGAAACCACTGGCGACTGGAATGCCAAGGCGGCGCGCGGTGCGCAGCGCCGACCAGCCCAGCGGGCCTTCGGTGGCGATGTAGACCGCATCGGGACGCTGCTGCTGCCAGTGGCGGTTGAGCCGGATCGGTGCAGGCAGGCCGAAGCGCAGGCCGGGGTAGCGCGGCAATGCGGCACCCGGAACCAGCAGCGTGCCTGGCGCCGAGTCCAGCGCTTCGCTGGTCTGGCGTGGCCGGATCAGGTCGATGTCATGGCCGGAAGTGCGCAGTCCCTGCTCCAGGCCCTGCACGGTCAGGGCAACGCCGTTCACTTCCGGCGGGTAGGTCTCGGTGACGATGGCATAGCGCATGGCGGGCCTCCGGGTTTCCGGCATGCTCGGGCCTGGCGATGTAGCGGATATGACCGCTTTGCGACCACGGGATGACGGCGGTCCGGTTCCCATGGAGCCACGGCCCCGAAGGGCCGTGGCGGTGGTCCAGGAAGCGCGGTGGATCAGAAGCGCTGCTGGTATTTCATGTAGATGAAACGACCGATGTCGAAGCCACCGTAGTAGGGGAACAACGAGTTCAGCCTCAGGCCACGAACGGCCGGAACTGGATGCCCAGCCCGGCGATGCCGTCGGTCTCGCCGATCAGATCGGCGCGCAGCAGCGGCCGGGCATCGATGAAGGCCTGCGGCACGATCAGCGACAGGCGGTTGTCGTCGGCGGTCAGTTCCAGCGCGGGCAGTGGATCGTCCTCATGGGCACGATTGAGCAGCACCGCCAGGCGCAGCAGGGCGGCCAGCCGGCGAGCGGTCAGCAGCAGGCGCTCGGGCAGGGCGTCGAAGGCGGTCTTGGTTACGCTGCGGCGATGGCTGCGCACCAGCGCGGCCAGCATCTGCTGTTCCTGCCGCGAGAAGCCGGCGATATCCGAGTGTTCCAGTACGTAACTGCCATGCACGTGATAGCCGCTGTGCGCGATCATCAGGCCCAGCTCGTGCAGGCGTGCGGCCCAGCCGAGCATCCGCGCGTCGTCGGCATCGAGCCGCCAGCGTTCCTGCACCTGTTCCAGCAGTGACAGCGCGGTGTCCTGCACGCGATCGGCCTGCACGGTATCGATGCCGTAGCGCTGGCTGAGTGCGGACACCGATTCATCGCGCAGGTCGTTTTCGCCAGCGCGGCCGACGATGTCGTACAGGATGCCTTCGCGCATCGCCGCCTTGCTGACCAGCAGCTTCTGCAGGCCCAGTGCCTGGAAGGCGGCCTCCAGCACCAGGATGCCGCCGGCGATGATCGGGCGGCGGTCGCTGGACAGGCCCGGCAACTGGATGTCGTCGATCTTCTTGGCCTTCAGCAGTTCGTCGCGCAGCTGGGGCAGGGCCTCGGCGGTGATCGCGCCCTTGCTCAGCTTCATCGTGGCGCAGATCTCGCTGATCGCCTTGTGCGTGCCGGACGAGCCCAAGGCTTCCTGCCAGCCCAGCGCGCGGTACTTGCTGGCGAAGGGCTGGAACTCGCGGCCGATCTCGGCCAGTGCGTCCTTCCAGCGCTTCTTGCTCAGCTTGCCGCCGGGGAAGAAGCGCCGGGTGCTGGCGATGCAGCCGGCCTGCAGGCTTTCGCGCTCCAGGGTCTGCATGCCCATGCCGATGATGAATTCGGTGGAGCCGCCGCCGATGTCGATCACCAGCCGGCGCTGGCCGGGCTTGGGCGGTTGCGCGTGGGCCACGCCCAGGTAGATCAGGCGCGCTTCTTCGCGGCCGCTGACCACTTCGATGGCATGCCCGAGCGCGGTTTCGGCGGGAACCAGGAACGACTGCGGAGAGCGCAGCTGGCGCACGGTGTTGGTGGCCAGTGCGCGCACCCGGTGCGGCGGCACGTTGCGGATGCGCTGGCCGAAGCGGGCCAGGCATTCCAGCGCGCGCTGCCGCGCAGCGGAGGAGAGCCCACCTTTGCCATCCAGGCCATCGGCCATGCGCACGGTCTCGCGCAGGCGGTCGATCACCCGCAGCTGGCCGAGCGTGTAGCGCGCGATGACCATGTGGAAACTATTGGAGCCAAGGTCGATGGCGGCCAGCAGGTCGCCATCCTGCAATGCGGGCGGAGTCGTGGTGGTATGCGGCATGGACGAATGTTAGCCGAAGGGGCGGTGTGCTCGTCACCGCGCGGCCTTCACATTTTGGAAGAGGGGAGTGCGGCAGGGCTGCGCCCTGCACCCGCCGAATCAACGGCAACGGCTAAAGCAAAGGCAAAAGCGGGCTATCCGTAGGATGGCGGGGTGGGTCCGATGGCAGGGGACGCCGTTAACCCGTCCATGGGGGCTTGGTCGCCGCATCCATGCGGCTCACACCCCTGCCACCGGACCCACCCCGCCTTCGACAGAATTCCGCTGCTGTTGGTAGGTGTCGACCTTGGTCGACACTGATCCAATCCCGACCAGAATCGGTGCCTGCCGCTCCTGGTAGGTGTCGACCTTGGTCGACACACCGGCTCACAGCCCCTGCATCAATGCCATCTGAGCAGAATGCGGGGCTTCGTCGTGCGCCGGGGCACGCTTGTGGTAGATGCCGTCGGCGTCCAGCTCCCAGGCGTTGAGGTTGTCGTCCAGGTAGTTCTGCAGGACTTCGCGGTAGACCCGCTTGGCCAGCTCCGGGTCGAGGATCGGGAAGCACGTCTCGACACGGCGCAGCAGGTTGCGTTCCAGCCAGTCGGCGCTGGCGCAGTACATCTCCGGTGCGCCGTCGTTGCCGAACCAGTAGACGCGGCTGTGCTCCAGGAAGCGGCCGACGATCGAGCGCACGCGGATGTTGTCCGAGATGCCCGGTACGCCCGGGCGCAGGGTGCAGGCGCCGCGGATGATCAGGTCGATCTGCACGCCGGCCTGCGAGGCGGCGTACAGCGCGCGCACCACCTGCGGTTCGTTCAGTGCGTTCATCTTGGCGATGATCCGCGCCGGGCGGCCGGCGGCGGCGATGCGCGTTTCGCGCTCGATGCGGCCGAGGATGCCGGTGTGCAGGGTGAAGGGCGACTGCAGCAGGCGCTTGAGCTTCATCTTCGAGGCCAGCCCGGACAGCTGCTGGAACAGCAGGTGCACGTCGTTGCCGATGTCCGCATCGGCAGTGATCAGGCTGATGTCGGTGTACGCGCGGGCGGTGCCGCTGTGGTAGTTGCCGGTGCCCAGGTGCACGTAGCGGCGCAGTTTGCGGCCCTCGCGGCGCACGATCAGCAGCATCTTTGCGTGGGTCTTGTAGCCGACCACGCCGTACACCACCTGCACGCCGGCTTCCTGCAGGCGATCGGCCAGGCCCAGGTTGGCCTCTTCGTCGAAACGTGCGCGCAGTTCAACCACCACGGTCACGTCCTTGCCGTTGCGCGCGGCCTGGATCAGCGCGTCGACGATCAGCGAATCCTTGCCGGTGCGGTACAGGGTCTGCTTGATCGCCAGTACGTTGGGGTCGATCGCCGCCTGCCGGATCAGGTCCAGCACTGCGGTGAAGGCATCGAACGGGTGGTGCAGCAGCAGGTCCTGGCGCGCCGCCGTCTCGAAGATGCCGTCGCTGTCGCGCAGCGTGCGCGGGGTCATCGGCGGGTACTTCAGGTCCGGCTGCGCGATCAGGTCGTACAGCTGGATGATGCGGTTGAGGTTGACCGGGCCGTCGATGCGGTACACCGCGTTCTCGGTCAGGCCGAAATTCTGCAGCAGGGTGCGCACGATGTCGCGTGGCATGTCCTGCGCGATTTCCAGGCGCACCGCCGGCCGGTAGCCGCGGTCGACCAGTTCGTCGCGCAGTGCCAGCGCCAGGTTCTCCACTTCCTCCTCGTCCACCACCAGCTCGGAGTTGCGGGTAACGCGGAACTGGTAGGCCCCCTGCACTTCCATGCCGGGGAACAGCTCATCGACGAAGGTGGACAGCACCGACGACAGGAACACGAAGTTCTGCGATCCGCCGAGCTTCTCCGGCAGCTGGATGATGCGCGGCAGCGAGCGCGGCGCACGCACGATGGCCAGATGGCCGGCGCGGCCGAACGCGTCGGTGCCCTTCAGCACCACCACGATGTTCAGCGACTTGTTGAGGATCTTCGGGAACGGATGCACCGGGTCCAGGCCCAGCGGCGACAGCACCGGCATGATCTCGTTGCGGAAGTAGGCGCGCAGCCAGCGCTTCTGGCGGTCGGTCCAGGAATGGCGGCCGAGCACGCCGATGCCGGCCTCCATCAGCGCCGGGCGCAGCGTCTCGTTCCAGCAGCGGTACTGCTGGTCCACCAGTTCCGCGGCGCGGTCGTGGATGGCATTGAGGATGGCCTGCGGGCTCATCCCGTCCGGCGCCGGCGGCAGGCCGAATTCCTGCGCGTGGCGCACGGCGGCGGCGCGGATCTCGAAGAACTCGTCTAGGTTGGTGCAGGAGATGCACATGAAGCGCAGCCGCTCCAGCAGCGGCACCTGCGGGTCCATCGCCTGGGCCAGCACGCGGAAATTGAAATCCAGCTGCGACAGTTCGCGGTTGATGTAGAGCGCCGGGTCACGCAGCGGATCGTTGTCCGGGCTCACGGGGAGGGGGAGGGATCCGAGGCTGCTCATGGCGTCATTCTTCGATGGAAGTCAGGGGGGCGGAGTCGCGCGGGCGCACGTGGTCGGCATCGAAATGGCAGGAAAACACCGAGCCCTTGCCAACCTCGCTTTCAATCTCCAGCCGCGCATGGTGCAGGCCGAGGATGTGCTTGACGATGGACAGGCCCAGGCCGGTACCACCGCTTTCGCGGGAGCGGCTGCTGGAGACACGGTAGAAACGTTCGGTCAGGCGCGGCAGGTGGGTGGCCGGGATGCCGTAGCCGGAATCGCGCACTGCCAGCACGGCGCCGTCGCCTTCGCGGCGGAATTCCACGGCGATGCGGCCACCGGCCGGCGTATAGCGCACCGCGTTGGTGACCAGGTTGGAGAAGGCGCTGTGCAGTTCCTTGGTCGAGCCCTGCAGGTCAACGCCGGCAAGATCGTCGATGCTGATCTGGTGGCGGCCCTGGCTGTGCGCTTCGGCTTCGCGGCGCAGGGTGGCCAGCATCGGCTGCATGGCCACGGTCTCTTCCTCGCTGTGTTCCTGCGACTCGAGGCGCGACAGCGTCAGCAGGTCTTCCACCAGCTGGGCCATGCGCTGGCTCTGCTTGCGCATTTCTTCCAGCATCGGACCGGTTCCCGGGAAATCCTCCGGGTCCATCATGTCCAGATAGCCGTGGACCACGGTGAGCGGCGTGCGCAGCTCGTGTGAAACGTTGGCGACGAAGTCGCGGCGCACCTGCTCCAGGCGCAGCAGCTTGCTGACATCGCGGGCGATCAGCAGCCAGTAATCGGAGGAATAGGGAATCAGGCGCAGGTTCAGGCGGATCGCCGGGTCGACCGGCGAGGGCACGTCCAGGATCGGCTCGGCATTGCGGCCACCAGCGAGCCAATGCGCCAGCGGCATCGGTTGCAGGCGTTCGACCAAGGCCTCGCCGAGGTCGCCCGGATGATGCAGGCCGAGCAGGGCGGTGGCCGCTTCGTTGAACCACTGCACACGCTGGCTGTTGCGATCCAGCACCACCACGGCATCGGGCAGCGCGGCGGCGGCGGCGCGGTAGCTGCGCAGCATGTCCAGCAGGCGGCGCTTGCGCACGCGCATTTCCACCTGGTTGCGGTACAGCAGGCGGTCCAGCTCGTTCCAGACGCCGGTGCCTTCTTCGGCGGTGTCCCAGCGCTGGCGCGCGGTCAGCCGGCGCAGCACGCTGCGCAGGCGCCAGTAATGCCATGCCAGCGTGGCCAGTGCGCCCAGTGCGATGCACAACCACAGATGGCCCGTGAACCACCCCACCAATCCGGCGAACAGCAGTACCGCGGCAACGGTGGCCAGGGTCTTCAACCAGGCAGAGCGGATGTGGCGGGGCATTGCGATCTCGTCGTTGAGGTGCGGCGGTTCACTGGGGTGAACCGAGGGTTATAGCAGAGTTGCCGGCGCCGGCACCCGCAGGTGCGTGGCGCGCCGGCACGACGAGACTCAGGTAGCAGTGGAGAAGCGGTAGCCGGCGCCGCGCACGGTCTGCACCATGTTTTCGGCGTTGAACGGTTCCAGCGTCTTGCGCAGGCGGCGGATGTGCACGTCGATGGTGCGCTCCTCCACGTACACGCTGCCGCCCCAGACATGGTCCAGCAGCTGGGCGCGGGTGTAGACGCGCTCGGGGTGGGTCATGAAGAAGTGCAGCAGGCGGTATTCGGTGGGGCCGATCGGCACCGGCTGGTCGTTGGCGAACACGCGATGGGCGGCGCCGTCGATGCGGATCGGGCCGACGGCCACGCTGCCGTCCTCGTCATCTTCGCGGGCGCGGCGCATCACCGCACGGATGCGGGCCAGCAGTTCGCGCGCCGAGAACGGCTTGACCACATAGTCGTCGACGCCAGCTTCAAGGCCACCGACGCGATCGTTCTCTTCGCCGCGGGCGGTCAGCATGATGATCGGCACTTCGCGGGTCAGGGTTTCCTTGCGCCAGCGACGGGCCAGGTCCAGGCCGCTGGTGCCGGGCAGCATCCAGTCCAGCAGGATCAGGTCGGGGACGCGATCGGCGATGGCGGTCTGGGCCTCACGGGCGTCGCCGGCGTGGACCGGTTCGTAATCGCCCTTGCGCAGGGCGAAGGCGACCATTTCACGGATCGCGGGCTCGTCATCGACGATCAGGATGCGTTTCTGCACGAGGACACCGTAGGGCTCGGTTACTGGAGTGGTGCCAGTAGACTACGGTTTGATGACATGTTTGTGACTGCCTGGCCGGAACCGGCCTGGATTGCCATCGGCCGGTCATGCAGCGCTCAGCGGCGGTCCAGATCCGGGTCCTGCACGCCCTGGCGGCGCAGCTCCAGCACGGTGGGGGTGATCGCCTCGATGCGCGCATCCACCCGTGCCCGGCCGACATAGTCCAGCGCCGGATTGCGCTTGAGCGCCTGCAGCTGCATCAGCGACTGTTCCGGCCGGCCGCTGAGGAAGGCCGCCTCGGCGTAGGCCTCGCTGGCACGCACGCTGTCGCCGGCCAGTTCGCTGGCGCGGGCGTACCGCTGCTGGAAGACCGGATCGTTACCGCTTTGCGACAGCAGGGGCCGCAGCATGGCCTGCGCGCGCTGGCCGGCCTCGCGGCTGCCCTGTTCGTTCAGGATCTCGGCATAGGTCAGCGCCACCGGACGGCTGTTGGGGTGCTGGCGCAGCAGCTGCTCGAAGCGGCTGTTGGCCTGGGCGGTCTGGCCCGCACGCGATTCGGCCTCGCCCAGCCCCAGTGCCAGCCACAGATTGTCCGGGCGGGTCTGCAGCAGGCCTGCCAGGGTCTGCCGGGCCTGGGCGGCGCCGGCGCGACCGCTGCGCATCACCGCCAGCGCCTGGCCATAGCGCTGGGCATCGTTGAGGCCGTCCTTCTGGCGCTTGGCCAGATCGGCGTACTCGCGTTCCAGCTCGGGGGTGGAGTCCGCGCTGAGCACGCGCAGGCGCTCGCGCGCCCAGTCGAAGTCGCCACTGGCGCCGCGGCTGAGCTGGCCCATCGGGATGCGCAGCACGCTGCTGGGCAGCAGCGGGTTGTTTCCGCGCAACAGGGGTTCGGCCAGGCTGGGATCGGTCGGGTCCACGCGCTCCCTGCGCTCGCCACTGGGGGTGGTGGTGGTCAGCAGCACCGTGTCCTTCTTCATCTGCTCGGCGCGGGCCTTGGCCTCGCTGATGCGGGTGATGTTGACCGGGTGGGTGCGCAGGAACTCGGGCACGCTGTAGCCGCCCTCGTTGCCGCGCATCGCCGATGCCATCCGCTCGAAGAAGCCGGCCATGGCATCCACGTCGTAGCCACTGCGCGACAGGGTGCGGATGCCGAGGCGGTCGGCCTCGGACTCGTTGGAGCGGGTGTAGTTGATCTGCCGCTGCTGCATCAGGCCCATGCCGGAACTGATCGCGGCCATCGTCGCGTTGCCGGAGGAGGTGCTGTTGCTGGCCTGCGCGGCCACCACCGCCGCCAGCATGCCGAGCAGGATCGGGATCTGGTCGCGCTGGGCGCGCTCGACTCCGCGCAGCACGTGCTGCTGGGTGACGTGGGCGATTTCGTGCGACAGCACCGCGGCCACCTCGTCCTCGCGCTCGGCGGTCAGCACCAGGCCGGCATTGACCCCGATGTAGCCGCCCAGCGTGGCGAAGGCGTTGATCTGGCGGTCGTTCATCACGAAGAACGTGTACGGCTGGCGCGGCTGGTCGCTGTTGGAGCCGAGGCGGGTGCCCATGGTCTGCAGCCAGTCGTTGACCAGCGGGTCGTCCAGCAGGTAGCCGTAGTTGCGCAGCTCGCGCAGCATCATCGCGCCGTACTCGGCCTGGCGGGCCGGGGTCAGCAGCTCGCCGGCCGACGAGCCGATGTCGGGCAGCTTCTCCTGGGCCTGGGCCAGCGGCGTGGCCAGGGCCAGGGTGACGGCGGTAGTCAGCAGCAGGGCTCGCAAGCAGGAGGTCCTCGGGCGGGGCGCGCCAAGCGTGGCAGGGCAGGGGGCAACCATTCGTTAATCCACAGTGTTGCGGCCGTGGCGTGGAATTTCCAGCGCACCGGTACCATATGTAGACCGTCGATCCATCGTGGAGTTTCCCGTGACAGCCCAGACCGCCGGCGGTGCCCCCGCCATCACCATCTATTCCACCGCCGTCTGCCCGTACTGCGTGGCCGCCAAGAACTTCCTGAAGAGCAAGGGCCAGCAGTGGACCGAGGTCCGCATCGACCTGGACCCGGTCGAGCGCGAGAAGATGATGGCCAAGACCCGCCGTACCAGCGTGCCGCAGATCTTCGTCGGCGACGTCCATGTGGGCGGCTACGACGACATGATGGCCCTGCACCGTGAAGGCAAGCTCGAGCCGCTGCTGGCCGGGCAGGGCCAGGCATGAGCGCGGCCGACGACGGCAGCAAGGACCGCATCGCCGAGTTCACCGAGTTCCGCAAGCGCATGAACGAGCGCATCCTGGGCGAGCCGAACCAGGTGGTGCGGCGCTTCTTCGCGCTGGACACGCAGACCTACCAGGCCGGTGCGCTGGACGTGAAGACCAAGGAACTGCTGGGCCTGGTGGCCTCGATGGTGCTGCGCTGCGACGACTGCATCAGCTACCACGTGGCCCAGTGCAAGGACGCCGGGGTGACCCGTGAAGAATTCTTCGAGACCTTCTCGGTCGGCCTGGTGGTGGGCGGCTCGATCGTGATCCCGCACCTGCGCCGCGCGGTCGACTTCCTCGACCAGCTCGAAGGCGGCGCCGCCGCCCCGGCAGCGCACGAGCACTGAGGTAGCGCCGGGCCATGCCCGGCGGAGACCTGAACGAAAAGCCGCCGGGCATGGCCCGGCGCTACCGGATCACGGCCGCGCGCCGGGGCATTTCCCGCAATCCAACAGTCCAGGAGCCCCCTTGTTGTTCAAGGGGGCGCGCCGACAGG
>NZ_LLXT01000097.1 GCF_001431625.1 Stenotrophomonas geniculata ATCC 19374 = JCM 13324
CCCCCCCCCCCCAAACACTGCCCTTCCCATCAACTGCCAATTGGTAACATTTATGAAAATGGGCTCCTATAAGTCGCCTGCAAAACAGCCCGCACCAGTAGACCCGTTGTCACTGGCTGCTGAGCTTCATCGCCGATCCTTCGAAAATCTCGCCCAAGCCACCAGTCTCGACGAAGAAGCATTGACGGCCTGTTTCCTAGGTGGACTTACAACATCATTCTCTATCGTCGCAGCGCTATGCCACATCGACCCCAACGCGACTCCCCCCTTGTCCTGGACGCAATACAGGAAAAAGGCGGGCAACGAGAAGCTATTGAACGAATCTGACATTGGAGCTGACTTCGCCATGGTGTGCTGGAGGCCAGATCGAAAAATGCGCATTGCTCTGTTTCAAGCAAAGAATGGTCAATGCGAGGTGGACGAAGAGGACGCAAACCGCGAAGAATGGAAGCTAAACGTTCACCGGCGCCCGAAAAAGCCTGAGCCAGACACCCCCTGGCGAGAAGCGCAAATGGTTCGACTCGTCAGAACTTCAATCCTCTTCGAAGAAGTGCGCACTAGTAGCCTGAGCACTGGCCTGCCTAAAATTATCCAAGAAGCCCAAACCAAGGCAGACAATGCGAATGACGAGGAACTAACCTCCCATTGCAAAAACGTAAAATGGATAAAATACATCGGCTACTTTAATGGAAAGGCCGTCTGCATCCCCATCTCCAACATATCCGACGCACTACCCAAAGAACTCGAAGAAAAATCATTCACGCATAACTGGATCACACTTACCGACAAATCCTCCCCCACGGACTTTGCAGAAACCCTCACCCATGGACTTGGCACAGATGACTCTTGGCTCGAACTGAATGAGGAGACTGGGATTGCCCTGCTACCTAGCCTTATTGACCTCATGCCAATATATGTTGGCCGCTCCGGGGGAGGAAAGAAACTGGAGATAAAGAACGCAGTAGCTCTGTCGCTCACAATCAATCAGAAATTTCAGAACTCACTGAAGAATGAATTCGATAGATTGAGAGAGATATCGCCGCAACCTACCCCGACACATGGATAACGTTCCTGCGACGCCAGATCCAGCTGACCCCAGCCTTCAGCTAGGCGAACCCGTTACCCCTGATGACACTGAGGCTTAAGCGGGACCTCAGATGGCCTGGACGATTCAGAGCATAAAGAACGGCGGCTATGGGAGGGCACTTTCCCTCCCTTCAAATAGTAGACGCTTGTTGGACATGCAATCAGTATATCGATTGGCGCCTCCTTCGGGCCAAGCGGCGACGCAGGAGCCACGGCAGCCCCCAGAGCAGCAAGAGGGGCCAGAAGATAAGTTGCCCGAACAAGATCAACCCCAATAGCGCTCCATCTGCAGTCGTTCCCTCCTCAAACACCACACTGCATAGCCACCACAGCGCCGCACCGGTAATGAGCCAGCGCACCACGTTGAACAAGGTCCACATACGAGCTCCCCAGCATTAGTGGGTGAAGCCTAGGGTTAGCGACGGTCCACCACGGTCCAAGTGTCACCCACCTTGTCGAGGACGAACGTGCCAGCAAGCTGCTGCTGTTGCGTACGAGTCCCAATCTGGTATTGCGCCGTTCCGGCGACGCTACAGGCATAGCCTGGACCGTCACCCCGCACGCACTCGCCTACCTTCAAGTGCTCAAACGTCATCGTGGTCCCGGTTAGCTGCTTGAAGTAGACAGCCAAAGCCTTCTCAACATCGCTTTTACCAGGACCACCTGAGCAAGCTACCAACAGCGCTACAACGGAAACGAGCCAGAACTTCTTCATTTCAGTTCCCTCAGATGTGATGAACTCCCATGAGCCATGCGAAACATGGCTCCATTTCGCACATTTGCGTTGAGTGCAAATGACCGGTTAAGCTTAGGCGGGCACACTTCGGGTAGTCAATGCCTTTCTTGCTGCCCCGAATGCCTGCGCCGCTACCGACAACCACCGCTCTTGGCCAACGCCTCCGCGCCGCACGCGCAGCCAAGGGCTGGACTCTGGCCCAGCTAGGGGAACTATTGATGGGAGTGGATGATCCAAACACCACTGCACCCCGCATCAGCAGGTATGAGAGGGGCCTTCATAAGCCTGATCTTGAGACCATTGAGAAGCTCGCGGAACTCCTGGACCTCCCAGCCGCCTACTTCCTTGCTGCCTCTGACGTGGTTGCGGAGGCAATCCTGGTACTGACACAGCTTGATGCCCGAAAACAGAAAGAAGCACTGGCACTTCTAAAAAGCCTCGCCCCCACTAGCAAGTGACACGCACCGAGCGGCCTAGTGACTTCCTACGCTATGCCTAGGTGCCAGCAAGGAAGATCCTAATGGCAAGCTTGGCCTACGACCTCCTGATGGCATTGATTCCCGGCACGGCCGCTGGATACTACTCGGGCTTGCTGATGGCCAAGCTCTCAAAGTTCAATGCACTGAAATACGAGGCACTTCGAGCCATTCGATCCATCAACTACATCGGCGATGCCAGTCACACACAGATTACCAGTTCAGATAAGAGTGAAGAACTTCACCTGATCGCATCCGAGCTCTTCCTTCTCAAGCACAAGGGCGCCGGAGTTTCCTTGATGGAAGTTAGCAATGAGCTTCTAAATTCTATAGCAGCATGTAAGCACTCGGCGTATCCCGTCGATAGCTTCATAAAGCAGATCAGTGACTGGCAAGCTCGAATTCGTGGCCTGAAGGTAGGGCGACGCTTCTTCCTTCCTTGGGGTCAAATCTGATGTGTCTTTGACCGAACATTGAAACATTCATCGGCGCCCGAAAATTTTCGGCCCGCTCCGTTTTTCTGCTAAAGAACTCCAAGTGCTCCTTAAGCGCTCCTTTACGGATAAGGCCACCTCCGCCATCTGATTCAGGACACATCTTCCTGCTGACTCAGGACACTATGGGCCCGCTGTCTTGCCTCGGTCTTTGCTTCTAACCGCCGACCGACCGAGGCAAAGTCTCCCCCAACCCGCAATAAGCGAGCCTGGGGACCTTTGCCCGGTCGGTCTACTCTTGCCCAAGCAAGAGGACCATCGTCGGCGCTGTGATCACTGTCAATACACAGCTACGGCAGGTTCACGCCTGACATGGCGCCGGGGCTGGGGTCCTGCCACCAGCATTCACTGGCGTCTCTCCCATGGGCTTTGCCCCGTGATCAGGCTGTCGCCTGACGCTCTCCAATCTTGCCCTTCGCATACATGGCCGACCCGAGACGGGGCACACAATCCAAGACCAGCTAGGGAACCCATGCCTTGGAACCTCCGCGACGCAGAAGCCATGCTGCCGGATGTGGACGTATTCCTCCACGGTTTAAGGCCGCTATCCGTAGGAGCTGGATAGCCCCGGATTGTCACCGGGCGCGAACTAATCGGACCTCCGTGCGATAGCCATTGGTTCCAGCTGGGTTGCGAGGGGTTGCGCTCTTCCCGATGTCGGCTATGTTGTTGCTTGGGGCCGATGCCTGGGTGTGTAGAGCTGCTTTCTACCTACTCGCAGCCGTTGCTCTTAACAACGCGCTGCCGCTAAAAAACAGCATGAGGCCAACGCCAATTCTGTCAATGCCCCCGAAGAATATTCGGGGGCATTGTTTTCCAACCCCAGAGGTACGAAAAGTCGATTACGCCTTAACTATCGGGGGGCAGCTGTGTCAGAAAAAAAGGCCCCAGAGTATAGGGGCCAACCCGATGAAAATGGGAAGAGGAAGAAATACGAAAAGTTACTCTTCGGAACTTGCAAATCACTGGACCATCGTTGGCGGGTCTACAGTTACTCTGCCGCAGCAAGAACCGCCACCGCCACCGGTACCGCCACCAATCCATCCACCACCACCGCCAACACGACCACCGCCACCGCCACCACCGCCACCACGTGCGGGGGGCGGGAGGATGTTCGACACTTCCTTGCCGGAGTCGAATTGTTCACCGCGCCAAGTGTACTCAACACAGGAAATGCCATTGCAGACGGTAACGACATCGCCTACCAAAATTCGGTCGGGTCGTGAAACATTCCAGACTTTCCCTCTTGTGGGGTTGCGGCGATCTATCTCATCGGAAAGAAGTTTACTTGTCCCCTCATCTGGATTTGGCGTGCTTAAAGTGCATCCTATAGGGCACTGAATTACTCCTGGATGCTTTCTCGCTAGGGCATTTCCAGATGCCAACAGCAGCGCAACCCCGAGCAGGGTGAAAATGGACGCATTACCAACACGAAAAATACTCCCCTCACGCATGGCTTGCATAGATCATCCTTTATCTTGGGACACAACAGTTACGGAAGATTTCTTCAGACAACGCGAGCGCATCGGCTCGCTCCCTGCTACTGAGATCACTCTCAGCTTTGATAACGTCGTCATTGGTATAAAGTCGAGGATTGATACGACTAAGCACACGCGTATAGGCCGTTGCTGCGACCGGATCTCTATCGCGGGTCCGCCCATAGGTGTAGGCTCTTTTTAAGCTCCCCAGCGCTGCAATATTTCCTTGGCTTGCCATCTCATTGAGATACCTAGATGAATTTTCCTTCCATTGAGCAAGCTTCTCTGGATCATGGATAACGTCATCGAGCGACCCGATAACTTCCTGTGGTGATACTGAATAAGCGAGCATCGCCTCCTGCGATCCCATGGCCGCAGCCTTTGAGAGCCAATCGGCTTGGTATATTTTTTGATCCAGCACCAGTGATTCACACTCCTTGAGAAGCCGCTCTGATCTTTCGAGGAACCAACCGCCTGATCCGAGACTCGAGGCGGAGTCGGCCAACTCATCGGCCCGATCTGATGTGAAGGTTCGGCATTGATCGATGGTTAGATATATCTCGTAGGTTGCCGTGGCGTCGCCCGATTCGGATCGCTGAATCAACTGCTTCACATGGGCAAGTGCGTCGCCTGGCGGACGGAATTCACGCCCACGGATTATCTCGTAGGCTTTAGGGCCTAGAGCCTTATATGATCCGGGCGGGATCTTTTTCTCCATTTCCAACTCACGCGCTCTTGTTGCGGGAAAGGCGTGTGAATCGCCGCTTCCAATTGGTGCATCCTCTTGGACCTCCTTTTCCTTAGATTTTCGCTGCGCGTCGTTTGCCTGCAGTCGTTGGCCCCAAAACACCCCAATCACAACAGCTAACGCCGCTGCGACTACAACGATCCCGATTAGCCTTTTCTTCATCTGTCGATCTCACGTCTCCGTCGAAACGGAACAATTACAAGGGAGACGGCAAGGTTCTAGGTCTTCCGCCGCCTTGTACAGCGTAAAAACGCTGAACGAAGCCCATCACCCCCGGCGCAACCGGAGGTGATATTCACACTTCATTCATCTTTAGGCATTGAGCTTGGAAAGCGTGGGCCACTTGACTAGGTGCTCGTGCCACCGAAGGACCGCAGATATCAGAGGCAAGGCCCGCGCTGTTTGCCTTGGCTCACCTGCTGCTCGCTCTTGGTTAGCTGCTCCTTGAGCGTGCACACTGGGATGTTTCCAGTGCAATGCGCTTGGTGCGGCTGTGCTGTATCGGCGGTGATTGGATAGCGCTTCAGCATTGATGCTGCGAGCTTATCCAAAGCTTCTACACTCGCAGCTGCCTGTGCCGCATACTTCACCTGTGCTTCCGGGCCTGTAGCTAGACGCGCAGCATCGCGCCGAGTCCTGCGCCGCTCAATGCGCTCTTCACCACTCCGACGCCGCTGCGTCCAATCGCGCCTGCTACCGCTCCAGAGAGACGGCTTGGGATTTTTCCTTGCCCATGCCTCCAATTTCATTTTGGCTTCCGTGAGTGAAATGTCCGCCTTAACTTCGACCTGTAACCTGCGCTCCCATCGAGTGGTGTCATGAGCCACCTGTTTCAATGAACTGTGAAGCTCGCGCATATCATTTCGATATGAAGCCCTATGGGCGTAGGCGACCACCCTGCCCGGCATGTCAAAGAGCTTGGCGACCGTCGAAAGACTTTGCCGAACGGTGGCATCTATACCCTCTAGCCACAGCCGCCTCGCTTCCATCTCCAGCTGCTCTATTTCGGCTTCGTAATGAGCCATGGCCTCGTCTGCTTGCTTGTTCGCAATCTTGCTACGAAGACGGCTAGCCGCCTTCATCAAGGCTGGCTTGAGACTTGACGGAAAGCGCGAGAGGCCTGACCCCACTCGCCCAGCGCGCTGCGCTACTGATACTGGCCTTGTTCGCGCTCGTGGCGGCGCCAACGCGACCTGACCCACGAGTTGCGGTTGCCGCTCTTCTTTGCGAACCGCTGCAAACCTCTCACGTTGAGCTGCTTCTTGCGTATGGGAGCGTGGCGTCGCCATCACCTTTCCCTCCTTCTCCAAGCGTTCCAGGTAGTCACGCAGTTCAATGCGATTGGCGTTTTGGATCTGGTTGTTTACCGTGCCCCGCTCGCTATCTTCACCCCTCCTACGCATTGCGGTTGCTGCTTTACCCTCGTGCTGGGTGGCTTCGCGAGCAAGCATGGCTGCGAACCCAATGTGGCCATCAGCTTCAGCGGCCTGTGCTTGCCTGGCCAGGCTGCGATGATCGACACGTTCAGCGACCTGTGCTCGTTCCAGATGCGAATTGATACGGTCAGCAACCGCTTCACGAAGAATGCGGATAGCCTCCGGACCTGCGCCACCACGCGCATCAAATTCAGCACATGCACGTGGACCCAAGCCATCAGGACCGATCTGACGCGGTGTCATCAGGAGATGCACATGGTGATTTCGCTCATCTCCCTTCTTATCGGGCTCATGGACTGCAACAAGCACCGCAACCTGATAGCGGTCAACCAACATCTGACCCAAATCGCACGCGAGCGCACGACGCTGCGCTTCGTTCAGTTTTGCAGGCAGAGCAACTTCAAGCTCTCGCGCCGTCCTGGCGTTTAGCCGGGTCTCGGCCATTTCCGAGCGATTGAAACAGGCGACCGGATCTCGCGCCCATTCGGGGGCATTTTGCGGGGCCAACATATCAACCGAGGCAACGCCACTGCGCCTTGTGTAGTCGTGTTTGATACCGGTCAATTCGTCATTAATCACAATGCCCGCACGATACGCCGCAGCGGCAGTAGAGGAATGACCCTTGCCGCGCGAAAAGGCTTTGACGGTAGCGTGATAAATGGCCATTTCGATTTGTCCTTGCTCCTATTCTTGTTTTTGGCGACGCCCCCGAGGGGGCTAGCATCGGGGGCGGCCTGCGAAGCGGGCCGGGGTCTGGGGCGGAGCCCCGGCGCACGGTTTCCCGCAGGGAAACCATAAGTGCGCTCTTGCTTTGATCCTTGCCGCCACTATTCGTGACGGCTTCGGGCAAGAGACCGGGGCTCGCTTCGCTCGCGTTTCCCGCTGGGGCTGGCTCGCTCTCGCTCGCCCGTGCCCCTCTATTTCAGGATGGCAGGTAATTGCAATATGACAAGTCGATGACTTGCCAATAGCCGATTTTCTGCTTGCATGGAGTGCAGGACATTAAGAGAAATCAACAATGGCAACACGCTCTATACAAGAAAAAATAACCGCCGCCACTGAGCGTCTCGCGAAATTGAAAGCACGGGAGATGCTGGCCGAGCAAAGGTCAAAAGCAAAGACAAGAGCGAGCGAACGCAAAGCAGACGCGCACCGCAAGATTCTCCTGGGCGGCGCGGTCATCGCCGCTGGGGCTGATTCATTGGATGAGGCTGAGCTTGTTGGCCTACTACTTGGCTATCGAGAGCACATCTCAAAGCCAGCCTTCGTTCAACAACGAAATGAGATGCGCACGCGCGGGCGAATGCATCTAGCCGAGCGAGAAGCATCCCGCGCAAAGAAGCGCTAACCATGAAGCCATCAAGTCGCCCACATCCGCAACGTGGCATCTCATTGATCGAGGTGATGTTGGCGGTGGGCGCCATGACACTTCTTTCCAGTGCGGCCTTCGCTATCTATCAGTCATCGGCAAACAACGCAGATGTTCGCGCGGAACAAGCGAATATTCATACCATTGCTCGAAATGCAGACATGACGTATGGAGCGCTCGGCTCCTATGCGGGACTGACAACCGCTCAGGCTATTGCCGACCGCGTTCCACCCGTTTCAATGAACTCTGGCGTTGGCCTAACGAGCCGATGGGTGCAACCCGTTATTCTTGAGCCTGCCACCATTGATGGCCACCCCAACGCAGGGTTGAAGATTGTTTACCACGCGGTTCCAACGCGTGCGTGCCTAAAGCTAGCTGCTGCAGCGAGTGAAGGCATGTATGGCCTCGAAATAGACGACACATCGGTCTTCAAACGCGGCAATAATCATCGTCCGACCATATTGGACATCCAGGCCGCGACTCAACGCTGCAGGAATCCAGCACGGCTCGCGTTCACATACTACGGCGGCGCTACTGGCCTGTCAGCGCAAGTTCTCACACCGGTCGCACTTCCACCGCCCCCTCCAACATCAGCTCCGCCACCACCGGCGCCAGTGGTAGCGCCACCACCCGTAGCTGTTGCTCCACCTGCTCCATCTCCTGGGTGCGCAGCGGCTCCCACGGCTCCAGCCACAGGAACGACACCTGCGGGTCAAACGTGTTCGTTTATCTGGAATTCGGTAGCTGCTCCTGCTTGCTGGTCTCCGCTGGCGTTATGCGTGCCAATCGCCGCTCAACCTCCAATTCCAACCGCACCACCGGCGCCACCCGCCGTCACTCCTTCTATTGTCCCTCCCTTCATCACACCCGTCTGCTCAGCGCCATTACCTTTGAGCGAAAGCGCGGCGCAAACGGGCGTTTGTCCTTCAGGCACTCTCACCATCAGTGGCGCCGCTTCTTTTCCGCAGACCCGCACCCGAACCACTACATATTCATGCCCCGACCCGTTCGGAAGCCCAATCGCGCTGATGGGACCATGGTCAGCCTGGTTACCGGCAGCAGCGAGTATCTGTGCTCCCGCATGCACGTCTGCGCCGCCAACCAGCGTTGCAATCACGCGCGCTGCGCCAGCAGAGAGCCGGAACGTGGGGTGTCCGGCTGGGCAAGTCGGTGAGCACTGGCAGCAACGCAACCGCGTTGAAAACGGCACGCGCACCACGTCCTGGGCCTGCCCGGCGCCAACCGGTTCTCCGGTGCCCCGCACGTTCGAGAACTGGAGCGGCCGTTACACCCCCACCAGCGGCTGGGCAACAACTTTCAACACTTGCACCACGCCTGCACCCGTGTGCGCTTGGGCTCCCAAGCAGGACACCCGTCATTGGGTGCCCAACGTGCCCCTGGAAGAGCAGTCCCTGGCTTGGGGGAGTGCCCCCATGTGGGGCGGGCGTGGTTCATGCGGCATCTTGCGCAACGGCAATGCTGGCCAGGGCGATGAGAGCACGCCGTGTCCATCATGGGCCGGTGACCTGACCCGGTTCACACCGCAAGGCCAATGCCAGAGTGGGGCTTGGGTGGATTTGACGTTGGTGGCGTATGGGGGCGCGCGCGCGCATGCGGCACGTGAACCCAACACGTGGCAACGCTCCTGGGCATGTCAGTGCAACTAGGGGGAGAGCCGTCCGTGGCGGGTGACCTCGTTTTCCCCGCGCTGGTGGAGCAACCGGTTTCCCGCCACCAACCACCCGGGTCCGCCTGCGAAATCTTCGGGGCTGAAGGTATGCCAGCGGTTACGAATGGGCAGTGCCTGGCGCAGGTGCTGCACGCCCACGCCGTAGTGACGACTCCAGGCCCGGCCCGCGCGATCCAGTTCGATCACGGCCGCGGTGGGGTGGGAGTGGAAGGTTTCCCCGGTGTAAGTGAAGCCGGGCAACACTTGGGATGGAAACACCGCGCACCCGTGGGGCACGCCATCGGTGTAGAGGCGGTACGAGAAACGCTGACCATCCCTGGCCAGGGCCCCGCACGCCTCGTGGCCGGTGCGACGGGTGAAATCGCGCAAAGCGGCCCCGGTGCGTCGGAGAAAGTCCGGTAAAGCCTCGCCGGGTTCGCTGACATGGTCGCCCAGATGCTGGCGCTCCCAACCCTGTTTGGTTCCGGTGGGCGGAATTGAATCGGCCTTCGCCACGGCCTCGCCACACGCTCCAAGCCAAATGGTCAACACCACCATCACCGATGCAATGCGCACAACCGCTCCTAAGCAGTTGTGCTTTGCACCTCGGCCCCATGCCGGGTATCATCAGAGGCATCAAAACTTGCACCTTTTGAAAGCTAAATATCTTTTGCTTTCAATAGGTTGCAAATGGGCGTAAACGGCTCCGCCCACCTCCACCAACGAACGGTTCGTCAAGGACCGGAGAAGCCCGGAAATTCCACCAACGTGGGTTTCCGGGCTTTTTTATTGCCCGCCTCGCCTCGCCGCGGAGTTCACCGCCCAGGCGCAGTCGCGATTCGATGCCGTGAAGCAATGTCGACACCGCGCATCTTCTCTCACCTTCGACATCACTAAATCACTTCAGAATTTTCCCAGCCTCCCATTGGGGGGGATGTGTCCGCGAAGCCGTTCGTCCCTGGTCGCCATCAAGAGGAGACCACGGAGCACCCGCACCCTTCACATGAAGCCGCGCCCGAGGGGCACGGCCTGTTCGACACATCTTTCACAAAGGAACTGTATCCATGCGTACGTCGCTTCGGGTTTCCCTTGCCAGCGCCATCACCCTGGTTCTGGTCAGCGCCCCCGCCTTCGCCCAACCCACCGAACGGGTATGGACGCGAGGCATGGCCAGCAACGAGCAGTACAGCAGTTTCATCGTCAAGTACCGGGACGGCAGCAGCAAGCGCGTTTCGGCTACCACCGCACAGGATGCGCTGAAGAAGCGCCTCGGCATCCAGCAACGCAGCAAGCGCTCGATCGGCGCTGCGCCGGCCCCAGCCGTGACCCACCAGCGCCGCATGGGCGGTGGCGCCGACGTCGTCACCACGGACAAGGCACTGGATCTTCCGGAAGCGCAGATCCTGATGCAGCGCATCGCCGACGATCCGGACGTCGAGTATGTGCAGCCGAACTACATGATGAGCGCGTTCGCCACACCGAACGATCCGCGCTACGGCGAGCAGTGGCACTACAGCAATCCGACCAGTGGTGCGCGCCTGCCGGCCGCGTGGGACCGCTCCACCGGCCAGGGTGTGGTGGTGGCTGTGGTCGATTCGGGGTATCTCAACAACAACGACCTGCAGGCGAACCTGTTGCCGGGTTACGACATGATCTCGTCCACCCGCCCGTTCAGTGATTGGCAGTGCATCATCGGCGGACTCAATCCCGGCTGTGGTGGCTCCGACGATGGCGACGGACGCGACGCCGATGCCTTCGATGCCTCGGGCATCGCTCACGGCACCCACGTCGCTGGGACGGTCGCAGCGGTGACCAACAACCAGATCGGCGTCGCCGGCGTGGCCTACAACGCGAAGGTCGTGCCGGTGCGCGTACTCGGCAACCAGGGCAATGGCGGTTCCGCAGACATCATCGACGGCATGCTCTGGAGTGCGGGTATCAACGTGCCCAACGTCCCGGCCAATGCCAACCCGGCTGAAGTCATCAATCTCAGCCTCGGCGGCCGCCGGGCCTGCTCGCCGGCCGAGCAGGATGCAATCGACGACATCACCGCGCAGGGCACGATCGTGGTGGTCGCCGCCGGCAACAGTAATCTGGATGTGTCCGAGTTTGCTCCGGCGAACTGCAAGGGCGTGATTGCGGTTGCCGCCAACGACCAGGGCGGTCGTCGTGCGTTCTACTCCAACTACGGCGCAGGCATCCACATCACCGCACCCGGTGGTGAAACCTGGTCCTGCCGCGCGTCCGTCGGCGAGTTCCTGCCGCTGGCCACGCCGCCGAACCAGACCAACTGCGCACCGACCCGCCAGCATCCGGCACAGGGCATCCTGTCCACCGTGGGCAACAACGCCTTCGACTTCATGTCCGGCACCTCGATGGCGGCGCCGCACGTCGCCGGCATCGTCGCGCTGATGCAGGCGGTGGCGCCGGTGCCCAAGACCACCGACCAGGTCAAGGACATCCTGCGTCGCACTGCGCGCCCGATCGCGGCAGCAAACTGCCCGGGGGGTTGCGGGCCAGGCATTGTCGACGCCGCAGAAGCGGTGAAGGCGGCCAGCAACTGATGGCATGGCGCAGCGGCCCGGCAAGGTCGCTGCGCCTTCGTCACGCATCCGATCTGTACACGCAGGCAACATCAGCAGGCCCATAATCCGGTTCCGCGCCCGGTGCCGGGCGCGCTGCTCCGTCACGTACAGAAGGACCTGCAATGAGAACCAGAAACACCGCGTTCGCCGTGGTCATGACCGCTCTGGCCGCGAGCTCGGCTACCCACGCAGCCCCGCCTGCCATCGCCCCCGCCGGCACCGCAACGCTGGAGGCCCTGCTGGCCTGCAAGGCAGGTTCGAACTTCAGCGAAGCCGAGGCCATCGATGCCCTGCAGGCAGCCGGCCTGGCCAGGAAGCCTGGCGGCACGTTCGAGCCGGAAACCACGCCAGTCGCCCTGTTCGGCGGTACCGTCACCCATGCCGATGTGAATGTCGCCGAGGGCGAGAAGAGCGTCTTCGTCTACTTGAACGGTATCGATCCGAAGCGCCTCGCCAAGACCTGGTCGGTGACCACGGTCAACGAATACGCCAACACCGAAGAGCCCTCGTACGTGAAGCGCATCGACAAGCGCCACACCCTGCACGTGATTGCCGGTGACGATTACGAAGGTTATTCCGCCGCCGTGAAGTGCCAGATCACGCCGTAACGGCCTGACCCGCGCTACAGCCAGCGTCGTACTCGCTGGCGGAAGGCTGCGTATGCCTCAGGAAGGCGGGCCGACAGTGCCCGCTCTTCCGGCACGATCTGCCACCGGTTGATGTACAGCACGAACAGCGGCACAGCCAGCAGTGCGGCCAGGTTCTGCAGGTACAGCATGGCACCTGCCAAGACAGTGGCCTGGCCCAGATACATCGGGCTGCGTGTGTAGCGGTACACGCCGTGCGTGACCAGCACGCTCGACGCCGCCGGCCGCAGGGGATTGACCGTGGTGCCCACGCGACGAAAGGCCAGCTTCGGCAGCAGGTTCAAGACCACGCCGAAGACCATCACCAGACCCGCAAGCAACTCAGGCATCGGTAGCTGCAACGCCCCGCCCGGCTGCCATCGGCTGCCCATATAGCCGATGGCGGCGCACAACAGCATCGCAAGAGGCGGAGGAACACGGGTCTCAAGCCAGCGCATTGCAGCCCTGCATTCATCCTGTTCACCCCAGTGTCACACGGAAATGCCTGAATCGCCCGGTTGGCGGCACTTCCGCACTCCAAACCGACCGCCCGGTATCTTCCGCTTTGACATGCCGACCGCTAGAGTGGCGCCACCGCGCAGGAGGATCGTATGGCAACCACGGGCTTGGGCTTCATCGGTCGCACGACCCTCATCATCACCGTGCTGCTCACCCTGGGCGGCTGCGCCACGTTGCGCCAGTTCGGGCCGTCGGTGCAGGTGGCCTCGGTCACCCCCGGCCAGTACATCGCCCTGAAGCGCGGCGACATCCTGACCACCGGCAAGCTCAGTTCGGCCACCATGGAAACCCTGCGCGTGGCCGGTCTCGACGAAGGCGTCTGCGCCAAGCCCGGCCTGCCCTGCATCGAGGCCATGGAAGGCAGCATCGTGGTGCGCGAGGAGGACAAGCGCTCAAGCCTGGCCGAGCTGTGGCTGCAGTATGCGATGACCCTGCCGGCGCCCAAGCGTGAGTACTCCACCTCCGGCCGTGCCAAGAGCGCGATCACCGAGCTGGATGCCGATTTCCAACCGCGCCTGGACGCGTGGATGCAGGTCGCGCGCCAAGCCTACGCCTATCTGTTCTTCACCGAGCGCACCGCCAACCAGCGTGGTTTCGAAGACCGCCAGACCCAGGTGCGCGACTACTACAACCTGGCCGTGCAGGAAGCCTCGGTGCAGTTGTACAACGCGTATGCCACCGGGCGCGTGCACAGCCAGGCCAGCCATTTCCAGCTGGGCCGCTGGACCTTCGTGCTGGCCCCTTCAGGCGAGGCATCGCCGCTGGATACGCGTACCCCCACCGAACTGGTACCGGCGGCCTCGCTATCGTTCACCGGCACGCTGCGCAGCGTGCATCGCCGCGATGGCTTCGGTGCCGAACTGGTGGCCGTGATGGAGGATCCGGCCGCCACCACGGCCACCACGCTGCCGGCCACAACACCCGCCGCGCAGGCCGCCACACCGGTCACGCAAAGCTGGAGCGAGATGCCGTCGCCATCGATGACGGTACTGCTGCGCTTCTCCGGAAAGAACCTGTGGGAAGTGCTGCACGACGACGAGCCGGAACTGGAGATCCACGATCCCTACCAGGTCACGGAAGTCACTCTGCATGGGCAGCAGGTGCCATTGGCCGCGAACTTCACCGCAGGCTACGCATTGTGGCTGGCGCGCTCCAACTTCAGCCACCAATCACTGCGTTCGCTGTTCGGTGGCAAAGGCGGCATCGACACGCCGCATCTGTACATGATGCAGCCCTACGATCCGAACCGCCGCGTGCTGCTGATGATCCATGGCCTGGCCAGCAGTCCGGAAGCCTGGGTCAACGTCGCCAACGAGCTGATGCGCGACGACGAGATCCGCCAGGACTTCCAGGTCTGGCAGTTCTACTACCCCACCAACATGCCCATCGCGATGAGCCACGATTCGATGCGCCACACGCTGGATGAGGTGTTCAAGCATTTCGACCCCAGCGGCAAGGCGCAGGCTTCGCATGACATGGTGCTGGTCGGGCACAGCATGGGTGGCGTGATCGCGCGGCTGATGATCTCCTCTTCCGGCGATCATCTGGTCGACACCCTGCTGGAGACTGCGCAGATGACGCCGGCACAGCGTGAACTGCTGCGTACCAAGGGCGCACCGGCACTGACCTTCCTGCCGGAGCCGGAAGTATCGCGCGTGGTATTCATCGCCACGCCACACCGCGGCACCGATGTGGCGGGCACCCGCTTGGGCCGCTGGATCGGTCGCCTGGTGCGGTTGCCGCTGACCGTGCTGGAAGACGTCGCCACCATCGCCAACGACGGCCAGATCGATCGCAACGACGGCAAGCACGGCTACCAGATGAACAGCATCCAGAATCTGGACAAGGACGATCCCTTCGTCCGCGCCGTGGCGGACCTGCCGATGTCGCCGAACGTGCACTACCACTCGATCATCGCGCGGGCCAAGGCCGATGGTCCGCTGGAAAAGACCGACGACGGGCTGGTGCCCTACTGGAGCTCGCACCTGCCGCACGCGGATTCGGAGAAGGTGATCGTGTCCGGGCACAGCGTGCAGGAAGCCACGCCGGCCATCGTCGAACTGCGGCGGATCCTGCATGAAGACATGCAGGAACACGACCGGCAGTACAAGTAACGCTAGGCGTGGCAGCATCACGGCAGCGGTGCTCTGGCCGGCCGGGACACCACCACCGCGGCAAGACCGGGAAACTCAGCCTTGTCCGTCGGACGCAGCTTCGGTGATCAGTTCGGCCACCGCTACCGGCTGCGATGCCAGCGATGCATGACTGGCATCCAGCGTGATGCTGGCACGTGGCTGCATGCGTGCCGCCATGCGCCGCTGGTTATCAGGGTGAATCATGTGGTCAGCGCTGGAGACCTGGTACCAGCTCGGCTTATGCCGCCACGCCGGAACACTGACGGCATCACCGAACGTGCTCGCCAGCGGCGCCTTCTGGGTGACCGCCATTACCCGCGCCTCGTCGGCCTGCAGGTCCTGGCAGAAACTCTCGTGGAATTTGCCGGGCTGCAGCCACAGGTAGCCGTCGCTGTCCGGCGCCAGATTGGCCGCCGCCTGCGGCAGCTGTTGCTGGGTGATGCCGCCAGGGCTCTCGCCCGCATCCGGCGCGAACGCGGCAATGAAGACCAGGCCGGTCACGTTGGGTTCGTTTCCGGCTTCGGAGATCACCGCGCCACCATACGAATGGCCGACCAGCAGCACCGGCCCCGCAACCTGGCGGATCATGCGCCGGGTCCGCTCTGCGTCGTCGGCCAGCGACGTCAACGGCAGTTCCACGGCACGCAGATCGTGGAAGCCCCGGCGATCGAGCTCCAGGATCACCTTGGCCCAATGCGCGGCGCCGCCCCAGAAACCATGAACCAGAATGATGCTTGGCTTGCTCATCTTGCAGAACTCCTCACTTGGATGGGATCGTTGCCCGACAGCCATCAGCGCTGCCTGAAGCCACCCGACCAGACTACGGATCGCCCCTGCCAGCGGCGATGCACGGACTCCTGAAAACCATGCCAAGGCTCCACACCACCGAATCGCTTCAGGCCGGCTCCGACGCCTTGTTTGCGATCTTCCAGTCCTCGCGCATGCACGGCGGCGACATCACCCGCCACGTCGTGCAGCCCGGTGGGGCCCGCATCATTGCCGTGGGGCGCGGCTGCTTCCATTTCATCGAACAGGGTACGGCACGCCTGCATGCGGATGCCACGGTGGTGCCACTGCAGACCGGCGAGCTGCTGTTGATGCCGCATGGCAGGACACATCGCATCGACTGTGCCGGCGACGCCTCGCAACCTGCCCATCTGACCACGGCGTCCTTTGGATTTGATGGCCCAGGCAGCCAGCTGCTGCTTGATGCCCTGCCCGGCTGGCTGCATGTTCCCGGGGTTGACCGGATGCCGAACGGATTTCCCGCCAGCTCAGCCGATTGGGTGGCGGTAACCCTGGGCGCAATCCAGGTTGAAGCGGCCCGGCCCACGCTGGGTAGTGGGCTGATGCTGTCACGCCTGCTCGACCTGTTGTTTGTCTGGACGCTGCGCTACTGGCTGGGAACCTCCAGCCCTCACAACTGCCAGCGTCTGCACGCACTGGCCGACCCATTGATCGGGCGGGCACTGGCGTTGATGCAGGCACACCCCGCACAGGCATGGACGGTCGAGTCTCTGGCGGCAAGCCTGAATCAGTCCCGCTCGAACTTCGCGCAGCGGTTCAGCCTGGCCACCGGCATGTCACCGATGCGTTATCTCGCTGGATCGCGATTGCAGCTGGCCGCGGAGCTGCTGCGCAGCGGAAACCGGCGGGTTTCGCAGATCGCCGGAGACGTCGGGTATCTCTCCGAACCAGCATTCAGCCGTGCGTTCCGCCGTGCTTTCGGCATGAGCCCGAATGCCTGGCGCCAACAGATGGAAGCGTCGCGCGAATGAGGGGAAAACCCTCATCGCACGTACGCATCAGCCCTTCTATGCTGGCTCCACTACCCCACTGGAGGTCCGCATGAACACGCAAGAGCCCAGCCGCCATCCCAGCCCCGACCCGGCCGAGCGCGACGCCTTCTTCCCGTCTCCGTACGCGCTGTCACAGTTCACGTCGGCGAAGAGCGACCTGTCCGGTGCCGACTATCCCGACGCGCGCCGTGATGGCCGCTGGAAGGTGCTGATGATCGCTGCGGACGAACGCTATCTGCCTACTGCCAACGGCCACCTGTTCTCCACCGGCAACCATCCGGTGGAAACCCTGCTGCCGATGTACCACCTGGACAAGGCCGGCTTCGACATCGATGTGGCCACGCTGTCCGGCAACGCCGCAAAGTTCGAGTGGTGGGCGTTCCCGCGCGAGGACAAGGAGATCGGCGGACTGTACGACCGCTACGAAGCCCGCTTCCGCCAGCCACTGCCGTTGGCTGAGGTGGTGGCAGGCCTCGATGCCGCATCGGATTATGCAGCCGTGTTCATTCCCGGTGGCCATGGCGCCCTTATCGGACTGCCGCAGAGTCGCGCGGTAAAGGCAGCCCTGCACTGGGCGATGGCCGAGCAACGCCACATCATCACCCTCTGCCACGGCCCGGCCGCGTTGCTGGCCGCAGGCGTCGACGAGGCCGACGGTGGCTCGTTGTTCCGCGGCTACCGCATCTGTGCCTTCCCCGATGCGATGGACCGGCAGACACCGGAGATCGGCTACATGCCCGGGCAGCTGCCGTGGTTCTTCGGTGAACGCCTGGCGCAGCAGGGCGTGCAGATCGTCAATGACGGCATCGATGGCAGCGTGCTGCAGGACCGCCTACTGCTGACCGGTGACAGCCCGCTGGCCGGCAATGCGCTGGGCAAGCTGGCCGCGCGCACGCTGCTCGACGCACTGGCCGGGCGCTGATCGGGATGGACGATCTGGTGCAGGCGTTGCTGGAACTGGAACGCGCTCGCTCACTGAGTTCGGTGGGCGCGGTACTGCGCAGCATCTCTGCACCACTCGGCTACGACCGCGTGCTGGTGTTCGCCACCGGCACGGGGTTGGAGCGCGGTACCCAGCGCGTGTACTGGATCGAGGGCGACTGGTTCGGCGACGGCAGCAGTACCGACCTCGAGCGCTACCTGCACGCCTGTCCGGTCAATCGCCACGTGCTGGACAGTGACGCGCCGTTCTTCTGGAGCAAGCGCCAGGGCGTTCGCGGCGAACGCTATCAGGTGGTGAAGCAGCCTCGTGGTGAAGGCCTGCACGGCCTGCAGGTGCCGGTGTTCGGCACCACCGGCCTGGAAGGCGCGATCAGTTTTGCCGGGACAGCGATCGATGCATCGGCCAGCGCGCGGCTGCTGCTGGATGCTGCTGCAGCTGCAGCATTCCGTGCCGCACGCCGGCTTGCAGAGACACCCGGCGAACTTTCCGGACGTACGTTGAGCACGCGCGAACGCGAGGTGCTGCGCTGGGTCGCCGCCGGCCGTCGCCAGGCGGAGATCGCGGCCACGCTGGGGCTTTCCGCTCGTACAGTGGAAAATCACCTGCGTCGCGCGCGCCAGCGTCTGGGAGTGGCAACCACCGCGCAGGCGGTACGCGCTGCCAGTCGGCGCGGCGAGATCGAGGACTGATCCGGGCGAGACACTTCCGGCGGCCTGGTTCGCGTGCTACACACGCCATGCGCATGTGCGCGATTGCAGAAAGCAAGGATGATGCTTATGAAACTGCAACTGGCTTCGATGGCGGCACTGATTGTGACGTTCGCTGGAATGATGTCGTCCGGCACGGCGAGCGCGGGGGTGCCGACCCGCCCGGCAGCATAACCCGCTGCGAACCGTTTGAAGTGGAGCGTTATCGCTTCCACCAGCATTGCATCGTGACCATGCCCGACGTGGACGGTGAGATCTTCCTCAGCGAGTACTGGATCGACGAGTACGGCAATCCCTATCTGATGTAAGCCCCCCCCATCGACAAGGAACGTAAGGATGAGACTGCATCAAGGTTTTCCGGCATGTGCGTTTGCCGCCGTGCTGGCCGTGGCCGCACTGGCTCCGGTCGGCACCACGATGGCGGCCGAAGTCGTCGAGGTCCAGGAGGAATGCGTGCCCTTCCGCATCGCTGGCAACGTATTCCACCAGCGCTGCACGTCGTACGTGATCTACGACGACGGCACCCGCGAAGTCACCGGCCATTACAACCGCGACGAAAACGGGATGATCTACGACCCCTGATCGCGCCCGCACGATCCGCCGGGCGGCGCCTTCACCGCCCGCCCGGCATCTCCCAGCCGCCCATCCAGGCATACCGCTGCCCTCGCCTTCCGTGGCATGCTTCGTGAAACCGTTTTCATGGAATGGAGGGATTCCACGATGTTGTCGCGTTTCCGTCGCCCTGCGCTGTGTGCGCTGCTGGCGCTTGCTCTGCCTGGCGTCGCCTGGGCTGCTGCACCGGCGCCGCTGAAAGTAATGTCGTTCAATGTCCGCACTCCGGCCGATACCGAACCGGGCAAGCGCTGGCCCGACCGTCGCGATGCCATGGTCAAGGTGATCCTCGACGCGCATCCGGCGGTGATCGGCACGCAGGAGCTGGTGAAGGAACAGGCCGACTACCTGTCAGGGCACCTGCCCGGCTACCGCTGGTTCGGTGAAGGCCGCCGCGGTGGCAGCGGCGATGAACACATGGGCGTGTTCTACGACAGCAAGGTGCTGGCCATCGAGGAATCCGGCAACTTCTGGTTGTCCGATACACCCGATGTACCCGGCAGCATCACCTGGGGCAATCTGTACCCGCGCATGGTTACCTGGGCCCTGTTCCGGCGCCTGGACGACGGCCGTCGCTTCTATTTCATGAATACCCACCTGCCCTACCGCGACGAGGACGAACCACGCCGGGTGAAGGGTGCCGAGCTGATCGGCAAGCGCCTGGAAGCACTGCCGGCCGACCTGCCGGTGGTGTTGACCGGTGACTTCAACAGCGAGCCAGGCGGTGACACCTACAAGGCGTTCACCCGCCTCCTGCTGGACACCCGTACCCAGGTGAGGGCTCCGCAGGGTCCGCGCCTGACCTTCCACAACTTCACCGGCAAGGCCACCGTGCAGCTGGACTGGGTGCTGGTGCGCGGCTTCCATGCGCGCAGCTTCCTTACCGATGATCGTCGCATCGATGGCGTGCTGCCGTCGGACCACTTCCCGTTGGTGGTCACGCTGGACTGGCCGAAGCACTGACTCCCTGCGGCAGCCGTGGCTACGGCGGCGGCTGCCGCGACAACAGCCGGTACAACGCCTGGTGCTGGTTGCGCGCCTGGCAGATGCGGGCGCCGACGGCGAGAAACACGGCAACGCCGATCAGCCCCAGCCCCAGCATCGGATCGGGCAGCCGCAGGAAACCGATGGCAGCGGCCATCGTCGCCAGCACCATCAGCACTACGACCGCTACCGACAGCCCTGCGCCAGGCGGTCCCGGATCACCAAACAGCATGCGCTGGGTATCGCGTTTGTCATCGCTCATCGCCTTCCCTCCTGGACTCTGCCCCACTAGTTACACCGCAGGCCCCGGTTCTGGCAGAGTCAGAAACGTCATGACTGTGACAACGTCCACAGCGCGCGACGCGCTACCCTTCCTCCATTCCCAATCTGCGGAGGACGTCATGGCGCACCAGAGCCGTCTGGCCGGATTCATCATCGACTGCCAGGACACGCCCGCTGACGAAGGCGCACGCTTCTGGGCGGCCGCACTCGGCCTGCAGGCGCAGCCATCGTATGCCGAAGATGGCGCCGAGTACGCTGACCTGCAGGGCGCTCCTGCGGGCCTGAACGTGGAAGTACAGCGCGTCGATCACCCTTCACGGGTGCACCTGGACATCGAGAGCGACGACATCGACGCCGAGGCCGACCGCCTGGAGAGGCTCGGCGCGCGCCGGATCGGCTTCGTCAAACGTTGGTGGGTAATGGAAGCACCGACCGGCCATCGCTTCTGCATCGTGCGCATGCGCGAGCGCGAGGTGCCTGCCAATCACTGGCCCTGAAAGAAGAAAGGGACGGAAGCCACTGCTTCCGTCCCCTGCGGTTACTGCACCTGCGCCACACTCGGCGGCTGCGGTGATTGACCCCATCCCCCCAGCGCCTTGTACACGCCCACCACGCTGACGTTGACCTCGGACTCGGCGGCCGCCAACGCATCATCGGCCGCCAGTTGCGTGCGCTGCGCATCCAGCAGGGTCAGGAAGTCCTCCGAGCCCTCGCGGTAGCGGATCTGCGCCAGCGACTCAGCGCGGCGTGCCGCCTGCGCCTGCTCGACCACGATCGCCAGCCGCGCCTGCTGCTTGGAATAGCGGGTCAGCGCGTTCTCGGTGTCTTCCAGTGCCAGCAGCACGGCCTGCTCATACTGTGCTGCCACGCCTTCGGCCTCGGCCTTGCTGGCACGCAGGCGTGCACGCACGGTGCCGAAGTCGAATGCTGCCCAGCTCAGCGACGGGGTCAGCGACCAGGCCTTGTTGTTGCCATTGACCAGGCCACTTGCATCGCCGCCGAGGAAGCCGACGAAACCGGACAGCGACAGCCGCGGGAACAGGTCCGCAGTAGCCACGCCCACGCGTGCGGTAGCAGCGGCCAGGCGACGCTCGGCCACGCGCACGTCGGCGCGTTGGCGCAGCAGCTCGCGGGTATCGCCCAGCGGCAGTGCCTTGGCGAATGCCGGCACGTCATGTGGTGCCAGCATGGCGGTCAGCGTTTCCGGGCGCTGGCCCAGCAGCACCGCCAGCCGGTTACGCGACTGCGTCTCGGCCACTTCCAGAAGCGGAATGTCGGCCTCGATCGCCTTCAGCCGTGCACGGCTGCTCTGCACGTCCAGCTCACTGCCGGCGCCCAGCTCCCAGCGCGCCTCGGTCAGCTTCTGCGTATCGCGCAGGTTGACCAGCGTGTGCTGGGCCACGGCGATGCGCTTCTGCGTACCGCGCAGCTCGAAGTAGTTGCGCGCCACTTCGGCGGCGACCAGCACCTGCGCATCGGCCAGGTTGGCCTGCTCGGCGTCGAGGTCGGCGCGCGCGGCTTCTGCAGCACGGCGCTTGCGGCCGAACAGATCCAGCTCCCAGCCGGCGTCGAAGCCGAGCTGGTAGCTTTCACTGAACACCCGCTGCCCACCCAGCTGCGGATCGGGTTGCTTGCGGCGGTCGTAGCTGCCGCCTGCGGTGATGTGCGGGGCCTGGTCGAAACGGCTTTCGACGAACACCGCGCGGGCCTGGCTGACGCGGGCCACGGCCACGCGAAGATCCAGGTTGTCCGACAGTGCGCCATGCACCAGCTGTTCCAGCACCGGATCATCGAACTGCGCCCACCAGCTGGCCACCGGCGAGGCGGTGCTGAACACCGGCTGCTGCGCACCCTGCAGCACCACAGGCTCCTGTACCGGCGCCTTGTAGTTGGGGCCGACGCTGACACAGCCTGCCAGCACCAGGCTGGAGACGGCCATCGCCAACGTGCGGATCACCATGGCAGCACCTCGCCCAGGTAGGTGAAGCTGCCGCTGGCGCCGGATTCACCGATCAACGCCATTTCCACGCTGGAACGTGCGCCTTCGCTGATTTCGATTTCGCCGTTGCCGCCGTTCATGTCGGTCTTCACGTAACCCGGATGCACGGTGTTGACCTTGATCGGGGTATTGCGCAGTTCGTAGGCCAGACTCAGGGTCCAGCTGTTCACCGCCGCCTTGGAGGCGTTGTAGGCCGGGATCTTGAAATCGTAGATGCCCGACGCCGGGTCGGCGTGCAGGGTCTGCGAGCCGAGCATGCTCGATACGTTGACGATGCGCCCGGACTTGGCCTGCTTGACCAGCGGCAGGAAGGCCTGGGTGACCGCCACCAGCGCATACACGTTGGTGTCGAAAGTGCGCTTCCAGGTATCGAGTGACTGTTCCGACGGTGCCTGCGCGGGGTTCTCGATCATGATGCCGGCGTTGTTGACCAGGATGTCGAGGCGGCCATGGCGCTGGCGCACCTGCTCGACCGCTTCGGCGATGCTGGCCGCGTCGGTCACGTCCAGTTGCAGGGCTTCGACCGGCAGGCCTTCAGCCTGCAGCTTCAGTGCCAGCTCCACGGCGGTCTCACGCTTGCGACCGGCCAGCAGCGTGTGCACGCCAGCCTGGGCCAGCTGGCGCACAGTTTCCAGGCCGATGCCACGGGTGGCGCCGGTGACCAGCGCGATCTTGTTCTGATGGGTGTTCATGGATGCATGCCTTGTGAGGGGAAAGCCGCCACCGGCCAATAACCGGCGGCGACGGGGTTCCATATCAGTGGTGGATGGTCGGCTCGCCGTGCTGCACCAGCTGGCCACCACCGTTGCGGGTGACGAACTTGCGCAGGGCCACGTAGAACACCGGGGTGAGGAACAGGCCGAACAGAGTCACGCCCAGCATGCCGGCGAACACGGTGATACCGGTCACCGAGCGCACTTCGGCGCCTGCACCGTGCGACAGCACCAGCGGCACGGTGCCGGCGATGAAGGCGATGGAGGTCATCACGATCGGGCGCAGACGCAGGCGGCAGGCTTCCAATGCCGCTTCAACGATGCCCTTGCCGCCCATCTCCAGCTCTCTGGCGAACTCGACGATCAGGATCGCGTTCTTGCACGCCAGGCCCATCAGCACCACCAGGCCGACCTGCACGAACACGTTGTTGTCACCACCGGTCAACCACACGCCGAACAGCGCGGACAGCAGGGTCATCGGCACGATCAGGATCACCGCCAGCGGCAGCGACCAGCTCTCGTACAACGCGGCCAGCACCAGGAAGGCCAACATGATCGCCACCGGGAAGACAATGAAGGCCGCCTTGCCCTGGGTTGCCTGCTGGTAGCTCAGGTCGGTCCATTCGGTGGTCATGCCCACCGGCAGCACCTTGCCGGCGATCTCGGTCAGCTTGTTCATCGCCTCGGCGGAGGACAGCAGGCGCGGGTCGGCTTCACCGGCCAGGTCAGCCGCCGGATAGCCATTGAAGCGCAGCACCGGGTCCGGGCCGAAGGTCTGCTTGATGGTGACCATCGAACCGATCGGCACCATCTCGCCGCGGTCGTTGCGGGTGCGCAGCTTGCCGATGTCCTCGACCGTCTCGCGGTACGGACCGTCGGCCTGGGCGATCACCTGCCAGGTACGGCCGAACTGGTTGAAGTCGTTGACGTAGGCCGAACCGAGGTAGGTCTGCAGGGTGTCGAACAGTTCGGTGAGCTGCACGCCCTGCGCCTTGGCCTTGACGCGGTCGACCTCGGCATCCAGCTGCGGCACATTGGCCTGGTAGCTGGAAATCGGGAATGCCATGCCCGGCGTCTGCGCCACGGTGCCCTGCATCGCCTGTACGGCATTCTGCAGCGCGCCGTAACCCAGGTTGCCACGGTCCTCGATGAACATCTGGTAGCCGTTGCCGTTGCCCAGGCCGAGGATCGGCGGCGGCATCATCGCGAAGGCGAAGCCTTCCTGCAGCCCGGCGATCTTCTGGTTGATCTCGGCGTTGATCTGCGCGGCAGTGCGGCCATGGCGCTCGGCGAACGGCTTGAGCGGAATGAACGCCACACCCGTGTTCGGCGTGTTGGTGAACTGCAGCGCGTTCAAGCCCGGGAACGAGATGGTGTGGGCCACGCCATCGGTTTCCTGGGCGATCTTGGCGACCTTGCGCAACATTTCATCGGTACGCGCGATCGAGGAGCCTTCCGGCAGCTTCACACCGGCGATCAGGTACAGCTTGTCCTGGGTCGGGATGAAGCCCGGCGGCACCAGCTTGAAGATCACGCCGGTACCGACCAGCAGGATCGCGTAGACCACGAACACCGCACCACGACGGCCGAGGATGCGGGCCACGCCACGCTCGTACTTCTCCGAGCTGGACTTGAAGAAGCGGTTGAACGGACGGAACACCCAACCGAACAGGCGGTCGATCAGGCGGCTCGGGCCGTCCTTCGGGGCACCGTGGGCCTTCAGCAGGCGCGCGGCGAGGGCCGGCGACAGGGTCAGCGAGTTGATCGCCGAGATCACCGTGGAAATGGCGATGGTGACCGCGAACTGCTTGTAGAACTGGCCGGTGACACCGGACAGGAACGCCATCGGCACGAACACGGCGCACAGCACCAGCGCGATCGCCACGATCGGGCCGGAGACCTCGCGCATGGCCTGGTGAGCCGCGGCGGTGGGCGACAACCCTTCCTCGATGTTGCGTTCGACGTTCTCCACCACCACGATCGCGTCGTCGACCACGATGCCGATCGCCAGCACCAGGCCGAACAGGCTCAGCGTGTTGATCGAGAAGCCCAGCAGGTACAGCGCGGCAAAGGTACCCACCACCGACACCGGCACCGCGATCAACGGGATGATCGAGGCACGCCAGGTCTGCAGGAACAGGATCACCACCAGCACCACCAGCGCGATGGCTTCCAGCAGCGTGGAGACCACAGCCTTGATCGAATCGCGCACGAAGATGGTGGTGTCATACACCGCTTCGTACTTCACGTCGGCCGGCATGGTCTTCTGCATCTCGTCCATCGTCGAGATGACCTGGTCGCGGATTTCCAGCGCGTTCGCACCCGGCGACTGGAAGATACCGATACCGACCGCGTTCTTGCCGTCCAGCTGCGAGCGCAGGGTGTAGTCACCGGCACCCAGTTCCAGGCGGGCCACGTCGGACAGGCGCACGATCTCGCCATCGGTGCCGCTCTTGAGCACGATGTCGCCGAATTCCTTTTCGGTCTTCAGCCTGCCCTGGGCGTTGATCAGGGTCAGGAACTTGCTGTCCGGCAGCGGTTCGGCGCCAAGCTGGCCGGCCGACACCTGCACGTTCTGCTCGCGCATGGCGCGCACCACGTCGCTGGCGGTCAGGCCGCGCGAAGCCACCTTGTCCGGGTCCAGCCAGGCGCGCATGGCGTAGTCGCCACCGCCGAAGATCTGCGCGTCACCCACGCCCGGAATACGCGCCAGCGCATCCTTGACGTGCAGGCGCGCGTAGTTGCGCAGGTACAGGGTGTCGTACTTGCCTTGCGGCGAGGTCAGGTGCACCACCATCAGGAAGGTCGGTGACTGCTTCTGCGTGGTCACGCCCTGCCGGCGCACGTCCTCGGGCAGGCGTGCCTGTGCCTGCGCCACGCGGTTCTGCACCTTCACCGCCGCCGCGTCCGGGTCGGTGCCCGGGCGGAAGGTGACGGTCATCTGCAGCACGCCGTCCGAGCCGGCAACCGACTTCAGATACATCATGCCTTCGACGCCGTTGATGGCCTCTTCAAGCGGCGTGGCGACGGTCTCGGCAATGACCTTGGGGTTGGCGCCCGGATACACCGTACGCACGACCACCGACGGCGGCACCACTTCCGGGTACTCGCTGATCGGCAGGATCGGAATCGTGATCAGGCCTGCGACGAAGATCACGATCGACAGCACCGCCGCGAAGATCGGCCTGTCGATGAAGAAACGGGAAAAGTCCATGGAGGAATTCCTGGGAAAGGCCGACGGCGGGCAACAGCCACCCTGCCCCTCGTCGATATGACGAAGGCACGGAAGGCTGCCGCTGGCGCCGGCAGCTAAGCGGGGACGCGGATCAGGAGCGGGCGGATCAGTGGTTCAGCGCAGCGGTGGCATCACGGCCCGGTGCCGGCGCAGCCTGCGGCTGCATCGCCACGGCCTTGGCCTGCACCGGCATGCCCGGCATGAAGACCTTCTGCACGCCGTCGATGATCACCTTGTCGCCGGCGGCCAGGCCGTGCTCGACAATGCGCAGGCCATCGGCGGTGCGGCCGAGCTGGATGTCACGGCGCTGGGCCTTGCCATCCTTGTCGACCACGTAGACGTACTTGCGGTCCTGGTCGGTCAGCACGGCCTTGTCGTCGATCAGCAGGGCCTGGAACTGGCCGCTGCCGAGCAGCTGCACGCGGGCGAACAGGCCCGGCGTGAACTGGCGGTCGGCGTTGTCCAGCAGCGCACGGACGCGGATGGTGCCGGTGCTGCGCGCCACCTGGTTGTCGAGGAAATCGACCTTGCCCGAGTGCGGATAGCCCTCTTCCCCGGACAGGCCGACCTTCACCGGCAGCTCGCTGTCCCGCTCGCTCGGGCGCTCGCCCTTGCGCGCCATCTGGGCGTAGCGCAGGAAAGTGCTCTCGTCGGCATCGAAATAGACGAACACCGTGTCCAGCGAGACCAGCGTGGTCAGCACGCTGGCGCTGTCGCCGGCGGTAACCAGATTGCCAGCGGTGACCATCGCGCGGCCGGCACGGCCGTCGATCGGTGCGCGCACCTTGGTGAACTCCAGGTTTAGCCGGGCCGCGTCCAGCGCTGCCTGCGCGGCCTGCACCGCAGCACCGGACTGGTCGGCCGCCGCACGACGCTGTTCGGCGGTCTCGGTGGAGATCGCCTGCTGCTCGGACAGGCGCTTGGCACGCTCGGACTCGCTGCGGGCCAGCGTAGCCTGGGTGCGGGCACGGGCCAGTTCTGCGGCAGCGCGATCGTACTCGGCCTGGTAGCTGCGCGCGTCGATGGTGAAGAGCACTTCGCCCTTCTTCACTTCTTGGCCTTCGACGTAGTTGACCTTGTCGATGTAGCCGGACACGCGCGGACGCAGTTCAACGCTCTGTACCGCTTCGACGCGGCCGCTGAATTCGTCCCACTGGCTGACCTGCTTGACCAGCACCGGCGCTGCGCTGACCTGCGGCGGAGGCGGTGCACCGGCTTCTTCGGCATGGCCGCCGCTGCAGGCCGCCAGCACGGCCGCGGCGAGGATCGACACGCCGACCATCGCGATGCGATGGCCGAAACGATGTGGGGTGGTATTGGGGGAAGTCATGGCATGCATCCGTACGGAGGGGTGGTACAGCTAGATGAGAACGTGTTGCAAAAATCGGCGCCGCATACTGCGACCTCAACCATGGTCGAGGTCAAGCGACGCCTGCGGTATCGCGCCACAAAGGGGGAACTTCCAAGTGCAGCAGGCCGCGCGGCAGTTCGGCATCGCTGCTGTCACAGCGGACGATGGCGCGGTTGTCGCGGCAACCATCCAGCAGCGAGACCACGCGACGGCCGACCAGCAGCGAGCTGGGCCACTCGATGCAGGCATTGGCCGCGTTGGCCGGGGTACAGACGGGGCTGCAGACTTCCAGCATCTGCGCGCGCACGCCCAGCGCCTGCGCTTCCTGGTGCACCACCTGCGCGTACATGCGCAGCGCGGCGGTGGTAATCGAGGTCTCGCCGTAGCCCGCCCACGGCTTGGCGTTGGCCGGGCTGCCGATCATCACGTAGCGTCGTGCGTGCACGTTGTCCTGCAGCAGCGGCAGCAGGTGACGCACCGCGTGCACGTGCGGCATCAGGTCGGCCTGCATCGCGCCCAGCAGTTCATCGCCGTTGCGGTCGGTCACCCGGCCGCGACGGTAAGGACCACCCATTGCGGCGATCACGGCGGCCAGCGGACGCGGGCGATGCGCGATGCGTTCGGCCAGTGCGCGCGCCGAGCCGTCATCGCTGAGCGAACCCAGCAGCGTCTCCAGGCCCGGCTCGTCGGCGAACTGCTCATGCAGCGCCGCCAGCCGGCCCGGATCGCGACCGACCACCAGCACCGGGCTGCCGGCTTCCAGCAATGCGCCAACCACGCCCTGGCCGACGGCACCGGTGCCGCCGAGGACCAGGACTTCGGGCGTCAGCATCCCATTCACGGGACATTTCCTCCCAAATCCGGGATAGTCCCGATTCGACGCAGCCGGTCGCCCTTGTGCGGGACCAGGCGGATGGCACCGCCACGCTGCTGACGCATGGGCGCGGTAAACTCACGAAAGTCCTTGTGTACCAAGGAACTCGGGCGGACTTCAACGGTCATTGCCAGGTCCAGGCTGCTCTGGCCGGCGTTCCGGAGACGGGCAAGAATGTTGCGCAGGCTCATGGCGGACGGGCTCCAATTAACGAATGGCGCCACGATAGACCTCAAACCTTTACTTGATTAGTCCTGATTAAGGGGAATAATCATCCCGCTCCCGGTCCAATCGTTCTGTCACGATTGTCCCATCCCCGACGTCCAGGATCCCAGACCATGTCCCACGATCTCAACGAGACGCTGATCTTCGTCAAAGTGGTCGAGCAAGGCAGTTTCATTGCCGCTGCCAAATCGCTCGGCCTGCCCAAGACCACGGTCAGCCGCAAGGTGCAGGAACTGGAGACGCGCCTGGGTGCGCGCCTGCTGCACCGGACCACGCGCCGCCTCGGCCTGACCGAAGCCGGTTCGATCTATCACGAACATTGCCAACGCATCGCACGCGAGCTTGAAGAAGCCGAGAGCGCAGTGAGCCAGTTGCAGTCCGGGCCGCGTGGCTGGCTGCGCTTCACTGTGCCTTACTCGATCGGCATCACCTGGATTGCGCCGCTGCTGGGCCAGTTCCATGCCCAGTATCCAGAGATCCGCCTGGACATGCATATGGGCAACGAGAAGCTGGACCTGATTGCCGGCGAAGCCGATCTGGCGCTGCGCGTGGGTGCCTTGCCCGATTCCAATCTGGTCGCGCGCAAGCTCGGCAGCCTGCGCACGCAGGTGTTCGCCAGCCCAGCCTACATCGAACGTTATGGCGAGCCGCTGCATCCGGAAGAATTGCAGTTCCATCGCATCCTGGCGATGCGCAAGCCGTACCACACCGGCAACTCGCCGCGCTTCACTTGGCAGCTGGGCGAGAACGGCGGCGAGCTGCGCGACTTCCCTGTTACCCCGCTGATGACCGCAAACGACATGTCTGCGCTCAATGGTGCGCTGGTGTGCGGCGAAGGCCTGCTGCTGACCGGCGACGTGATGGCCAAGCCGTTCGTTGAATCGGGCATGGTGCGCCGCGTGCTGGCCGGCTGGACCGGCCCGGAAGTGGACTTCAACGCCGTGTTCGCCGGTGGCCGCCTGGTCTCGCCGAAGGTGCGTGCGTTCGTCGACTTCCTGGTCGAGAAGCTCAACTTCGACGCCAACTACATGCTGGCGCAATGCCCGGGCGCGAAGCTGGCACAGCAGCAGAAAGAAAAGGAAGACGCTGCGCTGGAAAGCAGCGGCAAGCGGATCCTGGAGAAGGTGGCCGCCTCGGCGGCATGACCGAGGGTATCCACGCATGGCGTAGATCTACCCGAGCGCGCGATGCCGCTTTCTGTAGCGTCGAAGGTAGCGGCAGGAGCCGCTACCAACGTCGCTTGCGACGGCCCGACGGGTGCCGGTCAGGACGACCGGCATAGCCATGCTCGACTGCCTTTCGAACGGCGCCGACCAAAGTTGGCATCTACCAGAAGAGGTAGCCGAGCGTGGCTCGGCTCTACAGGCGCTATCGGCGTGCCGAGCAATGCTCGGCACCCACAAAAATGCCGCCTGCAAGGGCGGCATTTTCGTTCCGGCTGCGCCGGGCTTCCGGTAGATGCCGACCTTGGTCGGCGCCGTTCGGAGAAGCCGCGAACGGGAACGCTATCGGCGTGCCGAGCAAGCTCGGCACCTACAAAAATGCCGCCTGCAAGGGCGGCATTTCCGTTCCGGCTGCGCCGGAATCGCAATAACGCTACGCGTTATTGCTTGAGCGGAATCACACGGATTTCGACACGGCGGTTCTTGGCGCGGCCGGCGTCGGTGCTGTTGTCGGCAATCGGGTACGACTTGCCGGCGCCCAGCGTTTCGATACGCACGCTCTGCACGCCCTGGCCGATCAGGTACTGCGCGACCGAGTCGGCACGTTCCTTCGACAGGCGGTTGTTGACCGCGTCGCTGCCGATGCTGTCGGTGTGGCCGACCACTTCGATCATGGTCTGGTTGTAGTCACGCAGAGTGCCTGCGACGCCGTTGAGCGAACCATAGAACTGCGGCTTCAGGGTCGACTTGCCGAAATCGAAGGTGATGCCGTCCGGCAGGTTCAGCATGATGTTGTCGCCCTGGCGCTGCACATCGATGCCGGTATTGGCGGTGCGCTCGCGCAGTGCGCGTTCCTGGCGATCCTGGTACTGGCCGACCGCGGCGCCGCTGAGCGCGCCGATACCAGCACCAATCAGGGCATGCTGGCGGCGCTCGGTGGCGCTGTCGCCGGTCAGCAGGCCGGCGGCCACGCCGATGGCGGTACCGATCAGGGCGTTGCGGCCGGTGCGGTTCTGCTGCTCGGTCGGGTTGCCGTACTGGTCACTCTGTACGTAGGAGCCGCCGGTGGCGCAGGCCGACAGGACGGCCGCACTCATCAGGGCCAATGCGACGTTGCGGGTGGTGTTGCGGATCATGAGGTTCTCCTTGGTTTCCGGTTGGCCGGCGGCCTGCGGGCGCAAAGAGAATAAACAGCCCGATGCGATGCCGGAATGATGATCGGGCACGCCGACAGGGCCGCGTTCAGCTAACTGACCGGATCACTCAACCCGCACTTTACCCCGCTCCTGACTGCCGGTAGGCAGCCAGCGCGGCATCGCGGCCAGCCGCCAGATCCACCAGCGGCGTACGCGGATAGCCCGGGGCATGCGCCGCCAGCAACTGTGGATGCTGCCACGGCGCGAAGCGCGCCTTCACCGGCAGCGCCGCCAGTTCGGGCACCCAGCGGCTGATGTAGCGGGCCTGCGGGTCGAACTTCTCGGCCTGGGTGACCGGGTTGAACACGCGGAAGTACGGTGCGGCATCGGCGCCGGTCCCGGCCACCCATTGCCAGCCCATCGTGTTGTTGGCCAGGTCGGCATCGACCAGGGTGTCCCAGAACCAGCGCGCGCCGTGAAGCCAGTGCGCACGCAGGTGCTTGCACAGGTAGCTGGCAACGATCATCCGCACCCGGTTGTGCATGTAGCCGGTGTGCCACAGCTCGCGCAGGCCGGCGTCGACGATCGGCACGCCGGTGTTGCCGCGCTGCCAGTCGTGCAGCTGCGCGTCACTGGGCGTTGCCCATGGGAAGCGATCGAAACGGGGGTTGAGGTTGTCGGTCGGCGTCTTCGGGAAGTGATGCAGCAGGTGGTAAGCGAAGTCACGCCAGCCCAGCTGGCGCAGGTAGCCGTCGATGTCGGCGTCGGTGCCGGCACTACGCAGCCCTTCCAGCGCATGGGCAATCCGCCAGGGGGCGATTTCGCCGAAATGCAGGTGCGGTGACAGCCGCGAGGTACCGACACGGTCCGGCAGGTCCCGCTGCTCGCGATACCCGCGCAGGGCACCATCTTCAAAGACGGACAGTGCTTCCAGCGCACCGGCTTCACCCGGCTGCCAGTGTTCCCAGAAGCCGGTATCCCAGTCCAGCGTCGGTGCCAGCTGGAGATCATCCAGTGCGAGGCTGTCGACCGCGTGTGCCGCCAGTGCCTTCGGTGCGGCCTGCAGCGAAGGCAGGCGCCAATGACTGAGTACGTTGCGCCAGTACGGCGTAAATACCTTGTACGGCTGGCCCTGCTGGGTGGCGATGTCCCAAGGCTCGAACAACAGGCTGCCATTGCAGCTGTGCGTGTCGATGCCCTGCTCGCGCAGCATGCGCTTGATGGTGGCGTCGCGTGGCTGGGTGGCCGGTTCGTATTTGCGGTTCCAGTAGACCGCCCCGGCGCCGGTCTGCTCGATCAGCAACTGCAGGGCCGGCAGGCTGTCACCACTGTGCAGCACCAGCGAGGAACCCCGCGTGCGCAGGTCCGCATCCAGCGCGGCCAGTGAACGGTGGCGCCACGCATCGGAGGCGGCACCCGGCGCCCACCCGCCTTCTTCGTGCGGCGCATGGATGTAGACCGGCACCACGTCGTGACCGGCATCCAGCGCGGCCTGCAGGGCCGGATTGTCCTGCAGCCGCAGATCACGGCGGAACCATACCAACGCTACCGACACAGGCACTGCCTTCGTTGTGGAAGGCGCACATGATAGCCAGCGGTGGTGAAGGAGATGCGCGCGCCCGGCCATCCATGCATGGCGTGGGTCTACTGCTTGAATCGCTCCATCGCTTCACTGATCAGCCCGCGCGCCTCGGCGGCGTTGCCCCAACCGTTGAGCTGCACCGGGTTGCGCCCGGCCGGCAGCTCCTTGTAGACCCGGAAGAAGGCCTCGATGCGCTGCCGTTCGGTCTCCGGCAGATCGGCCAGATCGCGGATGTTGGCGTAGCTCGGATCAACCTTGTCGGTGGGCACCCCGATGATCTTCTCGTCGTGCTCGCCGCCGTCGATCATCTTCAGGTAGCCGATCGGCCGGAAGCGCACGATCACGCCCGGATGCAGCGGTTCGCGGGTCAGCACCAGTGCATCCAGCGGATCGTTGTCACCGGCCAGGGTGCGCGGCATCGAACCGTAGTTGGCCGGATAGGCGACCGGCATCGACTGGAAGCGGTCCACATGGACCAGGCCATCGTCCTTGATCTCGTACTTGGTGAAGCTGCCGGCCGGAATCTCCACCGCCAGATTCACCTCCTGCGGGGCCTGCTTCGGCTGCGCCACCAGGAACGGATGCAGCACGGTATCGGCGGCGGTCACTGCACTGGCCAGCAACAGCAGGGCGGCGCCGATGGCAGCGAGCGGAAGGATGCGACGGGGCGTGGTCATCGGTGCGTCCTCATTCCCAGCAGCGGTCGGCACGACCCTTGGCAGTCTGCGCGCGCGGGCAGTCACGCGGCGTGATGCGGCCTTCGGTCAGCTCCGTGCGCTGCTTGCCACCCTTGGCATCACGGCGCAGTTCGAAGGCATCGTAGAGACGGCCAGTCACGGTGCGTGCTTCATAGCGCAGGTGCTGCGGATCGATGTTCAACACCTGGAACAACTGGGTGTCTTCGGCCACCGGGTCCATCGTCCTGCGCGCTTCGTCGGAAAGGCGATACTGCTTCGGCCCCGCCACGGTGACCACATACTGCGGCGTCGCGGCCTGCCCTTCACCACGGCGACCATAGGTGTGATCGTGGCCCTGCAGCACCAGGTCGACGTTATGGCGGCGTACCACCGGCAGCAGCACGTCACGCAACGCGGCGTTCTCGCGTCCTTCGCGCGGCGAGTAGAACGGCTGGTGCAGCAGCACGATGGTCCACGGCTGCGGATTTCCGCCCAGTACCTTGTCCAGCCACTGTGCCTGTGCCTTGGCGGTGCCCAGGTCGAGCGCCGAAGTGCCATCGACTACGGCCACGCGCACGCCCTGCGCATCGAACCAGTAGCTGGTCTGCTGCGCGGCGCTGGCGCCATTGCCCGGCAGCGCAAACGTCACCGGCCAATGCTTGCCCAGCACGCGGCGTTCCTGCGGGGTGTCCTCGAACTCCTCGAAATACTCGTGGTTGCCGATGGCCGGGGCCACCAGGGTTTCCTGCGCCAGCCAGCTGGTCGCAGCAAACCACTCGCCCCACTCGCTGTCATCCATGTTGTCGCCGCCGCTGACCAGGTCGCCGGCAAACAGGCTCATGCGCGCCTGCGGTGCGGCCTTCTGCGCGGCGCGCACTACCCGGCTGACATGGCTGACGTTCTTGTTCTGGGTATCACCGAAGTACAGCAGGGTCAGCGGCTGGTCGGCCGCGGCCAGTGTGCGCAACTGGTTCCAGGCGCTCCAGCTGCCGTTGCCCTGCACGCGGTAGACGTACTGGGTATCCGGCTGCAGGCCGCTGATGTCGGCGCGATGATGATGCGACAGACCATTCTCGGTCTGTAGCGAACGGGTCGTTGCGCGCACCTGGCGGATGCCCTCGATGGCCGGCGAATCTCCGGCGAGGGCAATCTCCAGCAGCGGTGCCTGCACGCTGCCGTCGGTACGCCAGGCGACAGCGAATCCATGGCTGGGATCGACCGCCGGCGAGGCGACGATGCGGTCAGGTACCGTCGTTGCTGCGTAGTGGCGGCTGCCCGCCGGCACCTGGGTATTCGGTTCGGCCGCTGCGAACGACAATGACGGCAACGCCAGCAGCAAGCTCAGCGCCAGCGTACGCATCACGCAGTGCCCGCTCATGCGCCACACTCCAGCGGCAGCGCCAACTGCTTGGCGATGCTCTCCCAGTCGAACGCAACCACGCCCTGGTCGTCGTGCACGGCATACAGCGCACCGTGCGGGAAGCGCGCGCTGGGTTGCTGCATCATCCAGATGCCATCGGTGTTGGCCACGGTATTGCCCTGGAACGCACCGACCGGCTTCAGCGTATGCCGGTCGAACAGGTGGAACACGCTGCGCTGCTTGCCCTGTTCGGTAGTGATCCACCAGCCGTCCTTGCCACAGGTGCGCAGGGTCACGCCTTCGGCCTGGGCCTTGAACACGTCGCGACCGAAGGTGGTACCGGTGAAGCGACCTGACAGGGTGTAGACCTTGAACTCGCTGGCGTAGCTCTCGTCCTCTTCGGCAATCAGCAGGCGGTCGTTATCCGGGTCGCCCCAGATCGATTCGACTACGCGTAGTGCACCGGCTTCGCTGGTGTCACCGATGCTGGCGACGAGCTTCGCCTCGACCTTCGCACCATCGCGGGTCACGTGATACTGGCGCACGCGCTTGTCCAGCTCGGCCAGCGGCGGCAGGATGTCACGGCCCTGCGCATCCTCGCCGTTGTCCCAGGAGTCGGTGACGTAGACGCTGTAGCCATCGGCGCGGCGGTCTACCCACAGCCCGTACGGCTTGCGCAGGTCCTCCGCAGCGAACGTCGCCAGCGGTGCGAAGTCCGGCAGGCTCAATACCTGCACGCGATGATTGTCGCGCTCCACGATCCACAGCAGATCGTCGATCACCGCGATGCCGTTTGGGCGGTCGAACTGCCCCGGTGCGGTGCCGCTGCTGCCCACGTCACGCAGGTGCTGGCCGGTGCTGCCGTCGTAGACCACCAGCTTGTCGGTGGCCTTTGCGGTGGCGATCAGCCACAGCCTGCCATCCGGAGCTCGCCAGGCCGCAGGCGAGTCGATGTTGTCAGCCGGGGTCATCGGCGAAAGGAAGGCCTCGGCGATGGTGGTCACCGCTCGCTCGCCGCTGGCCTTCGCTGACGTCGCGGCCATGGCGGGGTCATTGCCGGTGGCCGGCGTGCAGCCGGCAGCCAGCGCTACCGCCAGCGCGGTGGCCAAGGCAGTGATGCGACGCCCCATCACAGTGCCACCTTCAGGCCCAGCGCGTAGGTGCGGCCATACTCTTCCATCTGCAGGGTGCGCGAGCGCGTGCCCTGGTACAGCTCAAGCGGCTTGTCCAGCAGGTTCTGCGCTTCGAGATACATGCTCACGCGCGGGGTGAACTTGTAGTCCAGCGAGAAGTCGAGCTGGGTGTTCGGCGCGACGTAGATGTCGAAGGCGCGGCCCTTGCCGATGCTGTCCAGGTACTCGCTGCGGTACACCGCCGCCAGCCGCGTACTCAGACCGTACTTCTCATAGCCGATGTGGGCACTGTAGACGTGCTTGGAGGCGCGCGGCAGGGTGAAGTCCTCGCCTGGGCGGTCCTTGATGCCGGCATCGAACTCGGTATCCAGCCACGTGCCACTGGCGCCGACCAGCAGGCCATCCAGGCCCTCCGGCAGGAAGGCCAGCTGCTGCTGCCAGTTGAACTCGGCACCGCGCACGGTGGCCTTGCGGCCGTTGATCGGCTGGGTCACGTCCAGGCCGCCGTAGGCCGGATCATTGGTGCGCACGGTCTCCACGATGTAACCATCGATCGACTTGTGGAACAGGCCCAGCGAGACGATGCCGCTGCTGCCGATGTACTTCTCTACCGACAGGTCGATGTTCTTCGACTCGTACGGGTCCAGTTCCGGATTGCCCAGGCGCACTTCCTCGTCACCGCGGCTGTAGCCCACGCGCGGTGAAATGTCACCGAACGAGGGGCGCGACACGGTCTTGTTGGCCGAGGCGCGCAGCACCCAGTCATCGGCCGCGTCATAGCGCAGGTGCAGGCCCGGCAGCACGTTGGTGTAGCTGCTGTTGGCCACGCGCGGGGTGACGGTGAAGCTGCGGCCGTTGGCGGCCACGTCCACCTGGTTGCCGACTGCCTTGAACTGGGTGTTTTCCACGCGAACACCGCCGATGATGCGCAGCGCGCCCACATCCCAGGTGCCCATCGCATAGCTGGCGAAGATGTCTTCGCTGGCCACGTAGTCCTCTTCCAGCGAGGTCATCGCGTTGCCACCGACGTCCTGCGGGCGGGCACTGTACTGGCCGCCATTGGCCGCCCAGAAGGCACGCATCGCGGCCGAATCCATGCCATCACCCAGGTTGCCGTGGCGGTGTTCGGGCGGGGAGGTGCTCCAGCTCGACAGCGCCACCTTCGGGCCGACACGCAGTTCGCGCTCATCCACATTGACGTCGCGGTCGCGCCAGCGGCCCAGCAGGCCGAATTTGATGCTGCTGCTGTCGCCGTCGAAGCGCACGTTGACCTGCGCGCTGTGCTCCTTGTCGTTCACCTGCTTGGGCGAAAGCACGAAGCGGTCGAACGCGTAGTTGCTGCTGTCCAGCCACTGCGGATTGTCGAAGCTGTAGCTGGGCAGGCGGCTGCTCTGGTCCAGGGTGCCGTTGAAGGCCTTGCCGTTGAGCTTGAAGCGCGCCTCCATCTCGTCATTCACGCGCTCTTCGGTACGGGTGTAGCCAACCCTGTAGTCGACCACGGCGTTGGTCAGCTTGTTCTCGCCACCCAGGCTGGCCGCGAAGGTGTTTTCCTTCTTGGTTCGGTAGCGCATGCGCTTGTCGATGGAATCCTTCGGCATGCCATCCAGGCGGTACTGGTCGGTGCCGGTCCTGACCATCTTGGCGTCGTCGAAGTTGAAGATCACACGCTGGCGGGTTTCGGCATCGTCGAACTGGCTGTACAGCGTGCGCAGGTAGTACTTGCTGTCTTCGTTCGGGCGCCAGTCGAGGTTGAGGTTGGCGCCGATGCGCTTGCGCTCGATCTCGTACTTGCGGTGCTGCAGGTTGATCGCGGTGACGTCGCCAGGTGCGGCGTCATCCTCGCCGTCATACTCCACTTCGGTGTTGTCCGACTCGAACTTCCGCTTCTGGTAGTTCACGCCCAGGGCCACGCCGAAGGTGTCGTTGAACACTTCGCTGTAGTTGAAGGCGGCCTTGGGGCTGGTCTCGCCGGACAACTGCTGGTGGCTGCCTTCGATCTTGCCACGCAGGCTGCGACCGTCGCGGTCGAAGGCCGAGGCCGATTCCACCAGCACGGCGCCGCCGATGGCATCACCGGGCATGTCCGGGGTCGGCGACTTGACCACGCGCAGGCGTTCGGTGGAGTCGGACGGGATCACGTCCAACGGCGCGGCACGGCTGGAATCCTCCGGCGTGCCCACGGCGATGCCATCCACGCTGACGCTGTTGAGATTGGCATCCAGGCCACGGATCACCACGAAGCGGCCCTCGCCCTGGTCGCGGGTGACGCTGATGCCCGGCAGCCGCTGCAGCGACTCGGCCACGTTCTTGTCCGGGTACTGGCCCAGCGCATCGGAGGACACCGCGTCTTCGATGGCGTCGCTGCTGCGCTTGAGGTCGACCGTGCGGATCTGCGATTCGAGCTGGGCGCGCACTTCGATGCGGTCCAGGTCGACCGCGTCCGACGCCACGGCGCCGGTGGCGGCTACCGCCTGCTGCCCGGCGGCATGCAGCGGTGCTGCGGCCCCCATTGCCAGGGTCAGCGTGATGGCAACGGCCAACGGAGTCTTGATATGCACTGGGAATCCCCATTCCTGTTAAGAATGGGTCTGCACGGTATGTCCGCAAGATTGCATGGCCGTGACATGCGCCTGCGCATTTCATGCTGGCCGTCTCCGGCCCCGGTTTGGGGTTGGCCGCCCAATCCGGCAAAATGGCGCCCTCTCTCCTTTTCCCCTTCCCGACCATGAAGATCGTCGAAGTGCGCCACCCGCTGGTGCAGCACAAGATCGGCCTGATGCGCAACGCTGCGCTCAGCACCAAGGATTTCCGCGAACTGGCCAACGAGCTGGGTACGCTGCTGGCCTATGAGGCCACCGCCGACCTGGAAACCGAGCCGCACACCCTGCCCGGCTGGGCCGGCCCGGTCACCGTGCAGCGCATTGCGGGCGCCAAGATCACCGTGGTGCCGATCCTGCGCGCCGGCCTGGGCATGCTCAGCGGCGTGCTGTCGCTGATCCCGGCCGCCCGCGTCAGCGTGGTGGGCCTGCAGCGCGATGAGGAAACCCTGCAGCCGGTGCCCTACTTCGAGCGCCTGACCGGCCGCCTGGAAGAGCGCGACGCGCTGATCCTGGACCCGATGCTGGCCACCGGCGGCACGCTGATCGCCACCATCGACATGCTCAAGCGTGCCGGCGCCCGCCGCATCAAGGGCATTTTCCTGGTGGCCGCGCCGGAAGGCATCGAGGCGGTCAAGGCCGTGCACCCGGACGTGGAGATCTACACCGCGGCCATCGACGCCCAGCTCAACGACAAGGGCTACATCCTGCCAGGCCTGGGCGATGCCGGTGACCGTATCTTCGGGACCCGCGTCGGCTGATCCGGCGAACCGGGGTCAGCGCCCTTTCACAGCGGAAGGGATCTGACCCCAAGCGCGGCCTACAGGCCGGCCGCGAAGGCTTCCAGCTGGCCGATGACCGTGTTCCAGCCGTCGAAGAAGCCCAGCTGCTCATGCTGGTCACGCAGGGCCTTGTCCGGGTGCATCACCCGCGCGGTATAGCGGCAGCCCTGCCCGTCATCCTCCATCGTGATGACGGCGGTGAAGCCCAGCCAGGGTGACTGCGGTCGCCAGCCTGCGCCCAGCATCGAGGTGAACACCAGGCGCTGCTGCGGCACGATCTCCAGGAAACTGCCCGGATTGTCGCTGCTGCCACCATCGGGGCCCTGCATGAAGGTGTGGAAGGCCCCGCCGGGGCGCAGGTCGAATGCGCGTACCTCGGTGGTCCACGGCTTCGGGCACCACCACTGGCGCAGCAGTTCCGGATCGGTCCAGGCCCGCCACAGGGCGGCACGCGGTGCATTCAACACACGGCTGATGACCAGGTCGGTGTCAGGGTTGTTGCCTGCGTCTACGGCCATGGGCCTGCTCCTGTCGGTGAAGGGTTTCAACGAAATCGACCATGCGGTCGGCGCGCGCTTCCCATACGGCACGTTGTTCGGCCAGCCACTGCTCGGCCTCGCCCAACCGCGCCGGCACCAGTTCGCAGGTGCGTACGCGCCCCCGCTTGTGGCTGCGCACCACGCCGCTGCGCTCCAGCACGGCCAGATGTTTCATCAGAGAAGGCAAAGCCATCTCGAAGGGCCCGGCCAGCATCGACACCGTGCGCGGCCCCTGCCCCAGCACAGCCACGATCGCGCACCGGGTCGGGTCGGCCAATGCCTGGAAGACGTCTTGAATGGCGGGATCATACTTACCCATATGGCTAAGTAATACGCCGATCTGAACGTTGCCGCAAGCAGGCGCGGCAATGGCGTGGTTCTTCACGTGGCCTTGCAGGCTGGAAGCGAATGCTCCGCGCACCCGCCACCCTTGGAGCTCCCGATGAAAGCCTCTTTCCTGCTGGCCGCCGTCCTGCTGGTCGGCCTGCCCCTGGCTGCCAATGCCACCACGCCGCAGCAGCAGCGCATGGCCGAATGCTCAGCCAAGAACAAGGGCTTGAAGGGGGATGCCTACAAGACTGCACAGAGCTCCTGCCTCAGCGGCCATGCCGCCGAGACCAAGGCCGCGACAACGCCGCAGGAACGCATGCGCAAATGCAACGCCGATGCCGGCACGAAAAAATTGACCGGTGATGCGCGCAAGACCTTCATGAGCAGTTGCCTGAAGGCATCGTAACGGTCGCATCCGGATGAAACGGCCATCCACGCATGGCGTGGACCTGCCGCCATCAGTGAAGGCCGGGCGTTGCCCGGCCTTTCCATTACCCCAGGGCGCGTGCCTTCAGCTCGCCCTGTTCGTGCAGGGTCACGAAACGCCCCTTGTCATCCCTGCCCAGCTGCGCCAACGCCACCTGCGGGTCGTGGGTGAAGAACAGCCGCACGTTGCGCGCCAGCTTGTCTTCAAGGAACTGCCGCTTTTCGTCGATCAGCAGCTCGGCATTGCGGTCGTAGCCCATGGTGATCGGCACGTGTACCCATGAGCGCCCCGGGATCAGGTCGGCACAGAACACCACGCCACCGTGCGCACTTTCGCCGGCATGCGCGTGACCGACGATCTCGGCCAGCATCAGCCCCGGCGTATGCCCGTCGCTGTAGCTGAAGCGCACGCTGCGGCCGAGCGCCTTCGAGTACTCCCCGTCCACCACTTCCAGCCGGCCACTGGCCTGCAGCAGGCCCGGCAGTTCCGGAATGAAGCTGGCGCGGTCGCGCGGGTGTGGCTGCACGGCGCGCTGCCAATGCTGCGCGCCGACCACATAGGTTGCGTTGGGGAACAGCAGCTCGGGCTCACGCCCTTCGCTCCACGCCGCCAGCAGGCCGCCGGCATGATCGAAGTGCAGGTGGCTGAGCACCACCACGTCGATATCCTCGTGCTCGAAGCCGGCTTCGCGCAGCGAATCGATCAGCACATGCTGGCTTTCCTGCACGCCGTAGCGCTCGCGCATGCGCGGGTCGAAGAACGCGCCGATCCCGGTTTCAAACAGCACGGTTTTGCCTTCCAGCGGGCTGGCAAGCAGCGCACGGCAGGCCAGCTCGATGCGATTGAGCTCGTCCGGTGCCGCCCATTTTTCCCACAACGCGCGCGGCGCGTTGCCGAACATCGCGCCGCCATCGAGGCGCTGCGAGTTTCCACGAATTGACCAGAGTTTCATGTGTCGATTATCGGCGCCGGCTCGTTAAATAATCGCTAGAAGGGAAACAGAAAACCCCGCCGGCAAAGGCGGGGTTTCGATAATCAGCCGGATTGCCGGCCAGCAGCCGGCACGACCGGATCAGCGCGCCGGGACGACCTGGGCACTGCCCACCGGATTGCGCGGGTCGCTGCCGCCGAACAGCTTGTTCGCCTTGCGGTCCCATTCCACGGTCTGCAGGTTGCCCCACACATGGCTGGACCCGCGGCCGCCTGCAGCCACATTGCCCGGCAGGTCGATCTTGTGCCCCATCGCCTGCAGCTGCTTCACCGTCGCCGCGTCGAACGCATCGTCCTCGGCTTCGATCAGGTCCGGCAGCCACTGGTGGTGGTAGCGCGGCAGCGCGGCAACCTGCTGTGCATCCAGGCCGTCGTCGTAGCCGAGGATGCCCAGCAGCACCATGGTGATGATGCGGCTGCCACCCGGGGTGCCCAGCACCACGACCTTGTCGGCGTTCTCCATGAAGGTCGGCGTCATCGAGCTGAGCATGCGCTTGCCCGGCTTCGGCGCATTGGCTTCATAGCCCATCACGCCGAACGCATTGGGCGTGCCCGGCTTCAGCGCGAAATCGTCCATCTCGTTGTTCAGCAGCACGCCGGTGCCCTTGGGAATCAACCCCGAGCCGTACAGCAGGTTGACGGTCTGGGTGGCGCCGACGCGGTTGCCGTCGCGGTCGATGATGGAGAAATGCGTGGTCTCGTCGTCTTCCAGCGGAGTCGGATTGCCCGACAGCAGGTCGCTGGGCGTGGCCTTCTCCGGATGGATGGTAGCGCGCAGGCCCTGTGCGTAATCCTTGCTGGTCAGCACCTTCTGCGGGATCTGCACGAAGTCCGGATCGCCGAGGAAGAAGGTGCGGTCGCGGTACGCGCGACGCATCGACTCCACCACCAGGTGGGTACGATGCGCCGGGTCCATCTTCCTGATGTCCCAGCCTTCCAGGATCTGCAGCATGCTGGCCAGCGCGATGCCACCGGACGACGGCGGCGGCGCGGTGGTGATCTTCCAGCCGTTGTAATTGAAGACGATCGGCTCGCGCTGCTTCACGCGGTAGCCGGCCAACTCTTCGGCGCTCCATTTGCCGCCAGCCTGCTTCACGCCTGCCAGCAACAGCTTTCCGGTCTGGCCCTTGTAGAAGCCATCGAAGCCATCCGCGGCCAGGCGCTCCAGCGTCTGTGCCAGCTCCGGCTGCTTGAACAGGTCACCGGTGGCGATCGGCTTGCCGTTGCGCAGGTAGACCTCGCGCGTGCCGGGATAGCGCTCCATCACTTCTCGGCGCGACGCATAGCCCTTGGCCATGCGGTCGTACACCGGGAAGCCTTCGCGCGCGATGCGGATCGCCGGCTGCAGCGATGCCGACAGCGGCAGCTTGCCGTGCTTGGCCGACAGCTCGACGAGCGCTGCAGGCAGGCCCGGGATACCGGCCGACCAGGCGCCGTTGACCGAACGATCACGGTCCAGGTTGCCCTGCTTGTCGAGGAAGGCCTGCGGAGTTGCCGCGGCCGGTGCGGTCTCGCGTGCATCCAGCATCACATCCTTGCCGGTGGCCGCGTCGTGCAGCAGGAAGAAGCCGCCGCCGCCCAGCCCGGAACTGATCGGCTCGACCACCGCCAGCGTGGATGACACCGCGACCGCGGCATCGAAGGCGTTGCCGCCCTGCGCCAGGATATCGATACCTGCCTGGGTGGCCAGCGCGTGGCCGCTGGCAATGGCTGCGCCATCGGGGCGCTCGGCACGGGCCGGGCTGTCGGCCCAGGCCATCGGGCTCAGCAGCAGGCCGAGCAGCAACAGGGGGCGGACGATCAGCGTCTTCATTCGGATGGGGGCTCCGCGTAGAGTTCGGGGTGATCGTGCTGCAGCTGGCGCAGCTTGGCCAGCAGCTGGTCTTCCGTTTCCACGATCTCCGGGTCCGGGTCGATGCACTCGACCGGGCAGACGACCACGCACTGTGGCTCGTCGAAATGACCGACGCATTCGGTACAGCGCGCAGGGTCGATCACGTAGATGGTTTCACCCATCGAAATGGCCTGGTTCGGGCAGGCCGGCTCGCAGACGTCGCAGTTGACGCAGAGCTCGTTGATTTTCAGCGACATGGCGATACTCCTCGCCCGCGCCTTGGGACAAAGGACCGGCCAGCGCGGGCGCGCGGGCCGGTCAGGTCATCAGCGGCACCCTTGCGGGGTGCCGCCCGGGCCATGCCGGAGCATGGCCGCCATGGCTCGGTATTACTTGGCTTCGACGAAAATGTACTCGGCGCCGGTCGGCTGGACCGCCGCCTGCACGCGGGCGTTGTCGGCCGACTGGCCGATGAAGACGACGCGCACGCCCTTCATCGAATCCGGCGCCACGTCCTTGAACACGGCCTGGATCATGTCAGCCATCTTGCCCGAGGCCGACGAACCGAAGGCCAGCATGTTGCCCGGCTGCACGCCACGGGCCACGGCCTGGGTCGCGCTCTCGGTCTGGCGCTCGTACTTGGCCTGGAAGTCCGGGTCCGATTCCGGCGAGAGGTAGTACAGGAACGGGCTGTTGCTGATGTTGCCCATGTTCTGGATGGCCACTTCCTGCAGGTACTTCTTCCAGCCTGCATCGTCGTCCTTGGACGGCGCGACCAGGGCCTGCTTGGCCTCGTCGACCGGAGCGGCCTCTTCCTTCTTGCAGGCGGTGAAGGCCAGGGCCAACGAAGCGATCAGCATCGCGCGCATGGTGGTGTTCATGGGTTTCCTCCCGGAATGGTGCGTGGTGTTGTACGTAATGGGGTGCGGGTACAGCGGGGCTTACGACTGTGCGGCCTTCGCTTCGCGGACCTTGCGCAGGGCTTCGAGCACCGCGGCCGGCACGAAACCGGACACGTCGCCGCCCAGGCGCGCGATCTCGCGGACCAGCGAGGACGAAATGAAGCTGTGCTGCTCGGCCGGGGTCAGGAACAAGGTCTCGACCTCCGGAATCAGGTGGCGGTTCATGCTGGCCATCTGGAACTCGTACTCGAAGTCGGACACCGCGCGCAGGCCGCGCAGCAGCACCCCGCCCTGGACCGAACGTACGAAATGGGCCAGCAGCGTATCGAAGCCGATGACCTCGACGTTGCTGTGGTGGCCGAGTGCGCCACGTGCCAGCTGCACGCGCTGCTCCAGCGGCAGCGCCGGGCCCTTGGACGGGCTCTGCGCCACGCCGACCACGACCTTTTCGAACAGCGGCGCGGCCCGGCTCACCAGGTCGATATGACCGTTGGTGATGGGGTCGAACGTGCCGGGATAAACGGCAATGCGGCGGTTGGCCACGGTCATGGGCGGTTGCAGATGTTCAGATGAGGTCAAAGTGTAGCAGTGGCGCGGCGGTACAGGGCAAAGCGCACCTCGCGGGTGCCCCCCTCGCGGTGCAGCAGCCAGTCCGACGGCAGCACCGGCGCGTGGCCGGCCGGCGATTCCAGGTACAGCCAAGCATCGGCAGCCAGATGCCGCGGCAGCTGGGCCAGCACGTCCTGCCACAGGCCATCGGCGAACGGTGGGTCGATGAACACCAGATCGGCCTGCTGTGCCGGTGCGCCCTGCAGCCAGCGCAGGGCATCGGCCTGCACGACGGTGACCTGGTCGGAGGCCTGCAGCTTGGCCACGGCCGCGGTCAGATTGCGTCCCAGCTGCGCGTCGCGCTCGACCAGAGTGGCGTGGGCGGCGCCGCGCGAGACCGCCTCCAGGCCCAACGCGCCACTGCCGGCGAACAGGTCCAGCACCCGCGCGCCGCCCAGTCTGGGCATCAACCAGTTGAAAAGGGTCTCGCGCACGCGGTCGCTGCTGGGCCGAAGCCCTGGCAGGGTCGGCACCGGCAGGCGGGTATTGCGCCAGCGCCCGCCGATGATGCGGACCTGACCGTCATTGCCCCCACGGCCGCTCACCGGCGCCCCCGGCGGGAGGTATTCGAGAATTTCAGCATGAGCGGGATTGTAGTTCGGCCGGGCGGCGCCCGGGGACGCGCCAACGCATACGCGCTGTCGCTCCCACGCTTCGCTGCGCGAAACGCGGGCCCCACTTACCAGCTTCCATACCCCCGCCGCTTCGCGGCCGCCCCCTGACTCAGGGGGCTCTACCCCAGACGCGATCCGATGCTCGACATACAGGCGGGGTCAGATTGGATTTCGATATCTGAGAGATTTCATCCACGCATGGCGTGGATCTACTGGCCGCCAGCCAACTGTCGAAAGCGGGGCACTGTGGGTTTGCGGGGTGTGAGCGGCATGGATGCCGCGCCCAAGCCCCCATGGATGGGTTTACGGCGTCCCCGCAAACCCACAGTGCCCCGCCATCCCACGGAATGCCCGCTCTTGCCGTTGCTGTTGCAGTTGCGGTTGCTTCGGCCTCTGCAGGTGCAGGGCTGCAAGCCCTGCCGACCAACCCCTTGATTTCGGGACAATCAGCCATACCCCTTGGCGAGGCCGCACGCGCTGGCGCGGCATTGCACATGGAGCCCTATCGATGACCGAGACCACCCAGACCGAAACCCTTGGCTTCCAGACCGAAGTCAAGCAGCTGCTGCAGCTGATGATCCACTCGCTGTACTCCAACAAGGAGATCTTCCTGCGCGAGCTGGTCTCCAACGCCGCCGACGCCGCCGACAAGCTGCGCTTCGAGGCCCTGACCCAGCCGGCTCTGCTGGAAGGCGACAGCGAACTGCGCGTGCGCGTCAGCTTCGACCCCGCCGCCCACACCATCACCATCGAAGACAACGGCATCGGCATGAGCCGCGCCGAAGCCATCGCCCACCTCGGCACGATCGCCAAGTCCGGCACCGGCGACTTCCTGCGCCAGTTGTCGGGCGACCAGAAGAAGGATTCGCAGCTGATCGGCCAGTTCGGCGTCGGCTTCTACAGCGCCTTCATCGTCGCCGACGAAGTGGAAGTGACCTCGCGCCGCGCCGGCCTGGCTGCAGGCGAAGGCGTGCGCTGGACCTCGCGTGGCGAAGGCGATTTCGAAGTGGCCACCGTGGACAAGGCCGAGCGCGGCACCCGCATCGTGCTGCACCTGAAGGAAGGCGAGCATGACTTCGCCGATGGCTGGCGCCTGCGCAGCATCCTCAAGAAGTACTCGGACCACATCGGCCTGCCGATCCAGATGCCGAAGGAAGGCGGCGAAGAAGGCGCTGCGGTCGAATGGGAAACCGTCAACCGCGCCAGCGCGCTGTGGACCCGCCCGCGCACCGAGATCAGCGACGCCGAGTACACCGAGTTCTACAAGCACGTGGCACATGACCACAGCGACCCGCTGGCGTGGAGCCACAACAAGGTTGAAGGCAAGCTGGAGTACACCTCGCTGCTGTACGTGCCCGGCCGCGCGCCGTTCGACCTGTACCACCGTGACGCGCCCAAGGGCCTGAAGCTGTACGTGCAGCGCGTGTTCGTGATGGACCAGGCCGAGCAGTTCCTGCCGCTGTACCTGCGCTTCATCAAGGGCGTGGTCGATTCCAACGACCTGTCGCTGAACGTCTCGCGCGAGATCCTGCAGTCCGGCCCGGTCATCGATTCGATGAAGGCGGCGCTGACCAAGCGCTCGCTGGACATGCTGGAGAAGCTGGCCAACGACAAGCCCGAGCAGTACGCCACGTTCTGGAAGGAATTCGGCCAGGTGCTGAAGGAAGGCCCGGCCGAGGACTACAACAACCGCGAGAAGGTGGCCGGCCTGCTGCGCTTCGCCTCCACCCGTGGCGAGGCCGATGCGCAGACCGTGTCGCTGGCCGACTACATCGGCCGCATGACCGAAGGCCAGGACAAGATCTATTACCTGACCGGCGAGAGCTACAGCCAGGTGCGCAACAGCCCGCACCTGGAAGTGTTCCGCAAGAAGGGCGTGGAAGTGCTGCTGCTGACCGACCGCATCGACGAGTGGCTGATGGGCTACCTGACCGATTTCGACGGCAAGGGCTTCGTTGACATCGCCCGTGGCGACCTCGACCTGGGCGCGCTGGAAAGCGAGGCCGACAAGCAGGAACAGGAAGCGGCCGCGAAGGACAAGCAGGGCCTGGTGGAGCGCCTGAAGACGGTGCTGGGCGATGACGTGGCCGAGGTGCGCGTGTCGCACCGCCTGACCGATTCGCCGGCGGTCCTGGCCATCGGCGAACAGGACCTGGGCCTGCAGATGCGGCAGATCCTGGAGGCCAGCGGGCAGAAGGTGCCCGACAGCAAGCCGGTGCTGGAGATCAACCCCGGCCATCCGCTGATCGCCAAGCTGGATGCCGAAGGCGATGGCGCACGTTTCGACGACCTGAGCCGGGTGCTGTTCGACCAGACCGCGCTGGCCGCCGGTGACAGCCTGAAGGACCCGGGCGCCTACGTGGCGCGCCTGAACAAACTGCTGCTGGAGCTGTCGGCCTGATCGAGGCGGTGGTCGCCGGGCATGGCCCGGCGGTGCCTTGGTAGAGGCCAACCTTGGTTGGCGCCCCAAAAGCGTGCCAACCAAGGTTGGCACCTACCAGGGCGGGTCAAGCATGCCAACCAGGGTTGGCACCCACCAGGGGCGGCGGTTGGCGCCTGCCGAGGGGGTTCAGGCTTCGCGATCCAGCAGCGAGCCCAGCAACGGGTCCTGGCGGCGGATCACCGTGGCATTGGCGGCGAAGGCCAACACCTCGGCTTTCGCCGCGAGCAGATCTCCCAGCGGTGCACTGACATCGACATCGGCACCGGCAGGGGTCACCGAGGCCTGCACTCCGCCCTGCTCCACCGCACTACGCTGCAGCTGCAGGCGCTGGGCATCCGGGGTCGCCAGATTGGCCACGTTGTGCGCGGCCAGCTGCACCCCCTGCTGGGCTGCACGCATGCCACCGCGTGCCGTTCCCATCACGTTGTTCATGGCGGTCTCCGGACCGCACTGCGCAGCCCTCCGGACCGGTTAACGGCCGATGGGCCGCAACCTTGAGCCCACATCGGCCCGACAGGCCCGAGTGGTAGCATATCCCCCTGATTTCAGCGCCTTTTGCCAATGCTCAGTTTTTTCCGCCGCAAGAAGCCCCAGGATGCCCCCGCAGCGGAGGCACCCAAGACCCAGCACTACTCGGCTGAAGAGCTGGCGGCGGCGTTCCCGTCGGCCGCACCGGTCGAGGACAAGGAGCCTGCGCCGGTAGCCGCGCCGGCCGTGCCTGCCACGGTCGAGCCGCCCCCGGCAGCGGTCGCTCCAGTCGCTGTCGAGCCCACGCCGGTGATTCCGGCTCCAGCCGCGCCGGTTCCGGCAGCTCCAGCGCCGACGGCGCAGATCGACGTCGCCCCCGTTGCGACCCCGGCCATCGAACCTGCACCCGCGCCGCTGCCTGGGCCCACCCCGGCACCGGCACCGGTCACCGACGATCTGCCGGCCGCCGCCTCGGTCGACGCCGTGCCCGCAACTGCCGGCAAGCCCGGCTGGCGCGAGCGCCTGCGCAACAGCGTCATCGCGCGCAGCTTCGGTGGCCTGTTCTCGCGCAACCCCAAGCTCGACGACGACCTGCTGGACGAGCTGGAAACCGCACTGATCACCGCCGACGTCGGCGTGGGTGCCACCACCGATCTGGTCGAGAGCCTGCGCAAGCGCATGAAGTCGCGCGAGTTCGCCGACGCCAATGCACTGCTGGCCGCACTGCGCGCCGAGCTGATCGCGATCCTGCAGCCGGTGGCCAAGCCGCTGGTGATCGACCGCACTGCCAAGCCCTTCGTGGTACTGACCGTCGGCGTCAACGGCGTCGGCAAGACCACCACCATCGGCAAGCTGGCCAAGCGCTTCAAGGACGAAGGCCACAGCCTGATGCTGGCCGCCGGTGACACCTTCCGCGCCGCCGCCGTGGCCCAGTTGCAGGCCTGGGGCGAGCGCAATGGCGTGACCGTGGTCGCCCAGGGGCAGAACGCCGATGCCGCTTCGGTGGCGTTCGACGCACTGCAGGCCGGCAAGGCCCGCGGCACCTCGGTGCTGATCGCCGATACCGCCGGCCGCCTGCATACCCAGTCCGGCCTGATGAACGAACTGGGCAAGATCCGCCGCGTGCTCGGCAAGATCGACCCCACCGCGCCGCATGAGGTGCTGATGGTGATCGACGGCACCACCGGCCAGAACGCGCTGTCGCAGCTGCGCCAGTTCAATGCCGCAGTGAACGTGACCGGCCTGGTGGTGACCAAGCTGGACGGCACCGCCAAGGGCGGCGTGGTGTTCGCGCTGGCCCGCGAGTTTGGCATTCCGATCCGCTTTGCCGGCATCGGCGAGCGCCCGGAAGACCTGCGCGTGTTCGATCCGGAAGCCTTCGTCGACGCCCTGCTGCCTGAAGCGCTGGGTGCCTGATATACCGTGCAGCCACCGCACTCTGGTGCAGCCACCCATGGGGTGGCTCTACAAGGGTGAACCCACGGGTGGCTGCCTCTCTGGAACACCGATGCCCCGCCAGCCGCACGCCAGCGCCGACACTGCCCAGCACGACGACTTCGTCGCCCGCCTGCTGCACTGGTTCGACGACCACGGCCGCCACGACCTGCCCTGGCAACACCCGCGCAGCCCCTACCGGGTGTGGTTGTCGGAAATCATGCTGCAGCAGACCCAGGTGGCCACGGTCATCCCGTACTTCCAGCGGTTCCTGCAGCACTTCCCGACCCTGCCCGACCTTGCCGCCGCCAGCAACGACGCGGTGATGGCGCAGTGGGCCGGGCTCGGCTACTACGCCCGCGCACGCAACCTGCATGCCGCCGCAAAGCGCTGCGTGGAACTGCATGACGGCGACCTGCCGCGAGATTTCGATGCACTGCACGCCCTACCCGGCATCGGCCGCAGCACTGCCGGCGCGATCCTCAGCCAAGCCTGGAACGACCCGTTCGCGATCCTGGATGGCAACGTCAAGCGCGTGCTGAGCCGTTACCACGGCATCGACGGGTTTCCCGCCCTGCCGGCCATCGAGAAGCAGTTGTGGGCCATCGCCGGGGCGCACGTTGCGCAGGTCCCGGCCGGGCGCATGGCAGATTACACCCAGGCGCAGATGGATCTGGGCGCCACCGTCTGCAGTCGGGCCAAGCCGACATGCGTGATCTGCCCGCTGCAGGACAACTGCGTGGCACGCCGCGAAGGCCGCACCGCTGAGTTACCGACGCCCAAGCCCAGCAAGACCCTGCCCGAACGCGAAGCGGTCGCCCTGCTGTTGCGCGACGCCCAGCAGCGCGTGCTGCTGCAGAAGCGGCCGGATACTGGCATCTGGGCGCAGCTGTGGACGCTGCCGCAGGCCGAGACGGGCAGCGACCTGCAGGACTGGTTCGACACACATGTGGACGGCTCGCTGGAAGATGCCGACGAACTGCCGGTGCTGCAGCACACCTTCAGCCACTACAAGCTGCATCTGCAGGTACTGTCGCGGCAGGTACACGGCCTGCGCGTGGAAGAACCCACGCTGCGCTGGGTGGCTGCCGACGAACTGCCCGCGCTGGGCCTTCCGGCGCCGATCCGCAAGCTGCTCGACGGCGCCACGATCAAGACGCCGAAACGAACCTCCAAGAAATCCCGCAACCACGAGTGAGTGCCATGCCCCGAACCGTCTTCTGCCAGTACGAACAACGCGATGCCGAGGGCCTGGACTTCGTGCCCTACCCCGGTGAGCTGGGCCAGCGCATCTTCAACAACATCGGCAAGCAGGCCTGGGCCGCGTGGCTGGCGCACCAGACCATGCTGATCAACGAGAACCGGCTGTCACCGCGCACGCCGGAGCATCGCGCGTTCCTTGAAGGCGAACTGGTCAAGTTCCTGTTCGAGAAGGACGCGGAGAAGCCCGCAGGCTTCGTTCCGGAAGCCTGACCTGCCGGTAGCGCCGGGCCATGCCCGGCGTCCAGGCATCCGCCGGGCATGGCCCGGCGCTACCCGTTTATTTCCCGGATTCCTCGCGCTCCTGCACCTGCGCCTGGCGCAGCTCCTGTTCGGAAGCACGCAGCGCCTTCACGTCCAGCTTGCGGATGCTGTTGATGAAGCACGGCATGCGCGGGCCGCCGGTGGGGTCGCGCACCAGCACCTTGTCAAAGCGCGCCGAGACACGGTTCATCTGGCTGGTCAGGCCGATGGCGGTGGCATACGGCAGGTCCTGGCAGGGGCCTCTCAGCTCCAGCAGGTAGGCCTCGCTGGGACGCGTCCACACCGCCAGCGCGCTGTCACCCAGCTCGGTCCAGCCATTAAGGGTGCCGAAGAACTGCATGTCGTTCTGCGGCGCACCGGCGTGGGCACGGTAAAGGTCAAGCTTCTCGGCGCTGCTGAGCCGGCCGGTGGTGGCACAGGCGGCCAGGGCCAGGCAGAGGCCGGCCAGCAGAAGCGGGGTCTTCATGGCGATCTCCTCGGGGAACTGTCGCCATCATGCGCTTGGCCTGGCAATGCCGGCGCGACGGCCGACGGCCCCATTCAGGCGCCGGTCGGCGGTCGACCAAGGTCGACCTCTGCCAAAGCGGGTCCAGAACATCGGATTCCGGTAGTCGCCAACCTTGGTTGGCGCTTGCCCTGCAGGAGCAGCCGACCAAGGTCGGCTTCCACCAGAGTCCGTCCGACCGCTCAGACGTCGGCGTGGGCCAGTGCGTGCAGGCGCCCTTCGCGCAGTTCCAGCACCCGGTCCAGGCGACGCGCCAGGCTGCGGTCATGGGTTACCAGCACCAGGCTGGTGTGACGTGCACGATTCAGCTCCAGCATCAGCTCGAACACCGTTGCAGCGGTGCGGTCATCCAGGTTGCCGGTCGGCTCGTCACCGAGCACGCAGGCCGGATGATTGACCAGTGCTCGCGCCACCGCAGCACGCTGGCGCTCGCCGCCGGACAGCTCGCCCGGCTTGTGGTCCAGGCGATGGCCGAGGCCAACCGCTTCCAGCAGCGTGGTGGCGCGGCTGCTCGCTTCGGCCACCGCGGTGCCAGCCAGCAGCACCGGCATCATCACGTTTTCCAGCGCGGTGAACTCCGGCAGCAGGTGATGGAACTGGTAGACGAAGCCCAGCGCCTGGTTGCGCAGCAGGCCGCGCGCGGTGTCCGACAGCGCCGACATGCGCTGGCCGGTCACATAGACCTCGCCCGCGGTCGGAATGTCGAGGCCACCCAGCAGGTGCAGCAGCGTACTCTTGCCGGCGCCGGAGGCACCGATGATCGCCACGGTTTCGCCGGCGGTCACGGTCAGGTCCAGGCCATCGAACACCGGGGTCTGCATGCGCCCTTCGGCGTAGGTCTTGCCCAGTGCTTCGGCGCGGATCACTTCATCGCCGCGGTTGAAGACCTTATTCATAACGCAGGGCCTCCGCCGGCTGGGTGCGTGCTGCCCGCCAGGCGGGGTACAGGGTGGCCAGGAAGCTCATCAGCAGTGCGACCACGGTGATCGCCACCACGTCGCCGGTCTGCATGTCGGTCGGCAGGCCGGTGATGTAGTAGACATCCTCCGGCATCAGCTTGACGTTGAACACGCTCTCGATGGCGCCGAGGATGCGCTCCAGGTTGAGGGTCAGGGTGATGCCACCGATCAGGCCGGCCAGCGTGCCGAAGATGCCGATCAGCGAGCCCTGCACCATGAACACCTGCATCACGCCACCCGGGGTCAGGCCGAGGGTGCGCAGGATGGCGATGTCGGCCTGCTTGTCGGTCACCAGCATCACCTGCGAGGACACCAGGTTGAAGGCGCCCATGGCGATGATCAGCGACAGCAGGATGCCCATCACCACCTTCTCCATGCGCAGCGAGTGGTAGAGGTTGGCGTTCTGCTGGGTCCAGTCGCTCACCCTGTAGGCACCGCCGAGGTTCTGCGCCAGGTCCACGCCCACTTCCAGCGAGCGGTCCATGTCGTGCAGTTTCAGGCGCACGCCGGTGGCACCGTCGCTGCGCAGTACGCGCTCCAGGTCCTGCATGTTGGCGAAGCCCACGCCACGGTCGACTTCGTTGTAACCGGCCTCGAAGATGCCGCTGACGGTGAAGCGCTTCATCCGTGGCACCGCGCCGGCAGGCGTGCCCTGCACTTCTGCAAAGGTCACCAGCACCTGGTCGCCGACGTCCACGCCCAGCCAGAGCGCCAGCTCCTTGCCCAGCAGCACGTTGAAGCTGCCCGGCGTGAGGCTGTCATAGCTGCCCTTGGTGATCTTCTTGTCGATCACCGACACCTTCGGCTCCAGCGCCGGATCGATGCCCTGGATGATCGCACCCTGCACGCGCGGACCGCTGATCATCGACTGGATCTCGATGTACGGCGCGGCACCGGCCACGCGCGGATCCTTGTTGGCCACGTCGACCACCCGCATCCAGTCCGGCATCGGCTCGCCGTCACGGCTGATGGTGGTGTGCGCGGTCATCTGCAGCAGGCGGCTGCGGATTTCCTTCTGGAAACCGCTCATCACCGCCAGGGTGGTGATCAGCACCGTGACGCCGAGCGCGATGCCCAGGATCGATGCCATCGAGATGAAGGAGATGAAGCCGTTGCGGCGCTTGGCGCGCAGGTAGCGCAGGCCGATGGCCACGGGAATGGGTTTGAACATGCAGGCACGCCGGTCAATTCAGCTTATGGTGCCATCGACCGGGGCCGACGGGAAACGCTGCGTGCGGCGACGGCCAGTCGCAGTTCACGTCGCTGCCCGGAATCGAGCACATCCGGCCAGAACAGCAGGCGCCGGCGGCGCCGATCCTCACGCCACAGCAACAGCAGCCAGGGGCCGCGCACGACCAGCTGTGGCGCATCGACGTCCTGCCCGGCCACCTGCAGCGGCTCGGACGGTACCGGCAGAAGCACCTGCACGCGTGGCCTGCGCTGGCGCCAGGCCAGTTCGGCCAACCCGATGCCCCAGGCCAGCAACACCGCGGGCATCAACAGCCGCGGCGGCAGATCCGATGCGCGCAGCAGCCAGGGTGCGGCCAGCAGCACCGCCAGCTGGGCGGCGGCCTGCAGCCGTGAGGGCCGCCACTCAAGGCTTGAGGGCGAGGATCTTCTGCATGAGGGGGATTGCGTGCGCATGCGGGCAGGCCTCATAACCCATGAACCAGCGCCACAACTTATCGTCCTCGCAGTCGAGCAGGAACAAGAAAACCTCGCGCTCTTCGGTCGGCGCAGTGCTCCATTCGTGGTCGAGGTAACGGCCGAACAGCTGGTCCAGCTCGCGCATGCCGCGGCGGCAGCGCCAGCGCAGCTTCTTCAGCAGAACATCTTCTTCCATCGTGTTTCTCCAGATGCAGCAAAGCCACGCATGGCGTGGCTCTGCTGGGAGGTGCAGCCACGCACGGCGTGGCTCTACCGGGTACAGCCGGACCGTATCAGGCGCGGCGTTCCATCATCAGCTTCTTGATCTCGGCGATCGCCAGCGCCGGGTTCAGGCCCTTCGGGCAGGTCCGGGCGCAGTTCATGATGGTGTGGCAGCGGTACAGCTTGAACGGATCTTCCAGGTCGTCCAGGCGCGCACCGGTGTCCTCATCGCGCGAATCGATGATCCAGCGGTAGGCCTGCAGCAGGATCGCCGGGCCCAGGTAACGCTCGCCGTTCCACCAGTAGCTCGGGCAGCTGGTCGAGCAGCAGGCGCACAGGATGCACTCGTACAGGCCGTCCAGCTTCTTGCGGTCTTCCGGCGACTGCAGGCGCTCGCGGTCCGGCGGTGCCGGGGTCTGGGTGCGGATCCACGGCTTGATCGAGGCGTACTGCGCGTAGAAGTGGGTCAGGTCCGGAACCAGATCCTTGACCACGTTCATGTGCGGCAGCGGGTAGATCGGCACTTCCTTCTTGCCGCAGTCCGAGATGGCTCGGGTGCAGGCCAGGGTATTGGTGCCGTCGATGTTCATCGCGCACGAACCACAGATACCTTCGCGGCAGGAGCGGCGGAAGGTCAGGGTCGGGTCGATCTCATTCTTGATCTTGATCAGGGCGTCCAGGACCATCGGGCCACAGGCGTCCAGATCGACTTCATAGGTATCGGTGCGCGGGTTGCTGTCGTCGTCCGGACTCCAGCGGTAGATCTTGAAGGTGCGCACGTTCTTGCCGCCGTTCTTGACGGGGAAGTGCTTGCCCTTCGTGATCTTGGAATTCTTGGGGAGTGAAAACTCGGCCATGGCTGCTCTCGTTGGCTCAGGCGGCCCGCGCCCTTGGGCGCGGATTGCATGGTAGGCGGGGTCGGATCAGTACACGCGCGGCTTCGGCGGCACCACGGACACGTCGTCGGTCAACGTGTACATGTGCACCGGACGGTAGTCGAAGCTGCACTTGCCCTTCTCGTCGACGCTGACCAGGGTGTGCTTCTGCCAGTTGACGTCGTCGCGGTCCGGGAAGTCCTCGTGCGCATGCGCGCCGCGGCTTTCCTTGCGCTGTTCGGCCGAGTTGATCGTCGCCACCGCGTTGAGCAGCAGGTTGTTCAGCTCGTAGGTCTCGATCAGGTCCGAGTTCCACACCAGCGAACGGTCGGAGACCTTCACGTCCTGGAACGAGTCGAAGATCTTGTCCATCTTCTCGCAGCCTTCCTTCAGCGTCTGGCTGGTGCGGAAGACGGCGGCATCGGCCTGCATGGTGCGCTGCATGCGATCGCGGATGACCGAGGTCGGGGTATCGCCGTTGGCGTGGCGCAGCTTGTCCAGCAGGCCCAGCGCCTTGTCGCAGGCATCAGACGCCAGCGGCTTGTGCGACGCGCCCGGCTTGATGGTCTCGGCGCAGCGGTTGGCCACCGCACGGCCGAACACCACCAGGTCCAGCAGCGAGTTCGAGCCCAGTCGGTTGGCGCCGTGCACGGAGACGCAGGCCGCTTCACCGATCGCGTACAGGCCCGGCACTACGGCATTGTCGTTGTCGCCGACCTTCTGCACCACTTCGCCGTGGTAGTTGGTCGGGATGCCGCCCATGTTGTAGTGCACGGTCGGGATGACCGGGATCGGCTGCTTGTGCACGTCGACGCCGGCGAAGATGCGGGCGCTTTCGGCGATGCCCGGCAGCTTGTCGTCGATCACGCCCGGGCCGAGGTGGGTCAGGTCGAGCAGGATGTGATCCTTGTGCTCGCCGACGCCGCGGCCTTCGCGGATCTCGATGGTCATCGAACGGCTGACCACGTCGCGCGAGGCCAGATCCTTGTAGTGCGGTGCATAGCGCTCCATGAAGCGCTCGCCACTGCTGTTGCGCAGGATGCCACCTTCACCGCGGACACCCTCGGTGATCAGGCAGCCGGCGCCGTAGATGCCGGTCGGGTGGAACTGCACGAACTCCATGTCCTGCATGGCGATGCCGGCACGCATGGCCAGGCCGCCACCGTCGCCGGTGCAGGTATGCGCCGACGTGGCGCTGAAGTAGGCACGGCCGTAGCCGCCGGTGGCCAGCACCACGCCCTGGGCGCGGAACAGGTGCAGCGTGCCATCGGACATGTCCAGGGCCAGCACGCCGCGGCAGGCGCCTTCCTCGTCGAAGATCAGGTCGAGCGCGAAGTACTCGATCATGAAGCGCGCGTCGTGCTTCAGCGACTGCTGGTACAGGGTGTGCAGCATCGCATGACCGGTACGGTCGGCCGCCGCGCAGGTACGCTGCGCCGCCGGGCCTTCACCGTACTTGGTGGTCATGCCACCGAACGGACGCTGGTAGATCTTGCCTTCGGCGGTGCGCGAGAACGGCACGCCGTAGTGTTCGAGCTCGATGATGGCCGGGATGGCCTCACGGCACATGTATTCGATGGCGTCCTGGTCGCCCAGCCAGTCCGACCCCTTGATGGTATCGAAGAAGTGGTAACGCCAGTCGTCCTCGCCCATGTTGGCGAGTGCGGCCGAGATACCGCCCTGGGCGGCAACGGTGTGCGAACGGGTCGGGAAGACCTTGGTCAGGCACACGGTCTGCAGGCCCTTGGCGGCCAGGCCGAACGTGGCGCGCAGGCCGGCGCCGCCGGCGCCGACCACGACCATGTCGTACTTGTGTTCGGTGATCTTGTAAGCGGACATCTAATCTGGATTCCTGTGTTGGTGCCTGGGCTCAGGCAACGCCGAGGGCGATGCGGCCCACCGCAAACACACTGACGATCATGCCGAGCACGGCGACGAACTTCACCGCGGTCTGCAGCACCAGGGCCAGCAGCGATTCGTGGATGTAGTCTTCCAGCACGACCTGCATGCCGAGCTGCGCGTGCCAGAACATGGCGATCAGCAGGCCGATCAGCGGCACTGCGTTCCACGGCTTGGCCACGGCGGCGGCGGCGGTCGCGTAGTCCGAGCCCAGCAGGCCCAGCACGAAGACCAGGAACCAGATGCCCAGCACCACCAGCGCGGCGGCGGTCAGGCGCTGGTGCACGAAGTGCTCGGTGCCGGTCTTGGCCGAGCCAAGGCCGCGCACGTTCTTCAGCGGGGTACGGAACTTGCTCACGCGGCACCTCCGAACATCACATAGGCCCACACCAGCAGGGTGATCACCAGGCTGCCGGTGACCGACAGCCAGCTGCTGCGGATGAAGGCGGGGATGCTGAAGCCGATGGCGAAGTCCTGCACCACGTGGCGGATGCCATTGCACAGGTGATAGGCGAACGACCATGTCCACGCGAACAGGAACACGCGGCCATACCAGGCCCCGGCATGGCCGGTGAAGCAGTTCCAGGACTCGGGCCCCATCATCAGGGCCAGCAGGCCGGCAGCGATGATGAGGGCACCAACAGACAGAAAGACGCCAGTGGCTCGATGCAGGATCGAGGTGGCCATCTGAATCTGCCAGCGATACACCTGAAGGTGCGGGGAAAGTGGGCGTTGTCTGGTCGCCATTCGCTGGGCTCGTTGTCTCGGCTGGGCGGCACACGGCCGCGTTGGCTCAATGCTGATCAGAAATCGATGCAGCGTCCGTTTTTCTCCCAATCGCCATACCGCACCGGATCAAGTCCGCCGCGGCCGCCGAATTCCTCTGCTTTTTCCTGTTCCACGGGCACGGGTGCCGCGGGGACCAGCGGGGCTTCAGATTCGTCGTCGGGAGTTGGGGTTGTTTGGCCTATCATGTTCGGTCTCGCAACGCACAAATTTTAGACCTCGTTCACGTGCCTGACAACCTGCCCCCTGCTTTCGTCGGATATCCGCGCCTGCCCGGCCACCAGTTGCTGAGCCTGCAGGGCACGGATGCGGCCGTTTTCGCCCACGCCCAGTTCAGCGGCGACGTCACTGCCCTGCCCCTGCTGCACTGGCAGTGGAGCGCCTGGCTGAGCGCAAAAGGCCGCACCCTGGCGGTGTTCCAGCTGCTTCGGCTGGCCGACGACCACGTGATGCTGGTGCTGGCCGACGGCGATGCCGATGCGATTGCGTCGCAACTGCAGCGCTTCGTGTTCCGTCGCAAGGTGAAGGTGCAGGTGCGCAGCGATCTGGCGGTGGCCGGCGCCTTCACCGCGCCCGAAGCCGCCAGCAACGCCGCGATTGCGCACGCCGCAGCGGCCGGCTGGGAACTTGACCTGGGCAGCGATGCGCTGCCGCGCACCCTGCGCATTGGCGCAGCTGATGCATTTGCCGCCGGCAGCGAAACCGATGAGGCCGCTTTCGCCCTGGCCTGGCGCCAGGCCGACCTGCGCTACGGGTTGCCGCGACTGGAAGAAAGCCAGCGCGAAGTGTGGACCCCCCAGCAGCTGGGCCTGGACCGCCTGAACGGCTACAGCGTGAAGAAGGGCTGCTATCCCGGCCAGGAAATCGTCGCGCGCACCCACTTCCTCGGCAAGGCCAAGCGCGCGGTGCAGCTGCTGCATGCCGCAGCACCGGCGCAGGCCGGCGATGGCGTACAACAGGACGGCGCAGCGCTGGGCACGATTGCCAGCGTGGCCGGTGAACTGGCGCTGGCGGTGCTGCCGCTGGAGGCCAGCGACGCCGAGCTGCAGGTGGGTGGTGCGGTGGCGCAGCGTGTGCCGCTACTGGATGGATTGGCGCGCTGAGGTTCACGCCGGGCACGGCCCGGCGCTACCGCCGCCATGGTGGGTGCGGACCGTTGGTCCGCACCGCAACGAAGCAGCCGAGCGTGGGTTCGGCTACAGAGTCAGAGCCGCTCGCCGGTTTCCGGGTTGAAGAAATGCAACCCCTGCGGGTGGATCGCCACGCGGATCTGCTCGCCCACCGCCGGCAGCGCCTGCGGCGCCACGCGCATGGTCAGCGCATGCTGGCCACTGCTGAGGTTGACGAAGATCTCGTTGCCGACCGGCTCAATGCCTTCGATGCGCGCAGTGAACGCATGCGCATCATCGGCGGCCGCCGGCTGCAGGTGCTCCGGCCGCACGCCCACCGCGATCGGCTTCTGCAACCACGCCGGATCGATCGTGGCCTGACCCAGCGGTGCACGCCATTCGCCGTCGACCACGGTCACGCCACCGGCATCGCCCTGCAGCGTGCCACGCAGCACGTTCATCGCCGGGCTGCCGAGGAAACCAGCCACGAACAGGTTGGCCGGGCGGTCGTACAGCGCCATCGGCGTATCGATCTGCTGGATGATGCCGTCCTTCAGCACCACGATGCGCTGGCCCAGGGTCATCGCTTCAACCTGGTCGTGCGTCACGTAGATCATGGTGGTGCCCAGCTTGCGATGCAGCTGCGCGATTTCGGTGCGCACGCTGTGGCGCAGCTTGGCATCCAGATTGGACAGCGGTTCGTCGAGCAGGAACACCGCCGGCTCGCGCACCAGCGCCCGGCCCAGCGCAACACGCTGGCGCTGGCCGCCGGACATCGCCTTGGGCAGCTTGTCCATCATCTCGGTCAGGCCCAGCGTCTGCGCCGCTTCGGCGATGCGCTTGTCGATGGTCGCCTTGTCATGCCCGCGCAGCTTCAGGCCGAAGGCCAGGTTCTCGGCCACGGTCATGTGCGGATACAGCGCGTAGCTCTGGAACACCATCGCGATGTCGCGATCCTTCGGCGCCACGTCGTTGACCACGCGATCACCGATGGTCAGCGTGCCGCCGCTGATTTCTTCAAGGCCAGCCACCATCCGCAGCAGGGTCGACTTGCCACAGCCGGACGGACCGACCAGCACCATCAGCTCGCCATCGGCGACCTCGAAGCTGGCGTCCTTCACCGCGACCTGGCCGTTGTCATAGACCTTGCGCACACCCTGCAACTGCACTTTTGCCATATCACCTATCCGGTCCGCCCGAAGCCGGGCTGTCTTTTGGGACTGCCTCGGCCCTCCCGATGGCAGTGATGATTGCGCGCTTGCGGCATGACGGCGAGCACTGCAATCGAATACAGTTGCCCATTCTGCCATGTAAACGTTTTCACGTGGCACTATCCGATGATCGGTGCGCACCGATCTGCGTCGGCGGTGGAACGAAGCTTCCGCCGGGGCAGTGGTTTCGAATGGAACGGTCTTCCGCTACCCCGGAGATCGCCCCTGACGAACCTCGGACAGGCAGTTGCGCGGATGTCCCCCGAACCCAGCCATGAAGCGATTGACAACGATGTCACCCGGATCTGAAACTCGAGCGATGCACGACACCCTCTTCCTGTTCGGTGCCACAGGTGATCTGGCCCAGCGCTACCTGTTCCCTTCGCTGCTTCGCCTGCTTGGCGACGGCCTGCTGCCGGAGGACTTCCGTATCCGTGCGCTGGCCCTGTCCGGGCATGACACCGAAGCCTTCCATGACATCCTGCGCCCGCGCCTGCAGCAGGCCATGCCGATGGCCTCGCAGGACGACATCAGTGCCCTGCTGCGCCGCATCGACTACCGTTCGGTGGACCTGCGCGACGTCGACTCGGTTGCCGCCGCGGTCTCCGACCTGGTGCACCGCAAGTGCGTCAGCTACCTGGCCATCCCGCCGGGTCTGTACATCTCCACCTGCGAAGGCCTGGCCAAGGGCGGCGCACTTGCCGCACCGGCACGCCTGATGCTGGAGAAGCCGATCGGCAGCGACAGCGAGAGCGCCGAGGAGATCATCTCTACCATCGGCCAGTGGATCGACGAGGACCGCGTGTTCCGCCTCGACCACTACCTGGGCAAGGCGGCAGTGCAGAACCTGATCGCGCTGCGCTTCGGCAATACGCTGCTGGAGGCAGTGTGGAACCGCAACTACATCGAATCGGTGCACATCCTGGTGGCCGAGAGCGAAGGCGTGGATGGCCGCGACGCCTACTACGCCCGCTCCGGCGCGCTGCGCGACATGGTGCAGAGCCACATCCTGCAGCTGCTGTGCATGGTGGCGATGGAACCGCCGGCGTCGCTGGAAGCCGACCGCATCCGCGACGAGAAGGTCAAGGTGCTGCGCGCCCTGCGTCCGCTTGATGCCAAGCACGCCGCGCGTGACAGCATCCGCGGCCGCTACACCGCCGGCACCATCAACGGCCAGCCGGCACAGGCCTACCAGCCGCCGGAAGGCAGCGACGTGGAGACCTTCGCCGGTGTCACTGCGCACATCGACAACTGGCGCTGGAGCGGCGTGCCGTTCCACCTGGTCACCGGCAAGCGCCTGCCCGAGCGCACCACCCGCGTGGTGGTCACGCTGAAGCCGGTCACCCACTGGCTGTTCGAGCGCCCGCAGCGCGCGCAGGCCGCACCAAACCGCCTGGTGTTCCAGCTGCAGCCGCAGGAAAACATCGAACTGGGCCTGATGAGCAGCCTGGCCGGCCCGGAATGGGGCGCGCTGGAACTGCACCCGCTGGAGCTGGAGCTGTCGGTGCCGACCGGCCTGCACCGCCGCATCGCGTACGAGCGCCTGTTCCTGGATGCGTTCAACGGCAACCACACGCTGTTCGTGCGCGATGACGAAGTGCGCGCCGCCTGGGCGTGGATCGACAGCGTGGCCGATGCCTGGAAGGACGCCAAGCTGCCGCTGGAGCCCTACCCCGCCGGCCAATGGGGCCCGAGCAATGCGGGCGAGTTCCTGCCGCAGGGCGTGGACGCGCCGGACAGCGGAGCCTCGGCATGAGTGCCAGCTCGCAGCCGGTGCTGGTGGCCGACATCGGCGGCACCAACGCCCGCTTCGCCCTGGCCGACACCTCGCAGGACGCACCGCTGCAGAAGGACAGCATCCGCGAGTACGCGGTGGCGGAGTTCCCATCGCTGGGTGATGCCGCGCGCCACCATCTGGAACAGATCGGCGCCACCGCCAGCCGCGGCGTGTTCGCAGTGGCCGGTCGCGTTGATGGTGACGAAGCGCGCATCACCAACCATCCGTGGGTGATCTCGCGCAGCCGCACCGCAGCGATGCTCGGGTTCGACGAACTGCACCTGATCAACGATTTCGCCGCACAGGCGATGGCGATTTCACTGCTGCAGCCCGATGACGTGGTCCAGGTCGGTGGTGCCGCCTGGGTGCCGGGCAAGCCGGGCCAGCCGCGCAACTACGCGGTGATCGGTCCGGGCACCGGCCTGGGTGTCGGTGGCCTGATCCTGCGCCACGGACGCTGCTATCCGCTGGAAACCGAAGGCGGCCATGTCAGCTTCCCGCCGGGAACCCCGGAGGAGATCCGCATCCTGGAAATCCTGTCCGAGCAGTTCGGCCGCGTCTCCAACGAGCGACTGATCTGCGGCCCGGGCCTGGTCAACATCCATCGCGCGGTGTGCGAGATGGCCGGTATCGATCCCGGCCAGCTGCAGCCGGTGGACGTGACCGCCCGTGCCCTGCATGGCGATCCGCAGGCAATGCGCACGGTGGACGTGTTCTGCGCGGTGTTCGGCGCCATTGCCGGCGACCTGGTACTGACCCAGGGTGCCTGGGATGGCGTGTTCCTGACCGGTGGTCTGACTCCGAAGATGCTCGATTCGCTGCAGCACTCTGGTTTCCGCCAGCGCTTCGAACACAAGGGGCGGTTCTCTTCGATCATGGCGCGCGTTCCCTCGTTGGCCGTGATGCATCCCCACGCCGGATTGCTGGGCGCCGCCGCCTATGCAGCCGACGCCGAACGTGACGCACCTGGAGTTGCCGCATGAGTTCCACCTTCCACGACGACCGCATCGAGTTCATCAGCCACGGCGATGCCGACGGCTGGATCGAGGCAGTGGCCGCCGAGATGGCGCAGACCCTCAACCACGACATCAACGAAGTGGGCCGCGCCCGCATCCTGTTGTCCGGCGGCACCACGCCGGCGCCGGTCTACCAGGCGCTGGCCGAGTTGGACGTGCACTGGGACCGGGTGGAAGTGAGCCTGGCCGACGAGCGCTGGCTGTCGCCGCAGGATCGCGACAGCAACGCCTGGCTGGTGCGCGAGCACCTGCTCAAGCGCGCCGAAGGTGCGCATTTCGATCCGCTGGTACGGATCGGAAAGCCGCTGCCGGAATGCGTTTACACCGCCAACCTGCAGGCCCAGCACAGCCAGCCGCCGAGCCTGGTGGCACTGGGCATGGGCAACGACGGCCACACCGCCTCGCTGTTCCCGGGCTCGAAGGACCTGGCCCGCGCACTGGAAAGCACCCTGCCCTACGCGGCACTGGACGCCACCGGCTGCCCGGGCGCGAACCAGTGGCCGCTGCGCATCACGCTGACCCCGCACGGGCTGGGCCAGTGCCGCCAGCGCCTGCTGCTGCTGCGCGGCAAGCAGAAGCTGCAGGTGCTGCGCCAGGCGCTGGACAGCAACGACGCCCAGCAGTACCCGATCCTCAATGCAATCAACCTGGACGGCGCGCGCCTGCGCGTGCACTGGGCTGATTGATGTCGGCGGCGGCGCCGCGCCGCCGCTTGCCTCTCGCCACCACGAACGCCGGTAGCCAATGAGCCTCCATCCGCAACTGCAAGCCATCACTGAGCGTGTCATCCGCCGCAGCGCCGCCTCGCGTGCCGCCTATCTGGCCGCGATCGATGCCTCCCTGCGTGAGGGCCCGTTCCGCAGCCGCCTGAGCTGCGGCAACCTCGCCCACGGATTCGCCGCCTGCGGCGGCACCGACAAGAGCCGCCTGCGCGGTGGCGTGACGCCGAACCTGGGCATCATCACCGCGTACAACGACATGCTGTCGGCGCACCAGCCGTTCGAGACCTATCCCGAGCAGATCCGCGAGATCGCCCGCGAGCTGGGCGCCACCGCACAGGTGGCCGGCGGCGTGCCGGCGATGTGCGACGGCGTCACCCAGGGCCGAGGCGGCATGGAACTGTCGCTGTTCTCGCGCGATGTGATCGCACAGGCGACCGCCATCGGGCTCAGCCACGACATGTTCGACACCACCGTCTACCTCGGCGTGTGCGACAAGATCGTGCCGGGCCTGCTGATCGGTGCACTGGCCTTCGGCCACCTGCCGGCGGTGTTCGTGCCGGCCGGCCCGATGACCCCGGGCATTCCGAACAAGCAGAAGGCCGAAGTGCGCGAACGCTACGCCGCCGGCGAAGCGACCCGCGAAGAGCTTCTGGAAGCCGAGTCCGCGTCGTACCACGGCGCTGGCACCTGCACCTTCTACGGCACCGCCAATTCCAACCAGGTGCTGCTGGAAGCGATGGGCGTGCAGCTGCCGGGTGCGTCGTTCGTCAACCCGGGCACGCCGCTGCGTGATGCACTGACCCGCGAAGCCACCGAACGTGCGCTGGACATCACCGCGCTGGGCGATGACTTCCGTCCGCTGGGCCGGATCATCGACGAGCGCGCGATCATCAACGCGGTCATCGCGCTGATGGCAACCGGTGGGTCGACCAATCACACCATCCATTGGATCGCCGTGGCACGCGCCGCCGGCATCGTGCTGACCTGGGACGACTTCGACGAGCTGTCGCAGCTGATCCCGCTGCTGGCCCGCGTCTATCCGAACGGCGACGCCGACGTGAACCGCTTCGCTGCGGCCGGCGGCCCGGCGTTTGTGTTCGGCGAGCTGATCAAGGCGGGCCTGATGCACGGCGACCTCGTGAGCGTCGCGCGTGGCGGCATGGCCGACTATGCGCGCGAGCCGCAGCTGCGCGACGGCCAGCTGGTCTATCTGCCGGGCCTGGAACGCAGCGCCGATGACGAAGTAGTGCGCGGTGTCGACAACCCGTTCGAACACCAGGGCGGCCTGCGCCTGCTGCGCGGCAACCTGGGCAAGTCGCTGATCAAGCTGTCGGCGGTGAAGCCGCAGTACCGCACGATCGAAGCACCGGCGGTGGTGGTGGATGCACCACAGGTTTTGAACAAGCTGCACGCCGGTGGCCTGCTGCCGCAGGATTTTGTGGCGGTGGTGCGATACCAGGGCCCGCGTGCGAACGGCATGCCCGAACTGCATTCGCTGGCGCCGCTGCTGGGCCTGCTGCAGAACCAGGGCCGGCGTGTGGCACTGGTCACCGACGGCCGCCTGTCCGGCGCCTCGGGCAAGATTCCGGCGGCGATCCACGTGACGCCGGAAGCGGCGCGCGGTGGCCCGCTGGCCAAAGTGCGCGAAGGCGACATGATCCGCCTGGATGGCGAGGCCGGCACGCTGGAAGTGCTGGTGGATGCGGCGGAATGGGCAGCACGTCCGCTGGCGCCGAACACCGCGCCCGCCGCGCATGACCTGGGCCGCAATCTGTTTGCGATCAACCGTCACATGGTGGGTCCGGCCGACCAGGGGGCGATTTCGATTTCGTGTGGGCCGGCGGCGGCCGATGGTGGGCCGTGGGATTACGACGCGGAGTACGAGCTGGGGCATGATGCCGCGGCGGCGGCGGCACCGCATGAGGCGAAGGACGCCTGAAGCGAAAAGCCGCGGCAGGCTTCCCGGCCTGGGCAGTAGAGCGCCCTGGCCGGGACACGCCGTAAACCCATCCATGGGGGCTCGATCGCGGCATCCATGCCGCTCACGGTCCCGGCCAGGGCGCTCTACTGCCCTTGGACAATTCCCGGCGCATCATCTGCGCTGCGGCCACTGAATCAAGAAGAGCAAAGGCAAGGGCAAAAGCATGGGTATCGAACAACATCAGGTGAAGGCGGCGGAGCTGTTGCATGCGGCGGGCATCCTGCCGGTGGTGACGATTCATACGCTGGACCAGGCGCGGGCGGTCAGTGCGGCGCTGCTGGAAGGTGGCCTGCCGGCCATCGAGCTGACGCTGCGGACACCGGTGGCGATGGAAGCGCTGGCGATGCTCAAGCGCGAGCTGCCGGATGTGGTGGTGGGCGCGGGCACGGTGCTGACCGTGGAGCAGATGCAGCAGTCGATCGATGCGGGCGCGGACTTCCTGGTGACGCCTGGTACGCCGCCGGCGCTGGCCGATGCATTGGCCGCTGCGCCGCTACCGGTGGTGCCGGGTGCGGCCACGCCGACCGAGCTTCTGTCGCTCTATGCGCGCGGCTTCCGCGTGTGCAAGCTGTTCCCGGCCACGGCCGTGGGTGGCCTGGCGATGATCAAGGGTCTGGCCGGCCCGGTCGCCGACCTGAAGCTGTGCCCGACCGGCGGCATCACCGAAAACACCGCCGCCGAGTACCTCGAACAGAAGAACGTGGTCTGCATCGGCGGTTCGTGGATGGTGCCGGGCAACTGGATCGCCAATGGCGAATGGGCCAAGGTGCGCGCCAGCGCCGCTGACGCCGCGAAGATCATCCAGCGCGTTCGCGGCCACTGAGCCGAACGCAGCTGTAGAGCCGAGCCCACGCTCGGCTCCACTCCAGCGGAATGAAGCGCAGCCGAGCATGGGCTCGGCTCTACAGAAGGCCGAATCCCTTACAGCGGCCGTGCCGGATCCACCAGCCCGTATTGGCTGGCCATCCGCGCCAACGCGATGTTGTCGTGGATCCCCATCTTCTCGAACAACCGCGCCTTATGCGTGTTCACCGTCTTCGCGCTCAGGCTCAGACGGCGGGCGATGTCTTCCTGGCGCAGGCCTTGGGTCAGCAGCAACGCCACTTCCAGCTCGCGCGGCGACAGGCTGTCGAACGGCGAACCGTTGCCTTCCACCGTCGATAGCGCCAGGTTCTGCGCGATGCTGGTACCCAGGTAGCGACGGCCACCGGCCACGTCGCGCACCGCGCGCAGCAGTTCCTGCGCATCGCAGCCCTTGCCGATGTAGCCGGCAGCACCAGCTTCAAGCAGCCGCTTCGGCAGCGGGCCATCTTCCAGCACCGACACGATCACCACGCGGGTATTGCGGTGGCTGCGCACGATGCGCTCAGTCACTTCCATGCCGCTCACACCCGGCAGATGCAGGTCGCACAGCACTACGTCCGGCAGCAGCTGGCGGACCTCGCGCAGCGCGTCCTCGCCGGTCTCGGCTTCGCCCACCACCTCGATGTCGGTTTCCCCCGACAGAATCATCTTCATACCGGTGCGGACCAGTGCGCGGTCATCCACCAGGTAGACTCGAATCGTCATTCACGTACCTCTTCGAATGCGGCCATTGCAGGTCAAGCTAGGTGGGGTGCCGATACCCCTGCAAGCGCGTTCGGAATGCGACCCCGGCAATCTGCCTTGCGCATCACAGTACCGCGCGTTGTGCTTGCCCCCTGTCTTGCAGAACCTGCTGCAACGAAACAACTGATCTATCACGTAGACGTCCCTCAAGGGCCATCCACGTCAATCCCCCTGTGATGATGCTTCGCTGGCCTTCGCTGGCGGCGGGCCGTGACGTCGCCAAGGGTGCCGGCGACTGAACATGACCAGATAGCACCCTACCACCCAAACCAGCGCGGCACACCATCCGGCCAGGATATCGGAGGGGTAATGCACTCCCAGATAGACCCGGGACACGCTGACCAGCAGGCTGAATGCCGGCGCCAGCAGCAGCACCGGCCAGCGCCAGCGGGTGTTCCAGGCCAGCAGTACCAGGGTCACCGCCAGGGTCATCGAGCCCATCGCGTGGCCGCTGGGGAAGCTGAACGTCGATTCCGGCGCGATCGATTCCCACAGGCTGGGGCGCTGGCGCTGGAAGAAGTGCTTGCTGCCCATGTTCAGCAGCGCCGAGCCGACGAAGCTGACCGCCACGAAGGTGGCCTCGCGCCAACGCCGGTAGCCCAGGAGCGCGCCGATGATCAGCACGTCGGCCGGGATCAGGAACCATTCGTAGCCCAGTTTGGAGATGAGCACGAAGAAGCGGTCCAGCAGCGGCGAATGCAGGCCATGCATCTGCCACAGCAGCGGCGCGTCGAAATGGAACGATTCAAACTCGTGCACCTCGTCAGCCAGGGCGACGAAGCCGGCCAGCGGCAGCAACACACCGCCGAACAGCAGGACCAGGCGCCAGGCGTTGCGCGCCATCCAGTGGCGGAAGCCGGAGGCGGACTCCGGTGCAGCGAGGATCGCAGGCTTATCCGGCGCTTCGGACATACTTGTGTTCGACGTAATCGTCGATCAGGGCGACGAACTCCTGGGCGATGTTGTCGCCACGCAGGGTCACCTTCTTCTCGCCATCGACGAACACCGGCGCTGCAGGCGTTTCACCCGTGCCCGGCAGCGAGATGCCGATGTTGGCATGGCGCGACTCACCCGGCCCGTTGACGATGCAGCCCATCACCGCCAGGGTCATGTTCTCCGCCCCCGGGTGGTGGATCTTCCACAGCGGCATCTTCTCGCGCACGTGGTTCTGCACCACCTTGGCCAGCTCCTGGAAGAACTCGGAGGTGGTGCGGCCGCAGCCCGGGCAGGCCGTGACCAGCGGCGTGAAGGCACGCTGGCCGGTGGTCTGCAGCAGTTCCTGGGCGACGATCACTTCCTGCGTGCGCGACTGGCCCGGTTCCGGGGTCAGCGAGATGCGGATGGTGTCTCCGATGCCTTCCTGCAGCAGCACGCTCAGCGCCGCGGACGAGGCGACGATGCCCTTGCTGCCGATGCCGGCCTCGGTCAGGCCCAGGTGCAGGGCGAAGTCCGAGCGCTGGGCCAGGTCGCGATACACCGCGATCAGTTCCTGCACGCCGCTGACCTTGGCCGACAGCACGATGCGGTCGCGCGGCAGGCCGAGTTCCACTGCCTGCTCGGCCGAATCCAGCGCCGAGCGGATCAGCGCCTCGCGCAGCACGCGACCGGCGTCCCAGGGCTGTTCGCGCAGGTTGTTCTCGTCCATCAGCTTCGCCGCCAGGGCCTGGTCCAGCGAGCCCCAGTTGGCGCCGATGCGCACCGGCTTGTTGTAGCGGATCGCGAACTCGATCAGCTGGGCGAACTGCAGGTCCTTTTTCTTGCCGAAGCCGACGTTGCCCGGGTTGATGCGGTACTTGGCCAGCGCTTCGGCACACGCCGGTTCGGCGGTCAGCAACTGGTGGCCGTTGTAATGGAAGTCACCGATCAGCGGCACGTCGATGCCCATCATCGCCAGCTTGTCGACGATGCGCGGGATCGCCGCAGCGGCTTCAACTGTGTTGACGGTCAAACGCACCATTTCCGAACCGGCACGCCACAGCTCGGCCACCTGCTTCACGCTGGAGGCCACGTCGGACGTGTCGGTGTTGGTCATCGACTGCACCACCACCGGCTTGCCTCCACCTACGGTGACCCCGCCGATCTGCACGGCATGGGTCTGGCGGCGGGGCCAGGAGGTGGCATCGGAGGGGGGAGTCGGGCGGGTGACGGCGTCGTGCATGGGCGCATTCTACCGCCCGCTCCCGCATTCCGGGTGACTCGCATTCAGCCGGCGGCACGGCTGCGGCCGATTGTCGCAGGCACGGTCACGCGTGAACGCATAGGATGAGCGTGAATGACCGGTCCCGACGCCCCGTTTCTCCGAACCCTATGCAGCCTGCGCTGGCTTGCCGTAGGTGGCCAGGCGGCCACCATCCTGGTCGCCACCTGGGTGCTGGGCCTGCCGTTGCCGCAGCTGCCGCTGTGGGCCGGCGTGGCCGTGCTGACCCTGTTCAACGTCTATACCCAGCTGCGCCCGGAAGCGGCCGACACCGCGCCGCTGACCGCATTCGGCCACATCCTGGTGGACGTAATCATCCTGACCTGGATGGTGGGCTGGAGCGGTGGCATGGCCAACCCGTTCAGTTCACTGTTCCTGATCCTGATCGCACTGGCCGCCTTCGCCCTGCCCCTGCGCTGGGCGCTGGCGGTCGCGCTGGCCTGCCTGCTCGGCTACGCCGCCAGCGGCATCTTCGGCCAATCGCTGCCGGATGGCTATTTCCGTGCGCAGGACCTCAACCGCTGGGGCGTGGTCGCCAATTTCCTGATTTCCGCCGCAGTGGTGCTGGCCTTCTCCACCCGCCTGGCACTGGCGCTGCGCCAGCGCGAACTGGAACTGTCGGCGCTGCGCGAACGCTTCGCCCGCAACGAGGGCATCGTCGCCCTGGCGACCCATGCCGCGTCGGTGGCGCACGAACTGAATACACCGCTGGCCACCATGACCCTGCTCGCCGACGACGTGGCCGAGCGCAGTGAAGAGCCGGAAGTGCGCGAGGACATGGAAACCCTGCGCGAGCTGCTGGTGCAGTGCCGCGAGCGTGTGCTGGCGCTGGCCGCACCGGCCTCGGCGGACGGCCCGGGCCGGGCGGTATCCACGGCCCAGCAGGTGCTGGAACAGTGGCGACTGGTGCGTCCGACCATCGATCTGCACCGCAACGACGATGCACCGCTGCGGCTGCCGCTGGATCCCGGCGTGGGCCATCTGCTGATGGTCCTGCTCAACAATGCCGCCGATGCCGGCGAACAGGCCGGCCGGCCGCGCGTGGACCTGGACCTGCGCATCGAAGGCAACGATCTGATCGGCGAGGTGCGCGACTACGGCCACGGCTTCAACGCGCGCGCCGCGGTGCTGCCGGGCAAGCTGTTCGGCAGCAGCAAGAGTGAAGGCATGGGGGTCGGCCTGGCCCTGTCCCATGCCACCATCGAACGCCTCGACGGCGAGATGTGGATGCGCCCGGCCCAAGGGGCCGGCAGCCGCGTCGGCTTCCGCCTGCCGCTGGCCCTACGCGAGGAAACCCCATGAGCGCCTCAACCCTCGGCCTGCTGGTCGACGACGACGAACTGTACCTGCGCACGCTGCAGCGCAGCCTGGCCCGCAAGGGGCTGGAAACGCAGACCGCGCAGGATGCCGCCAGCGCACTGGCGTTGGCCCGCCAGCATCCGCCCGCCTTCGCGTTGATCGACCTGAAGCTGGGCAGCGACTCCGGCCTGGCGCTGATCCAGCCGTTGCGCGCCCTGCGCGCGGACATGCGGATCCTGCTGGTGACCGGCTACGCCAGCATCGCCACGGCGGTCGAAGCGATCAAGCTCGGGGCCGATGACTATCTGCCGAAGCCGGCCACGGTGCCGATGATCCTGCGCGCCCTCGGTGAGGAAGATGACGGCCCGGCCGACGATGGCGAAATGGAAGTGCCGGACGCGATGACGCCGATCAGCCGCCTGCAGTGGGAGCACATCCAGCAGGCGATGCATGAGACCGGCGGCAACGTATCGGCGGCCGCGCGCCTGCTCGGCATGCACCGGCGTTCGCTGCAGCGCAAGCTGGCCAAGCGACCGAGCCCGGAACGCGATCCCAGCCGTTGATCGCGGCCGGCCCCGCCCGGCTCAGACCTCGGCCAGCACCGCTCGGTCCTGCGCGGTACTGGAACGCGATGCCGGTGCATCGACCCGGGCCACTGTCGTCTCCTGCAGCAACGGCGACGGCAGCGCGCAGGCCGGATGCATGCGCAGGAAACCATAGATCGCACCTGCCAGGCCGATCATCAGGCCCGGAGTGAAGGCCGCGCGGGTCAGTCCGCCGACCATGCCCTGGTGCTCCTCGATTGAAGAAACGATCTCGATGGCCGCCTCATCCTGCGGATAGGGACATCCCTCCGGATCCAGCGCAGCCGCCAGCACCAGCAGCTCCCGGGTGGACACATCGCCGTGGCACAGGGTGTGGCTGAACCCCCATTTGCCGCGCGCGTCGGCCACAGCCCGCCGCATGTCACGCAACTGCGCGGGATCGCCGGTGCGGGCATACAGATCCGCCGCCGCCAGACCGATACCAACGCTGCCATGGCACCAGGTCGGGAAGTTCTTCTGCCCATCCTGCAGGTGGATGTCACGCCAGTGCCCGGTATGCGGTTCGAACAGCGCCGCCTGGAACGCAAACGCTCCTTCAGCCAACTGCCGCCAGGCCGCTCGCTCAGGCACGCTGCCGGCATCCGAACGCGCCAGCCGTGCCAGCGCCCAGCCCATGCCCATCGCACCGTGGCCGAAGCCACCGATCGGCTCTCGGAACTGTGGCGTCGGCCAGCGTGCGCCGTCGGCATCGACGATCGCCGCTTCCTGCATGCGACGCCCCGCTGCGGCGGCCAGCTCCAGCCAGCGTGCGTTCCCGGTAGCCGCGGCCAGCGACAGCAACGGCAGGATCATGCCGGACACGCCATCGATCAGTTCGAACTTTGTCGCCTCCTGGAAGCCGCGACGCTCTGCGGCTTCCGCACAACGTTCCGCCAGCACCAGCAACGCCGGTCGCTGCAACAGGTCGTGCAATGCCAGCAATGTCCATATCTGTGAACCGGTTCCGACGAATCCACCATCGATCTCGGCGGGGTGCTGCTCACACATGGTCTGGAATACCGCAAGGGCGCCATCGATGGCCGGGCCCAGCCCCGCTACCGGGTCGGCACGCCCCTGCTCCACTTCCCGGTGGTAAGCCGCCAATGCGAATGCAATACCTCCCAGCCCGAAATACAGGTCGGGCTGCACCGGCTGGACGGTCCATCCGGTACGGGTCACCTCGGGGGTGATCCAGGTCATCGAACCGTCCTCACCATGCACCGCCAGCCGCAGCAGGCTCTCCACCGCGCGCGCGGCCAGCGCACGACGGCGCGCGTCCAGGTCGTCCGCACGCGGATGCTGTGCGGCATAGCTGTAGCCGGATCGAGCCTCGGCGCGGGCCAGCGCATGCTGGTTCAGGTCGGTGGCCACCAGCGTGCTGCGGATGGTCACGTCTTCCAGGTCGATGCGCATCGCACGCCAGTTGTCGGCGATGGAGCGGATGCGCGCTGCGTCCAGCTGCGAAGTGAAGATCGGAATGTCACCGTGGCGCAGGTCATCCACTTCGCTACGGACGGTGTCCAGGTCCGATGGCGCAGCCGGTGACACCGCTGCATTGCGCACCAGCAGATCGATCGCGCGTTCAACCGCCTGGGCTTCGTTGTGCAGCGAGGCTGGATGCCAGAGCATCCGCCCGAGCTCTGCGTAGGCCATTGTCGGCCGCCGCACGTCGCGCACCTGGCAGCCTTCGAAAGCCGCCAGGAGTGGCATCAGTTCGCCCTTGGCATCGAGCGCGCGCAGGCGTCCACTGGCGTCGATGAAGCCCTCGCTGATGTGGTCCCAGTACAACGAAACATCCGGCTGCGGGCTTGGATGGTTCTGTGCGATGGCGACCTCTGCCTCGACCAGGCCCAGCCGCGCCGGCGCCGTCCCGTCTTCGATGATCACCGGCACCTGCACGCGCGGCTGCTCGCCCGGCAGTGCGCCGGCGGCGGACAGGTCCACGCCTTCCATGCCGAGGCCGGTGGTGCGGAACGGCACGATACCGGTCCGCAGCACCGAATTGCGCATCAGCTTGACGGCCGTGTCGTAGGCATCGCCCAGACCGGAGGGTTCGACGTCGATGACCTGCGAGAACACGCTTTCGGCGTCGACCACCACCGGCACCGGCCCGACCGCGATCAGGTTCTCCAGGTGGATGTCGGTCCCGCCCACCAGGCGCAGGATGGCCAGCCAGTGGCCGAGACCGCGGTAATAGGCCCGCAGCTCCTCGTCACCGGAACAATAGCGGTGCGCGGCAAATGCGGCCCAGCCGTGGCTGCCACGATCCACCACGTGCGGCACGCGTACCCGGCCAGGGCCCTCGCCGAAGACGGCGGCAAGCAGGCCATCAAGCGTGGCATCGATACGCAGCGAGCGCGGCTTGTACATCAGCGTACCGCCGTCGAACTGCAACCGCGCCACGGTCCGTCCGCCACCGTGCAGGTCACCGCGCCCCAGCGACACCGCACGCAGCGATCCTGCCGGACTGCCGAGCAGGTCCGTCAGCAGCGCACGATCACGGCCGATGCGCGCGGCCAGCTCCACCACGGCCGCACATTGTCCTTCGAGCATGCGCGACAGCCGCGGCAGCAGCACCGGGTAGCGTCGCTGCAGATGCTCATGGAAGCCCTCGCCGGTGGCGAGGGCCACGAATTCGTCCAGCGCACCGGCGCCCTCAAGCGGGCCGATGTCACCACCGCGCGCGGCCGCATGCAGTTCCAGCAACAGCACGCGGTTGAGCTTGAGCTGGGCATGTTCACGAAGCGCCGCATCGCCCTGCTCATGCAGGAGCGCGCGCTCGTCCGGCCGCAGATCGATGGCGGGGTCATGCAGGCCAGCCGCCAACGCGGCGCGCGCCTCGGCAAGGAAATGTTCGGTGATGCGCGCAAACGCGGCCGCAGCCGGAGAAGCGGTCATTACGCCCCCTGCAAAGTGTCCAGAGTCTGTTCCAGTCGCCGGCACGCAGCGCAAGCCGCTGCGTGCCGGCTCGGGCTACATCAACAGCACAGGCAGTGATTGACCACCGACATCGTGGTGGTGCATTCGGTACCGCCACCCGTGATCAGGGTGTCGGAGGCCGACGTGAGCGCGGACTCGGTGGCCCCAGCGCCATAGATGAACAGCGAACCCGCAGGGTTGGCGCACCCATCCACATCGTCCGAGCCATTGAGCCAGCCGGACACAACATCGTCATTCAGATCCATTCGCAATCTCCTGTCATTCACAACATGAGGCGTTGAGGACATGGATCGATTCCACGTCCCTTCGGATACGGCCAGTCCCTGGCATCAACTTCATGCTGCGAGCGATACTGGATGACAGGTACAGCCGCCCGTGCACACTGCATTGGCACGCGATGCGCAGTCAAGCTGCGCTGCGGCAGGCACGCGGATGCGCGGCATGTGCAGCACGGAAACAGAACGGAATGAGTGGCCGCGCAGACACTCGTGCGCGACCGGATCGAAGGCAACCGGAGAGGCATGGGATGGCCGGCCGGCGCCGGCACATCCGCAGGCCGGGTCAGCCCTTCAGCTGCGCCAGGATCTCGCGGGTCATCGGATCGGCAATCGCCACATCCTCACCCTGCAGCGCCGGCAACAGGCCACTGGCCAGCTGCTTGCCAAGCTCGACACCGAACTGGTCGAAGGCATTGATGTTCCAGATCACCGACTGCACGTACACAGCGTGTTCGTACATGGCGATCAGTGCGCCCAATGCCTGCGGGGTCAGCGCGTCGAGCAGGATCAGCGTGCTCGGGCGGCTGCCCGGGTAATCACGGTGCGGGTCGTCGCTGCTCTGGCCATTGGCCAGTGCTTCAGTCTGCGCCAGCAGATTGGCCAGCAAGGCCTGATGATTGATCGTGTAGGGATCGTCGTTGTGCACGCAGCCGATGAAATCTGCCGGAACGATGCTGGTGCCCTGGTGCAGCGCCTGGAAGAAGCTGTGCTGCACATCGGTGCCCGCCCCGCCCCACCACACCGGCACGGTGTCGGTGGTGACAGGTTGGCCGTCACGCTGCACGCGCTTGCCCAGGCTTTCCATCACCAGCTGCTGCAGGTAGGCCGGCAGCAGCGCCAGGCGCTGGTCGTAGGTCATCACCGCGTGCGTGGCATGGCCCAGCAGGTTGCGGTTCCAGATGTCGGTCAGGCCGTGCAGCACCGGCAGGTTGCGCTCCAGCGGTGCATCCAGCGCATGCGCATCCATCTGCGCCGCGCCTTCCAGCAACTGTTCAAAGCGCTCGAAGCCGATCGCCAGCGCGATCGGGAAACCGACCGCCGACCACAGCGAATAACGGCCACCCACCCAGTCCCACATCGGCAGCACGCGATCGGCTGCGATGGCGAAGGACTTGGCGGCACGTTCCGGATTGGCACTGACTGCATACAGGCGCTCGCTGCCACCCAGCCAGTCGTGCAGGATCTGGCCGTTGAGCAGGGTTTCCTGCGTGCCGAAGGTCTTGGAGATCAGGATGCCGGCGGTCTTCGCCGGATCCAGCGTAGCCAGCGTGCGCTGCATGGCGGCGCCGTCCACGTTCGACACGAAATGCACGCGCAGTCGCGCACCGCTGACCGGGCGCAGCGCATCGGCGACCAGGCGCGGACCGAGATCGGAACCGCCGATGCCGACGCTGACCACGTCGGTGACGCCGCTGTCTTCCAGCGCGCGCACCAGCACGCCCATGCGCTGGCGGATCGTGCGCGCGGTGGCATAGGCCTCGGCTGCCACCGGCGCATCGACCACATCGCCACGCAGCGCGGTGTGCAGCGCGGCGCGACCTTCGGTCAGATTGACCTGCTCGCCACGGAACAGGCGGGTGATGGCACCGCCGACATCACGCTCGGCGGCCAAAGCCAGCAATGCCTGCAGCGCCGCGGCATCGTATTTCTGCCGGGCGAAGTTGACGTACAACGGACCGACCCGCAGCGCCAGATCCTGCACGCGGCCGGGTTCGGCGGCGAGCAGGCTGGGGATGCTTGCGCCCTTCAGGCGCTGGGCATGGGAATGCAGCGAGTCGAATCCGTTGTTCGTTGTCATGCGGCCTGGGTCGGGATCGTGTCGTTGGTGTGGGTGATCTGGTTCTTGCCATCAACGTACACCAGCTTCGGCTTGAAGCTGTCAGCTTCCTGCTCGGTCATGCTGGCGAACGCGGCGATGATGATGATGTCACCGACCTGCACGTGGCGCGCGGCGCCACCGTTGAGCGAGACAACGCCGCTGCCGGCTTCGGCGCGGATGGCATAGGTCGAGAAGCGCGCACCGTTGGTCACGTCCCAGATGTGCACCTGTTCGAACTCGCGGATGCCGGTGGCAGCCAGCAGGTTGTCATCGATGGCGATCGAGCCTTCGTAGTTCAGCTCGGAATGGGTGACGGTGGCGCGGTGGATCTTGGTCTTGAGCAGGGACAGGTGCATGGGGGGCGCTGCAACGGCAAAGGAAAGAGCGGATTCTAGCACCCGCTTGACCATCGTCAGGGGGCTGCAGCAGGACGCTGAAGGCTGTTCAGGTGCCCTCCCCCGGCGGCGGCGGCGCTGCGTGCCCGGAACTGCCTTCCAGAGACAGCCGGAACACCGTATGGAAGGCCAGCCCGGCGACCAGCCCGAAGCCTCCCGCGGCCAGCACCTGCAAGGCATAGCTGATCACATCGAAGGTATCGACGTAGCGCAGGCGCTGCAGCCAGGGCCCCTGGTTTTCTCCCGGCCAGGCGCAGGTGGCCAAGGCCAGCGCGCCCAGCCCGAAGCCGACCAGCACGAAGCCGGCCCGGCGCAGGCGCTGCTGAGACTGCAGGATCAGCGCCATCGGCAGCAACACCGCGATGGCATTGCAGACGGCCAGTACGAACATCAGCCCACCACCGGTGAGCGCAGGCATCGGCGTACGCCTGAATTCGAGCGCGAACAACAGGCCGCCAAACAGCTGGGCCGGCAACATGCCTGCCGCCAGCACCGCCAGGATCGAGGCCTGGGCGAGGCGGCCGGTATCAGTGCTGGGGGCTTTCATTTCCGGTCTCCCGTCCGTGGGAAGTGCAGAGGCGCCCGTTACGGGCGCCCCCAAGCCGCGTGCGGCTCAGAACTCCAGGTTGTCAATCAGGCGCGTCGTGCCCAGGCGCGCGGCGATCAGCGCCACGCGGCCACCGCCGTCGAAGGTCGGCTCGGCCAGCTCGGGCGTGCGCAGCACGGCGTAGTCGACCTGGAAACCGGCCGCCTGCAGCGCCGCCGTGGCGTCGGCCTCGATCTGCACCCGCGTGTGCCCGGCCACGTAGCCTTCGCGCATGCCCAGCAGCGTGCGGTGAATGGTCGTCGCAACCGGTCGCTGTTCGGCGTTGAGGTACTGGTTGCGCGAACTCTTGGCCAGGCCATCCTCGTCGCGCACGATCTCGGCACCGACGATCTGGATCGGGAACGACAGCTCGGCCACCATCTGCCTGATCACGGCCAGCTGCTGGTAATCCTTGCGGCCGAACACGGCCACATCCGGCTGCACCTGCAGGAACAGGCGCGCCACTACCGTGCACACGCCGTCGAAGTGGCCCGGGCGGCTGGCGCCTTCCAGCACTTCACTGACACCCGGCGCGTGCATCTGCGTGGTCTTGTCCACGCCCAGCGGATACATCGCCTCGACGCTGGGCAGCCACACCGCATCGCAGCCGGCCTGCTCCAGCCCGGCCACGTCAGCCTCGGGCGTGCGCGGGTAGCGGCTGAAGTCCTCGTTCGGCCCGAACTGGGTCGGGTTGACGAAGATACTCGTCACCACCTTGTCGGCGTACTGGCGGGCCAGGGTCACCAGCGAATGGTGGCCACCATGCAGGTTGCCCATGGTCGGCACCAGCGCCACGCGCAGGCCCTCGCGCTTCCACTGGGCGATCTGCTCGCGCAGCGCGCCGAGCTCGTTGAAGGTCTGGATCATTGGGCGTAGGCGTGCTGTTCGTCGGGGAAGCTGCCGTCGCGCACGGCGTCGGCATAGGCGCGGGTGGCACCGGCCACCGAACCGCCTTCGGCAAGGAAATCCTTGACGAACTTGGGACGGCGATGGCCACTGTCCAGGCCGAGGAAATCGTGCAGTACCAGCACCTGGCCGTCGCACTGCGGGCCGGCACCGATACCGATGGTCGGCACATCCACCGCCGCGGTCACTTCGGCGGCGACCGGGGTCGGCACGCATTCGAGCACCATGATGCTGGCGCCGGCGGCAGCCACGGCCTTGGCATCCTCCACCAGCTGGCGTGCAGCATCGCCGCGGCCCTGGATCTTGAAGCCGCCCAGGCGCAACACCGACTGCGGAGTCAGGCCCAGGTGCGCGCAGACCGGAATCTCGCGTTCGACCAGGTAGCGGATGATGTCGACCTTGAAGCCGGCACCTTCGATCTTGACCATCTCGGCACCGGCCTGCAGCAGCTGCAGCGATGCATCCAGCGCGCGTTCCGGGGTGGCATCGGCACCGAACGGCAGGTCGGCCACCAGCAGCGCACGCTGCAGCACGCGGGCCACGGCGCGGGTGTGGTAGACCATGTCGGCCACGGTCACCGGCAGGGTCGAATCATGGCCCTGCACGACCATGCCCAGCGAATCGCCGATCAGGATCAGGTCGACGCCATTGGCATCGAAGGTACGGGCAAAGCCGGCGTCGTAGGCGGTCAACATGACCAGCTTCTGGCCATTGCGCTTGGCCTCGGCCAGGGCGGGAACGGTCCAGGGCTTGCTGTCTGCGTGGGTGCTCATGTGCTGATAACCGGGGGAGATAACCTGGGCATTATCACCCTATCGGCGCGATCCCGCAGGCATCCACCCGCATCACTGCATCCTGCACGCGGCCATGGCCGGGAATGGCCAGATCCGGCGCGATTTCGGCCAGCGGCACCAGCACGAAGGCACGCTCGTGCATGTAGGGATGCGGTACCTGCAGGCCGGGATGGTCGAGCACCTGCGCGCCATACAGCAGCAGGTCCAGGTCCAGTGCGCGCGGCCCCCAGTGCACCGCCGGATCGCGCACGCGGCCAAAGCCCCGCTCCAGCGCCAGCATCGCCTGCAGCAGCTCATCGGCCGGCAATGTGGTTTCGACCGAGGCCACCGCGTTGACGAACGGCGGCTGGTCTTCATTGCCCCAGGCCGGGGTTGCATAGAGGCGCGAGGCCTGTCGCAGGCGCGTTCCTGGCAGGCCGTTCAGCGCGGCAATCGCCGCGCCCACGGTCGCGGCCGCGTCGCCAAGGTTGGCGCCGAGGCCGATCCAGGCCAGGGTCATCGCTTACTCGCCCGCCGCAGCAGCACCGGGACGTCGACGCCGACGGCGGCGCTTGCGCGGTGCCCCGCTCTCGTCATCGCCGTCTTCACTGTGCATCGCATCCAGCGACGACTCCAGCTCGCGACCGGACTGCGCCTGTGCTTCGCGCCAGAACTCGACATCCACTGCATGCTCGGACGAAGCGACCTGGCGCAGGCTGAGGAAATCGAACGCGGCGCGGAAGCGCGGGTGGGTGAGGGTACGGAACACGCGCTTGCGCTGGCGCGAACTGAAGCGCGACTGCAGCAGCCAGATTTCCTGCATCGGCAGCGAAAAGCGGCGCGGCAATGCGATGGTGCTCAGCTGCTGCACGGTCACACGGTCGGCAGCACGGCGCTGTGCCTCCTCAGGTGCCACGCCCTGCTTGAGCAGGGTCGCCTGCGCGCGGCAGAACGCCGGCCACAGCAGCAGCGCGAACAGGAACGCCGGCGAGACCGGCTCGTCGTTGGCCACGCGCGCATCGGTGTTGGCCAGGCCCTCGACCAGCATGCGGCGCAGCGCACCGGTGCGGTTGGACTTCAATGCCTTGGCGCTTTCCGGGAACAGCACGTCGAGCAGGCCGTAACGCTCAAGGCCTTCGAAGCTGGCCACGCCGTGCCCGGACAGGAACAGCTTGAGCACCTCCTCGAACAAGCGTGCCGGTGCGGCTTCGTTGAGCAGGCCAGCCAGGTGCGGGATCGGCGCGGCGGTGCCCTCTTCGATCTGGAAGCCGAGCTTGGCCGCCAGGCGCACCGCACGCAGCATGCGCACCGGGTCTTCGCGATAACGCTGCTCGGGGTCGCCGATCAGTTTCATCAGGCGCGCCTGGACGTCTTCGAAGCCGCCGGTGTAATCACGCACCGAGAAGTCCTCGATGGCGTAGTACAGGGCGTTGCAGGTGAAGTCGCGGCGGATGGCGTCGTCTTCGATGGTGCCGTACACGTTGTCGCGCACGAGCATGCCGTTTTCCATCTCGCGGTCGCCGCTGCCGTCATCGCTGTTGGCACGGAAGGTGGCGACTTCGATGATCTCGCGGCCGAACACGACGTGGGCGAGGCGGAACCGACGACCGATCAGGCGGCAGTTGCGGAACAGCTGCTTGACCTGTTCGGGCGTGGCATCGGTGGCCACGTCGAAATCCTTGGGTTGGCCATTGACCAGCAGATCGCGCACCGCGCCGCCGACAAGGTAGGCGCCGAAGCCGGCATCGCGCAGGCGATAAAGCACGCGCAGGGCGTTCGGGCTGATGTCCTTGCGGGAGATCGTGTGCTGGTCGCGCGGGATGACGCGCAGGCTGAACGGTGATGTAGCAGAGGAAATGATGTTGGCGCTTCCGGTTGAAGTTTCGGGATTGCCCAATGGCATCGAGGTGCATATACTAGCGCTCCTGCCTCGGCAGCGACACAGTTACGCTCCCTTCGTCTAGTGGTTAGGACGTGGCCCTCTCAAGGCTAAAACAGGGGTTCGAGTCCCCTAGGGAGCGCCAGTCGCCGCAGCAGGAACCGAAAAAGCCCGCCTTGTGCGGGCTTTTCTGTTTTCCGGGGTTTGCAATGGCATCGATCGGCTTGGTCGCTTTGGCGCCTGCCTGCAATCGGCTTGAGCCGGTGGGGTCACCCAGGGCAGGACACGCCGTGAACCCATCCATGGGGGCTCGATGGCGCCATCCTTGGCGCCAACGGTCCTGCCCTGGGTGACCCCACCGACTCTGGACGGTTTCCCGCGAGCTGCGGCAACAACCGACCAGCGCTTCGCCGCATCCGCACGCACCATGAAACTGTCAGGAGGGCGCGGGCCGCCCTCTCCAGGACCGTTGGCGCCATGGATGGCGCCATCGAGCACCATGGATGGGCTTTTGCGTGTCCTGGAGAGGGCGGCCTGCCCCCTCACACTCTGGACAGGCAGGCGCCAACGGAATGCAACCGAAGCCAGTCGCCGTCAGCCTTCCATCTGCTCCAGCTCCTTGCCCTTGGTCTCGCGCACGTAGCGGACCACGAAGACGATCGAGAGGATGGCCGCCACCGTATAGATGCCGTAGGCGCCGGCCAGGCCGATGCCGGCCAGCAGCATCGGGAAGGTCACGGTGATCGCGAAGTTCGAGGTCCATTGCGCGGCGCCGGCCACCGCCAGCGCCGGACCACGGATCTGATTGGGGAACATCTCGCCCAGCATCACCCACATCACCGGGCCCCAGGACATGTTGAAGAACACCACGTAGACGTTGGCTGCCACCAGCGCCAGTCGGCCCATGCCGTCGGACAACTGCAGGCGACCGTCGGCCAGGCTGCCACTGGCGAAGGCAACCACCATCAGCACCAGCGCCACCGACATGCCGACCGAACCGATCCACAGCAGCGGCTTGCGCCCGATGCGGTCGATCAACAGCACCGTCAGCAGACAGGCGCCGATGCTCAGCGCGCCGGACAGCACGTTGATCAGCAGCGCATCGCTTTCCGAGAAGCCCACCGCCTGCCACAGCACCGCGCCGTAGTAGAACACCACGTTGATGCCGACCAGCTGCTGGAACATGGCCAGGCCGATGCCCACCCAGAGGATCGGGCGCAGCTTGCCGCTGACCGTGTCGCGCAGGTCGGCAAAGCGCGGCTTGTGCTGGTCCTGCGCCAGGCTGGCTTCGATCTCGGCCTGCTTGGCCGCCGCAGCGGCCTCGCCGTACAGCCGCGACAGTACCGCCCTCGCCTGCTGCTGACGCCCTTTCACGACCAGAAAGCGCGGGCTTTCCGGAATCACCAGCAACAACAGCAGGAACAGCCCCGACGGCAGCGCCTGCATCCAGAACATCCAGCGCCAAGCCTCATGGCCCAGCCATAGCGGCTCGGTCGACGCCCCAGCGGCACGGGCCAGCAGGTAATTGCTGAGGAAGGCGGCGAACAGGCCGCAGATGATCGCCATCTGCTGCACCGTGGCCAAACGCCCGCGATAGCGCGCCGAAGCCACCTCGGCAATGTAGGCCGGCGACATCACACTGGCCGCGCCCACCGCGAAGCCGCCGAGCACGCGTGCGGCAATGAACAACCAGGAGGCGTGTGCGGCACCGGCACCCAGCGCCGAAACCAGGAACATCAGCGCCGAGGCGATCAGCACGCCACGACGGCCCAGGCGATCTCCCAGCCAGCCGGCCAGGAAGGCACCGATCGCGCAGCCCAGCAGCATCGAGGCGACCTCGAAACCGAGCGCCGCCTCACTGGAGTTGAAAGCCTGGCGCAGGCCATCGACCGTGCCATTGATGACACCACTGTCGAAGCCGAACAGGAATCCACCCAGGGTGGCCACGCAGCTGATCAGGACGATGAATGCAGTGTTCTCACCGCCATGGGAGGCGATGTTGGGCTGGGCTGGGGACATGGACGATCCTGCTGGGAAGGGGTCCGGCCATCCGACGCAGCCGGCTGACCCGCAGCGTCGCACAGGCCTCGCCCTGCCGCCAATGACCGCCACGGCCGCGCCTGCCAGACGCCCGATTTCCGCCCCGCACCGACACCGGGGGCCAACCTGTTCTAGAATTGGCGGGTTCAGGAATCGATCCACCCCCAGCCCATGCCCTTTGTCGTCACCGAAAACTGCATCAAGTGCAAACACACCGATTGCGTGGAAGTGTGCCCCGTGGATTGCTTCCACGAAGGCCCCAACTTCCTGGTGATCGACCCGGATGAGTGCATCGACTGCACCCTCTGCGAACCGGAATGCCCGGTCAACGCGATCTTCCCGGAGGACGATGTTCCTGCCGGCCAGGAAAGTTTCGTGGCCCTCAACGCCGAGCTGGCGAAGGAGTGGCCGGTGCTGACCGTGCGCAAGGACCCGCCCGCCGATGCCGGCGAATGGGACGGCAAGCCGGACAAGCTGAAGCTGCTGGAGCGCTGAGAAGCGCCTGCTGCGACAACGAAAAAGGGCGCCTTGGGCGCCCTTTTCCATTTCCGGTAGCGCCGGGCCATGCCCGGCGGATCCTGGGCCGCGCTTCAAGCTCGCCGGGCATGGCCCGGCGCTACCCAAGGCAGCTGCGGACCAAGGCCCGCCCCCACCCGACCAGCCCTTACTGCGCCAGCTTCGCCTTCAGCGCAGCGATCAGCTTCACCGGCGCTTCGGCGGTGGCCGGCAGGCCACGCGGGTCGACCGCGGAGATGTAGGCGCCAGCATCGACGGCGACCACGCGGACCAGGAAGTTGCTGCCTTCGTAGGCCACGTCATACGAGCCCAGCAGCTGCGCGCGGCTGGCAATGGTCACACCTTCCACGCCTTCCAGCGCGGTGCCGACCTTGGCGAAAGCCTCGTCCTTGCCACCGGCGATGGTGAAACCGGTGTTGCCCACGGCCGGGGCCGCAGCCGCAGGCGCGGCCGGCTTGGTCGCCGATGCCAGCGTCGGCACCTTGTTGTCACCGGTGGTGGTCGGCAGGTTCAGGTCCGGCGGCACTTCCAGCGGACGCATTTCCGGGGCCAGGGCGTAGTCGCCCTTGACGCCACGCTTGAAGCAGCCGGTGGTACCGGCGGCGACAGCCACGGCAAGCAGGGCGTAGGACAACACGCGGACGGTGGAAACGGATTGACGCATGTGAATCTCCTGGGTCAGACCAAGACGGAAGGTCAGTGGCTGGAAAGGGCTTCGAGGGCGGCGATGTCGCCGGCAAGATGGTCGGCGGCCGGATGATGCGCTGCCGACAGCGGCAGCAGCGGCAGGCGCAGGTCGTGACCGATGCCGATGCGGCGCAGCAGCGCCTTGACCGGGATCGGGTTGGGTTCGACGCCACAGAAATCATGGAACGGCTGCAGGCGCGCATCCCAGGACTCGGTAGCTTCGTGGTCGTGCGCGGCGGCCAGCTCGCACATCCGGCGATAGGCGCCCGGCAGAACGTTGGAACCGACCGAGATCAGGCCATCGATGCCGGCCCGGATCGAACGCGCGGCGGTACCGTCGTCGCCACTGAGCACCGCAAACTTCGGGCTGCGCAGGGCCAGCAGCGCCTGCACCCGGCCGGTATCACCCACCGCTTCCTTGATGCCAACGATATTGGGATGGCTGGCCAGCTCGGCCACGGTCTCCGGCTGCATGTCGCAGCCGGTACGGCCGGGCACGTTGTACAGCACGACCGGCAGCCCGCCCTGGTCGGCCACCGCGCGGTAGTGCGCGATCAGGCCGGCCTGGGTCGGCCGCACGTAAGGCGGGGTGACCACCAGCGCATGGCTGGCGCCGAGCGCGGCGGCACGGCGGGTCTGTTCGATGGTCTTGGCGGTGCCCGAAAGGCCGGTACCGGCCATGACCGGGATGCGGCCGCCGATGCGCTCGACCGCGCTGGCCAGCAGCAGGTCGTACTCGGCATCGGTGAGGGTTGCCGCTTCACCGGTCGAGCCGGCTACGACAACGCCATGGACGCCACCTTCCAGTTGCAGGTGCAGCAGGCGCTGCCAACCGTCGGGATCGAGGGCGCCGTCGGCCCGGAACGGGGTCGCCAGCGCGGTGATGAGGCCGGAAAGGGACAAGGACGTGCTGCTCTTGGCTGGGAAGGGAAAACGCCCGCCACGAAAGGCCGGGGGCGACTTGAATGTTACTTGCGGCGCGAAAGCACGGGCAAGTATGCTGGACACCGGTGGATCCCCGCCTCTGGCGGGCATTCAGACTAACGCATGCATTACCCGGAATCGCCTTGACCGACACCACCCCGCGCCCCGCGCCGAGCGAAAACCACCTCCTGATCAACGCCTATACGACGCATCCGGAGTCCCCCCTGCTGTCCGTCACCCGCCGCATCGCCGACAGCGGCTGCAATCTGGTGGACGCACGCCTGGCCACGGTCGGCCGCGATGTCTCGGTCACCGCCCTGGCCACCGGCTCGTGGGACTCGGTGGCCAAGCTGGAAGCGATGCTGACCCGGCTCGAGCGCGAGGAAGGCCTGAAGCTGGTCTGGTACCGCACCGCCGCCAAGCAGGCGCAGTCCAACCTGCTGCCGTACATCGTCGAGGTGATCGCCGCCGACAAGCCGGGCATCCTGTTCCAGCTGGCCGATTTCTTCGACCGCCAGGGCATCACCATCGAGAACCTGCAGAGCACGCGCTACCGCGCCATGCAGACCGGTGCGGAAATGTTCAGCGCGCAGGTCACCATCGGCGTGCCGGCCAACATGCACATCGCCGCGCTGCGCGACGATTTCCTCGAGTTCTGCGACCACCTGAACCTGGACGCGATCATGGACCCGATGAAATTCTGATCGGAAGTGCGGATTTTTCGCGCGCCTCTCACGGGCGCGTGGCGTTTCATGCAATTGTCGTAGAAAGAACCCAGGCTCGACAGAAGGACCTCATGAACAACGGCGATACCCTGGACAGCACCACCCTCTCCCTGCCGCTGGCGCTGTCCGGTGGCGAACAGGCCACTCTCGGCGACTACGCCGGCCACTGGCTGGTGCTGTACTTCTATCCCAAGGACAGCACCCCCGGCTGCACCACCGAAGGCATCGACTTCAACGCGCTGCTGCCGAAGTTCAGGAAGGCAGGCGCGGTGGTACTCGGTGTCTCGCGCGACTCAGTGAAGTCGCACGACAACTTCTGTGCCAAGCAGGGCTTCAACTTTCCGCTGGTCAGCGATGGTGACGAAGCGCTGTGCAGCGCCTTCGACGTGATCAAGATGAAGAACATGTACGGCAAGCAGGTACGTGGCATCGAACGCAGCACCTTCCTGATTTCCCCCGACAGCCGCATCGTGCAGTCCTGGCGCAAGGTCAAGGTTGCCGGCCATGCCGATGCCGTTCTCGCCGAACTGAAGGCCTCCCAGTCCAAGTGAGTCCCACTGCCTACTGTGTCTGCCATCACCCTGCCCCGCAGCAGGCCGTGGTGGTTTTTCCCTGTCCGTAACCAGGAATCGACGATGACCCGAGGCAAGCGCATCTACGTGCTGGATACCAACGTGCTGATGCACGATCCCACCGCGCTGTTCAAATTCGAGGAGCACGACGTCTACCTGCCCATGCAGGTGATCGAAGAGCTGGACAACGGCAAGAAGGGCACCTCCGAGGCAAGCCGCAATGCCCGCCAGGTGAGCCGCTTCCTCAACGAACTGGTGCAGGAATCCGGCCTGGACAACCTGGCCGACGGCATTCCGCTGCAGCGCCCCAACGGCCTACAGCTGCGCGGCAAGCAGAGCGCCGGCAAGATGCGCTTCCAGACCAGTCATTTCGACGCGGGCAAGAGCTTTGGCAAGGTCATTCCCGACAATGCCATCCTCGGCGCGATCCTGGCCCTGAAGGAAGAGACGCCGGATCTGCCGGTGGTGTTCGTTTCCAAGGACATCAACCTGCGGATCAAGGCCGCCATCGCCGGCATCGTGTCCGAGGACTACGAGAACGACCGCGCGCTGGACGATTTCAGCCTGCTCTACACCGGCGCCACCGAGCTGCCGGAAGACTTCTGGAAGCGCCACGGCGACGACCTGCGCAGCTGGAGCGACAAGGGCCGTACCCATTACGAAATCCTCGCGCAGGACGGCGAGGAATGGTACCCGAACCAGTACGTCTACCTGCCCGGCGAAGACGAGGTCGAACTGCGCGTCAGCCGCGTGGTCGGCGATGGCAAGGTGGTGCTGTCGCTGGTCGATGATTTCCGCCACGGCAGCCACGCCGTGTGGGGCATCAGTGCGCGCAACCGCGAGCAGAATTTCGCACTGAACGCACTGATGGACCCGGAGATCGACTTCGTCACCCTGCTGGGTACCGCCGGTACCGGCAAGACCCTGCTGGCGCTGGCCGCCGGCCTGGCCCAGACCATGGACCAGCAGCGCTACCGCGAGATCATCATGACCCGCGCCACGGTCAGCGTCGGCGAGGACATCGGCTTCCTGCCCGGCACCGAAGAAGAAAAGATGACGCCGTGGATGGGCGCGCTGACCGACAACCTGGAAGTGCTCACGCACAACCAGGAAGGCGGCACCTGGGGCCGCCAGGCCACCAACGACCTGCTCGCCAGCCGCATCAAGATCCGCTCGATGAACTTCATGCGCGGCCGCACCTTCCTGTCGCGCTACCTGATCCTGGACGAGGCGCAGAACCTCACCCCGAAGCAGATGAAGACGCTGATCACCCGTGCCGGCCCCGGCACCAAGATCGTCTGCCTGGGCAACGTCGAGCAGATCGACACCCCGTACCTGACCGAAACCACTTCGGGCCTGACCTACGCGGTGGATCGCTTCAAGAACTGGCCGCATAGTGCACACATCACCCTGCGCCGTGGCGAGCGTTCGCGCCTGGCCGATTACGCTTCGGAGGTGTTGTGAACCGCGGCACCCGCCTGCTGCTGCCCGCGGCTGCGATCACGCTCGCAGCCGTGCTCGGCGCCTGCACCACCACGCGCGGCCCGGCCAGCGTGCCGACCGCCGAACGTACCGGCCAGTCCTGGGTGGTCACCCGCCCGATCATCGCCGCGCAGGTGCTCGACACCTGCTCGCGACCCAGCCCCGGCCGCGAGGCCGGGCGGGTCAGCGGCTACTGGGCGCCCAGCCGGCAGCAGGTCGACCAGCTGGAAGCGCGGCTGTCATCGCTGGAGGCACAGGTACCGAAGGTGCTGGACTTCGACCGCCAGTACGTCGGCATCGAAAGCGCCGGCAAGCGGCTGATCTACATCAACGCCTTCCACCTGCCCGACGACAGCGGCATCAATCCGGCACGGGAAGCGATCCGCGTCTGTGACGGCGGCACGCAGTTCTGGGGCGCGGTGTTCGACCCGGCCAACAACACCTTCAGCGAGCTGCAGTTCAACGGCGGCTTCGGCGGGCCCTGAGGGGCCCCGCCGATGGGAATTCGCCTGCCCACCTGGGTCTGGATCGGCGCGGTCGCGCTGTCGTGCGTGGCCGGCATGGTGAATGTCGTCGGCTTCCTCGGTTTCGAACACCAGGCCGTCAGCCACATGACCGGCAGCACCAGCCAGTTGGGCATGGCGCTGGCCCAGGGTGACTGGCGCGCGGTCGGCCACCTGTGGGGACTGCTGATCGCGTTCTCGCTGGGCGCGATGCTCAGCGGCCTGTTGATCCAGGACAGCACCCTGCAGCTGGGCCGTCGCTACGGCGTGGCCCTGGCACTGGAATCGGCGCTGCTGCTGGTGGCCATTCCGCTGTTCGAACAGCACCAGATCTGGGGCGCACTGGCCGCCGCCATGGCCTGCGGCCTGCAGAACGCGATGGCCACCACCTTCAGTGGCGCGGTGGTACGCACCACCCACCTCAGCGGCATGTTCACCGACCTCGGCATCGGCCTGGGCCACCTGCTGCGTGGGCTGCCGCTGCAGGTACGACGCCTGACCCTCAGCGGCCTGATCATCAGCGGCTTCCTCGCCGGCGGCATCATCGGCGCCTGGCTGTTCATGCGCTGGCAGTACGACGCCCTGCTCGCCCCCGCCCTGCTGACCGGCCTGACCGGGCTGGGCTATGTGCTGTACCAGCAGTGGGCGCGCTGGCGGCATTGAGGGTCGCGCTCTGGGGGTCAGATCCCTTTTCCTGCGGAAATGGGATCTGACCCCGCCGGCATCCACGCATGGCGTGGATCTACCTTCCCCTGCAGGACCACGGCACAATCGCCTGATGAGCCCGACCACTCCCGTTTCCGCCCTCACCATCGCCGGCTCCGACTCCGGCGGCGGCGCCGGCATCCAGGCCGACCTGAAGGCCTTCGCCGCGCATCGTGTGCACGGCCTTTCGGCGATCGCCGCGCTGACCGCACAGAACACCCGCGGCGTGACCGCCGTGCACGTGCCACCAATCGACTTCCTGCGCGCGCAGCTGGACGCCTGCTTCGACGACTTCGACATCCACGCGGTGAAGCTCGGCATGCTGGCCAACGCCGAAGTGATCCATGCCGTCGCCGACGCACTGGAGAAGCATCGTCCGCCCCACGTGGTGCTGGACCCGGTGATGGTCGCCACCAGCGGCGCACGCCTGCTGGAAGACAGCGCATTGCAGGCCATGCGTGAGCGCCTGATCCCGCTGGCCACGCTGATCACTCCCAATACGCCGGAAGCAGAACTGCTGGTCGGCCGGAAGATCAGCAACGGCGAAGACGCAGAACAGGCCGCCTCAGCCCTGCTCGACCTCGGTGCGGGCGCAGTGCTGCTCAAGGGCGGTCACCTGCAGGAAGGCAATCGCGTGATCGACCGCTATTTCGACGGCGTCAGCAGCGAAGAATTCATCCACGCCCGCCTGCCGCTGGACGCACACGGCACCGGCTGCACGCTGGCCTCGGCCATTGCTGCGCAGCTGTGCAATGGCCTGAGCCTGGCCAATGCCTGCGAAGCCGGCATCGACTACGTTGCACGTGGGCTGCAGCAAGGCTATGCGCCGGGCCGCAGCGAAGTGCTGGTGCTCGACCATTTCGGCGCGGCACCGCACGCATGAGCCTGACGCCACGCATCCTCGCCGTGCAGTGCAACGACGGCCATCGCTACGAAGTGATCGCCTGCGTGCCTGCACATTCCGTCGCGCGCCTGCTGTGGCTACCGGCACTGGGCGTGGCCGCGCGCCACTACCTGCCACTGGCATTGGCGCTGGCGGCGAAGGGCGTGGCGGTCTACCTGCACGAGTGGCGCGGCAACGGCAGCAGTTCACTGCGCCCGTCGCGCACGCAGGACTGGGGCTATCGCGAGGTACTCGAACAGGATCTGCCAACCAGCCAGGCGGTCCTGGCCACAGCGGATGACGACGCCGGCGCCCTGCCCTGGATCATCGGTGGACACAGTCTCGGTGGGCAGCTGGCTTGCGTGCATGCCGGCCGCAACCCGCACTACTTCAACCGGCTATGGCTGGCCGCCAGTGGCTCACCGTTCTGGCGCGGGTTCCCGCCACCGCGTGGCTGGCTGCTGCCACTGGTCTACCGCTTCCTGCCGTGGATCGCGCGGCGCCAGGGCGTCCTGCATGGCCGTCGCCTCGGCTTTGGTGGCACCGAAGCGCGCGGGCTGATTGCCGACTGGGCGCGCGTGGGCCTGAACAACCACTACGCCGCGTCCGGCATGGACGAAGACCTCGATGCGCAGATGGCGCGCGTGCATGGCAGCGCACAGGCGGTGCTGATGGAACACGACTGGTTGGCCCCCACCGGATCGATGCAGACGCTGCTGGCGAAGCTGCCGAATGTGGACGCGCAGCTGCGCGTGCTGTCCGCGCAGGAACTGGGCACGCGCGCCGATCATTTCGCGTGGCTGAAGGCGCCGGACGCCGTGGCTGACAGCTTTTTCATTCAGTTGGATGAAAATTTTCACAAAAACTGTTGACGGTTCGCGCCGACATCCGCATAATTCCGCTCCTGTCGCAGGGCGCCCGTAGCTCAGTTGGATAGAGTACCTGGCTACGAACCAGGCGGTCGGGAGTTCGAATCTCTCCGGGCGCACCACTCGACAGGTTTTCAGCATCCGCCGCTGGAAATGTTTTAAAATTTGATTGTGTACCGCGCGCCCGTAGCTCAGTTGGATAGAGTACCTGGCTACGAACCAGGCGGTCGGGAGTTCGAATCTCTCCGGGCGCACCATACACAGTCAGCACAACAAGTTTATGTAATTGGCGCCCGTAGCTCAGTTGGATAGAGTACCTGGCTACGAACCAGGCGGTCGGGAGTTCGAATCTCTCCGGGCGCACCATTACACCGAAACAGCAGGCCTCGGCCTGCTGTTTTTTTATGTGTGTTTTTCGGCAGGGCTGCGCCCTGCACCTGCAGATGCTTCAAGCCAAGGCAACGGCAACAGCAACAGCAACAGCTGGTGTTCCGTGGGTTGGCGGGGCGGCATGGACAGGCAGGACACGCCGTAAACCCATCCATGGGGGCTCGATGGCGGCATCCATGCCGCCAACGGTCCTGCCTGCCCATGCCGCCCCACCTCTGACAGATTTCCGCGATCTGATGGATCCACGCCATGCGTGGATGAATCTCCATCGAAATCGAATATTTCGATAATTGATCGAAAAGCATCCACGCATGGCGTGGATCTACCGTGTCGACCAAGGTCGACACCTACCAACAGCAGCGGGAATCTGTCGGAGGTGGGGTGGGT
>NZ_LLXT01000098.1 GCF_001431625.1 Stenotrophomonas geniculata ATCC 19374 = JCM 13324
TTACGGCGTCCCCCGCAACCGGGCCCACCCCGCCATCCCACGGAATGCCCGCTTTTGCCGTTGCCGTGGACGTTGCTTCGGCGGGTGCAGGGCGCAGCCCTGCAAACCCTCCCCACCCTTACGCTGCGATGCGCAGGATCGGCTTGAGCGTGATTCCCTTCGTACTGTCCTCCGCCGCCTGGTTGATCTGTTCCAGCGGGTAGAACTTCACCAGCTTGTCGAACGGGAAGCGGCCCTGCAGGAACAGCGTGACCAGCTGCGGAATGAACACCTGCGGCACGCTGTCGCCTTCCACGATGCCGCGGATGCTGCGACCACCGAGCAGCAGGTTGTTCACATCGAAACTGGCGGTGGTGCCCAGCTTCGGTGCGCCGACCACGCCCATCATGCCCAAGCCGCCCAGCGCCTCGATACCCGCCGACAGCACCTCGGGGCGACCGGTCGATTCCAGCGCGAAGTCCGCACCACCGCCGGTGATCGCGCGTACGGCCTCGATCACGTCGGTCTCGCGGCTGTTCACCACGTGGGTGGCGCCCAGTTCCAGCGCCAGCTCCAGCCGCGAGGGCACTACGTCGATGGCGATGATGGTGGTGGCACCGGCCACCTTCGCCGCCATCACCGCGCTCAGGCCCACCGCGCCGGCACCATAGCTGGCGAAACTGCTGCCCGAGCGCACCTGCAGCGAATTGAGCACCGCACCGGCACCGGTCTGGATGCCGCAGCCGAGCGGGCCCAGCAGTTCCAGCGGCGCATCGTCGGGTACCTTGATCGCGTTGATCTCGCGCGCGATGGCGAAGGTGGCAAACGAAGACTGCGCGAAGAAATGGTCGTGCAGCGGCTGACCCTGCGCATCGGTGATCGCGGTATGGCCGTGGCCATCGTCGCCACCAAAGTTCAGCGCAAAGAAGTCCTTGCAGTAGGCACCGTGGCCGCCCCGGCAGGGATTGCAGTGACCGCAGGCGCCATAGGTCAGCACCACATGGTCGCCCACCTTGAGGTCGCGCACGTTCGGGCCCACCGCCTCAACGATGCCAGCCCCCTCATGGCCGAGCACTGCCGGCAGCGGCACCGGGTAGTACTGGTCGCGCACGATCAGGTCGGTATGGCACAGGCCCGTCGCCACCACCTTCACCAATACCTCGTCGTCCTGCGGGCCACGCAGCCGGGCCTGCTCGATGACGAAGGGCTGTTCTTTGCCGCGGACCACGGCGGCGGTGATCTCGTGGGTTGTGGTCTTGTCGTTCATCGTGATGGCTCCTTCGATCAGATCGGGTAAGCGGGCGCTTCGCCCTTGACGGTCAACCACTGCCACTGGGTGAACTCTTTCCCGTTGGCGGGGCCACCGATGCTGGTGCCGTTGCCGGACGCACCGACGCCGCCGAAGGGATTGATCACCTCGTCATTCACGGTCTGGTCGTTGATGTGCAGCAGGCCGGTACGCAGGCGCTCGCCGATCTTCAGCGCGCGGCCGACGTTGCTGGACACGATCGCCATCGACAGCCCGTACTCGCTGTCGTTGGCCAGGCGCACGGCATCGTCGTCATCGTCGAACGGCACCACCACCGCCACCGGTGCGAAGATCTCCTCGTTGAACGCCGGATTGTCGGCGGAGACGTTGCCAAGCACGGTCGGTGCGAAGAACAGATCGCGATGGGTACCGCCCGCCTCCAGCGAGGCGCCGGCCTGCACCGCCTGTTCGACCACGCGCGCGGCGTGGTCACGCTGGCCGGCATTGATCAGCGGGCCGATCGCCACGTCTTCGCGCGCCGGGTCGCCCACCTTCAGCAAATTGGCCTTGGCCACCAGCTTCTGCAGGAATGCGTCATGGATCTTCCGCTGCACCAGCACGCGGCCGGTCGCCATGCAGATCTGGCCCTGGTGCAGGTAGACACCCCACGCGGTGTTGGCCACCGCCAGGTCGAGGTCGGCATCGTCGAGAATGATCAGCGAGTTCTTGCCGCCCAGCTCCAGCGAGACCTTCTTCAGGTACCTGCCCGCCGCTTCGCCGACCTTGCGTCCAGCGGCGGTGGAACCGGTGAACTGGATCATCGCCACGTGCGGATCGCTGGTCAGCGCTGCACCGGCCGCGCCATCGCCGGGCAGCATGTGCAGCACGCCGGCCGGCAGACCGGCCTGTTCGAACAGGCGTGCGATCACCGCGCCGCCGCACACCGCCGTGCGCGGGTCCGGCTTGAGCACCACGGCATTGCCCAGCGCGATGGCCGGCGCCACCGCGCGCATGGCCAGGTACAGCGGGAAGTTGAAGGGCGAGATGACGCCGACCACGCCCAGCGGCCGGCGTCGCGCCAGGTTCAGCCGACCCGGCTCGGAGGGCAGGACCTCGCCGGTGCTGCGCGACGGTAGCGCCGCAGCTTCGTGCAGCGCCTTGATCGTCACCTTCGCTTCGAAGCCGGCCTTGAGCCGTGTCGAGCCGCTTTCGCGCACCAGCCACTCCACCAGGGTGTCGATGTGTTCCTCGGCCAGGCGTGCCGCGTTGCGCAGCACCTCCGCGCGCTGCTCGTAAGGCGCTGACGCCCACGCCTGTTGCGCCTGTGCAGCGGCCGCCGCCGAACGCGCTACCTGCGCCGGGTCGGCCAGGCCGATTTCGCCGAGGGTGTTGCCGGTGGCCGGCTCGATCACCGGCTGCCGTTGCTCGGCCGCCTGCCAGTGACCATCGAAGAAGGCGCCGGCCCAAAGGGCATCCGGCAGCCACGGAGAAGATGCAGTCATGGGTGTCCTCCTGTGTCGTGCGTCCATTCCACGCCCGCCGTCCGCGACAGGCAATCGGCCATCCAGCGGTCGCCCGCAAGGGCTTGAATCGGCGGGAATTTCCAGCATGGCGACTGTCCAGTTCCTGCACAGTGAACAGCGCGGCAGCGGCACACTGCCTACAATGTCCGCCCCGCCAGCCGACGTGCCCGCCATGACCGACACCCACCTGCCCACCGATGACCCGATCGCCGCCACCCGCCTGTGGCTGGAGCGCATCGTCATCGGCCTGAACCTGTGCCCGTTCGCCAAGGCGGTGTACGTGAAGGACCAGGTCCGTTTCGTGCTCAGTGATGCGACCACGCCCGAAGCGCTGGTCGAACAGCTGGCCGAGGAGCTGGTGCTGCTGCGCGATACGCCGGCCGAGCAGATCGACACGACGCTGATCGTGCATCCGCAGGTGCTGACCGACTTCCTCGACTACAACGATTTCCTCGACAACGCCGACGCGGCAATCGAAGCGCTGGACCTGCAGGGCATCCTGCAGGTGGCGAGCTTCCATCCGGACTACCAGTTCGAAGGCGTGGCCGCCAACGACGCCAGCAACTACACCAACCGTGCGCCCTTCCCCACCCTGCACCTGCTGCGCGAGGACAGCGTGGCACGCGCGGTGGACGTCTATCCGGACCCGGACGTGATCGTCGAGCGCAACATCCAGACCCTGGACCGCATCGGCGTGGACGGCTGGCATCGCCGCCTGCGTGGCGAAGACCTGACGTGAGCACGGTGCCGCCGATTGCCGCATGGCCGGCCGCGCCGCTGTCGGGCAAGGTGGCGCTGATCACCGGGGGCGCCAACGGTATCGGTCGCGGTATTGCCCAGGCCGTGCTCGGTGCCGGGGGCCGCGTGCTGATCGGCGACCTGGACGTGGAGGCCGGCGAGGCGTGCCTGGCGGAATGGCAGCGCGGTGATGACGCCGCGTTCCAGCGCCTGGACATCACCGACGAAGCCAGCGTGCGCGACTTCATCGCCGTGGCGCTGCAGCGTTTCGGCCGCATCGACGGATTGGTCAACAACGCGGGCATCGCCGGCCCGCACGGCACGCGGCTGCAGGACATGGCGTGGGATGAGTGGCAGCGCCGGCTGTCCTCGCTGCACGGCGCGTTCCTGTGCAGCAAGCATGCATTGCCCGCGCTGACCGCCAGCGCTGCCGGTGCGATCATCAACATCGCCTCCACCCGCGCCTGGCAATCCGAAGCACATAGCGAAGCCTATGCCGCGGCCAAGGGCGGACTGGTGGCCTTTACCCATGCGCTGGCGATCAGCAGCGGCCCGGCGGTGCGGGTGAACAGCATCAGCCCTGGCTGGATCGGCACCACTGCGTGGCAGGCACCCTCACGGCGCCATGAGCCTGAGTACTCGGCCATCGACCATGCGCAGCACCCGGTCGGCCGGGTCGGCCAGCCCGAGGACATCGGCGCGTTGGCGGTGTACCTGCTGTCGTCACTGTCCGGCTTCACCACCGGCCAGGACTTCGTCGTCGACGGCGGCATGACCCGGAAGATGATCTACGCCGAATAAGCACCGCTTTCCGGTGGGTGCGGACCTTGGTCCGCACCATTGCCAGGAAGTGCCAACCAAGGTTGGCACCTACCGGAGCGGTTTACGCCATGCCCGAATGGCGCAGCAGCGCGTCGATCTGCGGTGCGCGGCCGCGGAAGGCCTTGAAGTTCTCCGCCGCCGGGCGGCTGCCACCCCGCGACAGGATCTCATCGCGGAAGCGTGCACCGGTTTCCGCGAGCGCCTGCGGCGCTTCCTCGAACGCGGCGTAGGCATCGGCGCTCAGCACCTCTGCCCACTTGTAGCTGTAGTAGCCGGCCGCATAGCCCCCCGCGAAGATGTGGCTGAACTGGTGCGGGAAGCGGTTCCAGGCCGGCGGATGGTTCACCGCTACCTCCGCGCGCACCCGATCAAGCAGCGCCAGCACGCTGTCCTGCGCCGGTTCGAACTGGCTGTGCAGCAGCATGTCGAACAGGCCGAACTCCAGCTGGCGCACGGTCGCCATGCCGCTATGGAAGTTGCGTGCAGCCAGCATGCGTTCGTACAGCGCGCGTGGCAGCGGCTCGCCACTGTCCACATGCGCGGTCATCCCCTGCAGGTGCTCCCATTCCCAGCAGAAGTTCTCCATGAACTGGCTCGGCAGCTCGACCGCGTCCCACTCCACGCCGTTGATGCCGGCCACGCCCAGCTCGCCGATGCGGGTCAGCAGCTGGTGCAGGCCATGGCCCATCTCATGGAACAGCGTGGTCACTTCGTTGTGGCTGAAGGTAGCCGGCTTGCCATTGGCACCGCGACCGAAGTTGCACACCAGGTAGACCAGCGGCGTCTGCACACTGCCGTCCGCGCGCACGCGGCGGTTGCGGCAATCATCCATCCACGCGCCACCGCGCTTGCCTTCGCGCGCGTACAGGTCCAGGTAGAACTGGCCAACCAGTGCGCCCTGCGCATCGACCAGACGGAAGAAGCGCACATCCTCGTGCCACACTGGCGCGCTGTCCTCCTGCACACGCAGGCCGTACAGCTGCTCGATCACCGAGAACAGGCCGCCCAGCACCTTCGGTTCGGTGAAATACTGCTTCACTTCCTGCTCGGAATAGCTGTAACGCGCCTGCTTCAGGCGATCGGCGGCGAACGCCAGGTCCCAGGCCTGCAGCTGCTCGATACCCAGTTGCTCGCGCGCGAACTGCTCCAGCTCGGCACGGTCCTTGGCCGCGAACGGTTTGGCGCGCGAGGCCAGGTCACGCAGGAAACCGAGCACTTCGGCCGGGTCCTGCGCCATCTTGGTCGCCACCGAATAATCACCATACGAACCGAAGCCAAGCAGCGCGGCCAGTTCCGCGCGCAGGGCCAGGATGCGGTCGATGTTGCCGCTGTTGTCCAGCGCGTCGTCGCCGAATTCGGACGCACGCTGCGCACTGGCGCGGTACAGGATCTCGCGCAGGTCGCGGTCCTCGCCCCAGGTCTGCACCGGCAGGTAGCACGGCATCTGCAGGGTCAGCTTCCAGCCGGCCTTGCCATCCTTCTGTGCTGCGGCATGCGCGGCCGCCTTCACATCTTCCGGCAGGCCCTTCAGTCGCGCTTCGTCCTCGATGATCAGCGACCACGCATCGGTAGCGTCCAGCACGTTCTGCGAGAACTTCGCCGACAGTGCCGACAGCTCCTCCTTGATCGCCGCGAAGCGCTGCTGCGCCTCCGGCGCCAGCTCGGCACCACCGAGGCGGAAATCACGCAGGGTGTTGTCCAGCACCTTGCGCTGGGATTCGTCAAAGCCTGCGGTTTCCGGGCTGTCGGCCAGCGTCTGGTACTGCCGGTACAACGCCAGGTTCTGGCCCAGCGCGCTGGCGAAGCGGGTCACCCGTGGCAGGTTGCTGTTGTAGGCCTCACGCAGTTCCGGGGTGTTGACCACGCCCTGCAGGTGGCCGACCAGGCCCCAGGCACGCCACAGCCGCTCGGTGGCATCGTCCAGCGGGGCAACGAAGGTCTGCCAGGTGACCGGCTGCACCTGCTCGGCCGCGCTGACGGCGGCTTCGGCCGCGGCCAGCAGCACGTCCAGCGCCGGCGCCACGTGCTCGGGGCGGATGGCCTCGAAGCGCGGCAGGCCGGAAAAATCGAGCAGGGGGTTGGCAACGGTCACGGCAGATCTCCAGGGTACGGGCCCGGCAGGCGGGCAGCCCAGTAGATATGGCGCTGGCAGGCGGGGCTGACAAGGGGGCGCGGCCCGGTATTCACGTCGGCCTTACGGTCGCGGTTCGAAGCTCTGGCTGCGGGGGAGTCCGCAGCGGTACGCACCGAACGAGGCCCTACATGGAAGGTCTGGCTGCAGTTGCATCCGCCTCACCGGCCCGGTCACTGGCATTGTCCGCCAGCCCGGCCGAACTGACCTGGATCGCCGCATTGTGCGATGCCGACGACGACGCCCCGCGTCACCTGCAGCAATTGCAGGCTGTGCTGCAGCAGGGCGGCACGTTCAGCGATGCCCAGGAGTGGTACCCGTTCGAAGTGATCGAACGCGGCGCCAGCCAGCTGCGGCTGGGCCATGAGCGCGAGTTCGTGATCTGCGTGCTGCTGTGGCTGCAGGCGCTGGCCCAAGGCCGCGCCAGCATGCTGGACCCGAGCCTGCACCTGGATGATCGCGCGATGGACATCGAGGCCTTGCCCGATGCGCTGCGTGATGCGGTGCTGGATGCGTTCACCGCGGCGGGGTATTGAGACGCCCTCGTGATCGCCGGGCGTGGCCCGGCGACAACGTCAACCGACCTACAGCGCCTCCAGGCTGCACCACGGCAGTTCCGGCAACCCCTGCCCGGCCACTGCGGCGGCCAGCTGTGCATCGGCGCCCTCAACATCAATGCCCTGCCGCGCGTACCATGCCGGGTCGTAGTAACTCTGCGCGTAACGCTCGCCGCTGTCGCACAGAATGCTGACGATGCTGCCCTGATGGCCCGCCTCGCGCATCCACTGCGCGGCCTGCAGCACACCAATGAAGTTGGTGCCGGTGGAGCCACCGACGCGGCGGCCGAGCTGGCGGCTGACATGGCGCATCGCGGCCAGGCTCAGCGCGTCGGGCACCTTCACCATCGCATCCACACTGGTCGGGATGAAGCTCGGCTCCACCCGCGGCCGGCCGATGCCTTCCACGCGCGAACCGCCGCTGCAGGTCAGGCCACGCCAGTCCTGCTCACCGGCCACGGCGGACTGGTATCCGTCGAAGAACACCGATACTTCCGGGTCTGCACAGAGGATGCGGGTGTCATGCCGACGGTAGCTGACATAGCGGCCCAGCGTCGCTGCGGTACCGCCGGTGCCGGGGCTGCACACGATCCATTCCGGAACCGGGCTCGGCTCTTCCGCCATCTGCTTGAAGATGGACTCGGCAATGTTGTTGTTGGCCCGCCAGTCGGTCGCGCGCTCGGCATAGGTGAACTGGTCCATGAAGTGGCCGCCGGTTTCACGGGCCAGTTTTTCCGATTCACCGTTGAGGTCGCAGGCACGCTCGACCAGATGGCAGCGGCCACCGTGGAACTCGATGGCGGCAATCTTCTCCGGCGAGGTCGTGGCCGGGATCACCGCAATGAACGGCAAACCGAGCAGTCGCGCGAAATAGGCTTCGGAGACAGCGGTCGAGCCACTGGACGCCTCGATCACCGGCCGCCCTTCGCGCAACCAGCCATTGGTCAACGCATACAGGAACAGCGAGCGCGCCAGCCGGTGCTTGAGGCTGCCGGTGGGATGGCTCGATTCATCCTTCAGGTACAGGTCGATGCCCTCGAACCCGGGCAGCGCCAACGGGATCAGGTGGGTATCGGCGGAACGGTTGAAATCGGCTTCGATCTTGCGGATGGCAGCGGCCACCCATTCACGCTGCGACATGGCGGGCAATGCTCAGAACGGAACGGTGCGATCCGCCCATTGTACGTCGCGGTGCCGTCAGGTGACGGCCGGTAGAATGACCCCATCCGGCCTGCAACGGCCCTGTCTGAAGGACCTCCCCCATGACCATTCCCGCCCTGCGCGATGTCCCCGGCGTCGCCGCCCAGGCCCCGGCCGAAACCACCGGCTTCGTGTTCAACCACACCATGCTGCGGGTCAAGGACATCACCGCCTCGCTGGACTTCTACACCCGCGTGCTCGGCTACCAGCTGATCGACAAGCGCGACTTCCCGGACGCCCAGTTCAGCCTGTACTTCCTGGCCTACGTACCGGCCGGTACGGTGGTGCCGGAAGACGATGCCCAGCGCCGCCTGTGGATGGCCGGCCTGCCGGGCGTGCTGGAGCTGACCCACAACCACGGCACCGAGACCCAGGACGGCGCGGTCTACCACGACGGCAACAGCGACCCGCGCGGCTTCGGCCACATCTGCGTGTCGGTGCCGGACATCGAGGCCGCCTGCCAGCGCTTCGAGGACCTGGGCGTGACCTTCCAGAAGCGCCTGACCGACGGCCGCATGAAGAACCTGGCCTTCATCAAGGACCCGGACGGTTACTGGGTCGAGATCATCGCCAACGTCTGACCCGGAAAGGGGCACAATTCCGGTAGCGCCGGGCCATGCCCGGCGGCCTTGAGCAGGCCGCGCTGCGCGCTCGCCGGGCACGGCCCGGCGCTACCGACTCCGTCCCCTTTTTTACGAGGTTCGTATGGAAACGATGGAACTGCACCGTGGGCGATTGATCGACCACATCCAGCTGGTGGTGCGTGACCTGGCCGCCAGCCGCCACTTCTATCAGGCGGTGTTCGATACGATCGGCATTCCAATCGCCGGCGAAGGCGATGATTACTTCTGGGCCGATGAGCTGTTCATTTCCAGCGCCAGCAGCGAGGCTGCCGCCGGCCAGCTGACCGGCCGCCACCACCTGGCGTTCCAAGCGCGCGACAGCGCCACCGTTGATGCCTTCCACACTGCAGCCATCGCCGCCGGCGGCACCGACAACGGTGCACCGGGCGAACGCCCCTACCATCCGGGCTACTACGGCGCGTTCGTGCTCGATCCCGATGGCAACAACATTGAAGTGGTCTACCACGGCCCAGCCAAGTACAGCGCCGACTCGGTGAAGGTCACTTTCTGATTTCACCGATGCCGTGAACGAAGAAGCCGGGCAATGCCCGGCTTCTCTGCGTCCAAGGATCCAGTCCTCAGTGCGCCGCCATGTAGATGTCCTGCAGCACGGCCTTTTCCAGTTCCAGTTCGCCCAACAGGTTCTTCACGATGTCGCCCAGGCTGAGGATGCCGACCAGTCGGGTGCCTTCAGTGACCATCAGATGACGGCGCCGCGAGTACGTCATCAACGACATGGCCTGCTTCAGGGTGGCCTCCGGCGCAATGCCTTCCAGACCGGTGGACGGCAGGCTGGAGATCACCCGGCGGCCGGCCTGCGGGCCGTCGTCGGCCAGGGTACGCACGATGTCCTTTTCGGAAATGATGCCGACCGGGGCATCGTCCTTCATCACCACCAGCGCAGCGATCTTGTTCGCGCTCATCTTGTGGGCGGCGGCACCGATGGTGTCTTCGGCGTCGATGGTGATGACAGCTTCTTTCTTGGATTGCAGGAGTTCGCGGACGTTCATTCTTGTTTCCTGGTGCAGGTCACTAAGTCAAAAAGTGTGCTCTTCCGATACGCCCCCTCCCCGGGAACAGACCTTTCAGCGCACGTCTGGCGCACCCGGCTGCCACTTGGAATGGATCGGCAGACGACGTGCTGCAACGCGAACGAGGTGGGCTCAACGGCGCAACCCGGCCCTCGGTCAAAGTGATTCTACGACTGCGACCATCGGTCACTACCGGCATCGATGGGACAGTTCGTCGTGGGAACCAACTGACGATCCAGAGAATGGCACCGCGGCTGAAACCGCCGCTGAATACTGGCGGTGCCACGCGTTAAAGATTGAGTGCGCCCTGCCGAAGGCGGACAAAGCACGCGGCGGCCGTCCCACTTTCCACAGCTACCGACGCAAACGAAAGGGGCCGCGCAGGCCCCTTTCGCATACAGCATCCAACAGCGCCGGGAGAGCTTTACTCCACCGTCACGCTCTTGGCCAGGTTGCGCGGCTTGTCCACGTCGGTGCCACGTGCCAGCGCCGTGTGGTACGCCAGCAGCTGCACCGGAATGGTGTGCACGATCGGGCTGAGCACGCCGGCATGTCGCGGCGTACGGATCACGTGCACGCCTTCGGATGCGTTGAAGTTGCTGTCCTGGTCGGCGAACACGAACAGCTCGCCGCCACGCGCACGCACTTCCTGCATGTTCGACTTCACCTTCTCCAGCAGGCTGTCGTTGGGCGCGATCACCACCACCGGCATGTCCTCGTCCACCAGCGCCAGCGGGCCATGCTTCAGTTCACCGGCCGGGTAGGCCTCGGCGTGGATGTAGGAGATTTCCTTGAGCTTGAGCGCGCCTTCCAGCGCGATCGGGTAATGCAGGCCGCGGCCCAGGAACAATGCGCTGCTCTTGCGCGCGAAACGCTCGGCCCAGGCAGCGATCTGCGGCTCCATGTTCAGCGCGTGCTGCACGCTGCCCGGCAGGAAGCGCAGCTGCTCCAGGTAATCCGCTTCCTGCGCCGCGTCGATGCGGCCATGCAGCTTGCCCAGCACCACGGTCAGCTGGAACAGCGCGGCCAGCTGGGTGGTGAAGGCCTTGGTCGAGGCCACGCCGATCTCGGCGCCGGCGCGGGTGTAGCAGACCAGTTCGCTGGCGCGCGGAATCGCACTTTCCGGCACGTTGCAGATCGACAGCGTGTGCTTATGGCCCAGCGACTTGGCGTACTTCAGCGCTTCCATCGTATCCAGCGTTTCGCCGGACTGCGAGATGGTCACGATCAGATGCTTGGGGTTCGCATAGGCCGCGCGATAGCGGTACTCGCTGGCGATTTCCACGCTGCACGGCAGGCCGGCGATGGCCTCGATCCAGTAGCGCGCGGTCAGGCCGGAGTAATAGCTGGTACCGCAGGCGATGATCTGCACGCCTTCAATGCCCGACAGCACGGCTTCGGCGTTCTTGCCGAACAGCTCGGCCGGGAAACCACCGGCGTCGATCGCCGCTTCGATGGTGTCGCCCAGCGCGCGCGGCTGCTCGTGGATTTCCTTCTGCATGAAGTGGCGGTACGGGCCCAGCTCCAGCGAAGCCAACGACACATCGGACAGATGCACGTCGCGCTCGATGGGCTGGTCATGCTCATCGAAGATGCGCACGCCGTCACGGCGGATTTCGGCGGTGTCGCCTTCCTCCAGGAAGATCACCTTGCGCGTGGCCGAGATCACCGCCGAGACGTCGGAGGCGACGAAGTTCTCACCCTCGCCCAGACCGACCAGCAGCGGGCAGCCCATGCGCGCACAGACGAAGCGCTCCGGCTCGGCACGGCTGACCACGGCCAGCGCGTAGGCGCCGGTCAGTTCCTTCACCGTGTGCTGCAGCGCCACCAGCAGGTCGTCGCCGTCCTTCAGGTGATGGTGGATCAGGTGCGCGATGACTTCGGTGTCGGTCTGCGACTCGAAGGTGTAGCCCAGCGCGCGCAGTTTCTCGCGCTGCTCTTCGTGGTTCTCGATGATGCCGTTGTGCACCAGCGCCACGCCGTGGCTGATGTGCGGATGCGCGTTGGCCTCGGTGACACCGCCATGGGTGGCCCAGCGGGTGTGGCCGATGCCCAGCACCGCGTTGAAGCCCTCGACCTCGGCCGCAGTGGCCATTTCCGACACACGACCGGTACGACGCACACGACGCACATCGCGGCGCTCACCCTGGTCGATCACCGCGATACCCGAGGAATCGTAGCCACGGTACTCAAGGCGCTTCAGACCCTCGATCAGCACCGGCACTACGTCGCGATCAGCGATCGCACCCACGATTCCACACATGTCACGCGTTTCCTTGAAGACGATCGCCGCATTCTAGCCTGCGTGTCCGGCTTCCCCCTCCTGTCCGCTTAATGAAAGTGTCCGGAAAGGTGTCCGCGGACACCCGGACACTTCAGCATGCCTCCCAACCCATTGACCTGAAAGGAAATATAATTGGCACGCTACGTGCTTGGTACTGGCTACCACCGTCAGGCACGCACCCGATGATCCGCGACACTTCCGCACAGGACCAGATCGTTTCCTCCGCCCCGGCCGGCACCACCCGCGCCAACTGGCAGCGCTACCGCTGGCCGGCACTGGGCGCCATCGTGCTGCTCGCCGGCATCGGCTGGGCCGTGCACGCCTGGTCCAACGCCAGCCGCTCCTTCGACAGCAGCCGCGTGCGCATCGCCGAAGTGAAGCGCGGCGACCTGGTCCGCGACATCGCCGCCGACGGCCGCGTGATCGCCGCCAACAGCCCGGTCCTGTATGCCATCTCGGCCGGTACCGTGGACCTGAAGGTGGTCGCCGGCGATGTGGTGAAGAAGGGCCAGGAGCTGGCCATCATCGACAGCCCGGAACTGCGCAGCAAGCTGGCCCAGGAACAGGCCACCCTGGCCGGCCTGGAAGCCGAAGCCAGCCGCGCCGCGCTGGACGCCACCCTTGCCCGCGCCAAGTCGCGCAAGGAAACCGACCAGGCCACCATCGAGCGGCAGGCCGCCGACCGCGATCTGCAGCGCTACCAGCGCGGTTACGACGGCGGTGCAGTACCGCAGATCGATCTGGCCAAAGCCAAGGACTCGCTGAAGAAGGCCGACATCACCCTGGCCAACGCCACCACAGACGCACGCCTGCAGAGCCAGGGCGCCGACCTGGATGCCCGCAACAAGCGCCTGCTGGCCGACCGCCAGAAGGCCGTGGTGGCCGAGGTGCAGCGCCAGGTCGATGCGCTGACCCTGCGCGCCCCGTTCGATGGCCAGGTCGGCCAGGTGCAGGCCGTCCAGTCCACCAACCTGGCCGCCAATGCGCCGGTGCTGGGCGTGGTCGATCTGTCCAAGTTCGAGGTCGAGATCAAGGTGCCGGAAAGCTTCGCCCGCGACCTGGCGATCGGCATGCCGGCACAGCTGACCGGCGGCAATGGCCAGCCGTTCCCGGGTGAGATCAGCGCGGTGTCGCCGGAAGTGGTCAATGGCGAGGTCAATGCCCGCGTGCGCTTCGCCAGCGCGCAGCCGGAAGGCCTGCGCCAGAGCCAGCGGATGTCGGTGCGCGTGCTGCTCGATACCCGCAAGAACGTGCTGAAGGTCGAGCGCGGTCCGTTCGTCGAACAGGGCAACGGCGTGGCCTACGTGATGGATGGCCGCACCGCCGTGCGCCGTCCGGTCGAACTGGGCGTCAGCAGCCTGGGCGAAGTGGAAATCAAGTCGGGTGTGCAGCCGGGCGACCGCATCGTGGTCTCCGGCAGCGACCTGTTCAAGGACGCCGAACGCGTCTCCGTCAACTGATACCTGAACCCTGAATCCTGGAGAGAGGACACCCCATGTACATGCTCGAAATGCGTTCGGTCGCCAAGGTCTTCCGCACCGAACAGGTGGAAACCCACGCACTGCGCTCACTGGAACTTCAGGTCAAGGAAGGTGAGTTCGTCGCGGTCACCGGCCCGTCAGGCTCCGGCAAGACCACCTTCCTCAACATCGCCGGCCTGCTGGAAACCTTCACCAGTGGCACCTACATGCTGGACGGCCAGGACGTGAGCACGCTGGGCGATGATGCGCGCAGCCGCCTGCGCAACCAGAAGATCGGCTTCATCTTCCAGGGCTTCAACCTGATCCCCGACCTGAACCTGTTCGACAACGTCGACGTGCCGCTGCGCTATCGCAAGATGAGCGCCAACGAGCGCCGCGAACGCATCGAGAAGGCGCTGACCCAGGTCGGCCTCGGCTCGCGCATGAAGCACTACCCGAACGAGCTGTCCGGCGGCCAGCAGCAGCGCGCGGCGATCGCACGTGCCCTGGCCGGCAGCCCGCGCCTGCTGCTGGCCGACGAACCGACCGGCAACCTGGACACGCAGATGGCCCGCGGCGTGATGGAGCTGCTGGAGGAGATCAACGCTGCCGGCACCACCATCGTGATGGTCACCCACGATCCGGAACTGGCTGCGCGCGCGCAGCGCAACGTGCACATCGTTGATGGCCAGGTCACCGACCTGGTGCGCGAGCCGGTGCTGGCCACGCCGCCGCGCCACATCGTCGCCGTCAACGAGTGAGGGCCCTACCATGTTCGCCTACTACGCCCGACTGGCGGTGCGCAGCTTCCGCCGCAACAAGGTCCTGACCGCGCTGATGGTGGTTGCCATCGCGCTCGGCATCGGCGCCTCGATGACTACCCTGACCGTGTTCCACGTGCTGTCCGGTGACCCGATTCCCGGCAAGAGCGACCGCCTGTTCTACGTCCAGCTCGACGCCGCGACCGGCGCCTACGTCGCCGGCGAGGAACCGGAAACCCAGCTGACCCGCTTCGACGGTGAAGCCCTGCTGCGCGAAGCCAAGGGCGAGCGCCAGGCGCTGATGAGCGGCGGCGGCGGCACCATCGAACCGGACAACAGCACCCTCAAGCCCTTCAGCATCGACACCCGCTGGACCTCGGCCGACTTCTTCCCGATGTTCGAGGTGCCCATGCAGTACGGCCGCCCCTGGACGCGCGAGGACGATGAAGGCCGTGCGCGCGTGGTGGTCATCTCCAAGGCGCTCAATGACAAGCTGTACCAGGGCGCCAACAGCGTGGGCCGCGACCTGCGCATGGAAGGCCAGAGCTACCGCATCGTCGGCGTGATGAAGGAATGGAGCCCGGAGCCGCACTTCTACGACCTGACCACTGGCAGCTACGGCAAGAACGAAGACCTGCTGCTGCCGATCTCCACCTCCTTCGACCTGAAGCTGGGCAACAACGGCAACATGAACTGCTTCGGCGAGAATCCGGACGGCAACAGCTACTCGCTCAACGCACCGTGCGCGTGGCTGCAGTACTGGGTGGAGATGGACCCGGCCAAGGCCGACGACTACCGCCGCTACCTGGAGAACTATTCGACCCAGCAGCGCGAGGCCGGCCGCTTCAAACACCCGCCGAACGTGCGCCTGCGCACCGTGATGGAGTGGCTGGACTTCAATGGCGCAGTGCCCAGCGACGTGCGCCTGCAGCTGTGGCTGGCACTGGGCTTCCTCGGTGTCTGCCTGGTCAACACGGTGGGCCTGCTGCTGGCCAAGTTCCTGCGTCGCAGCGGCGAGATCGGCGTGCGCCGCGCGCTCGGCGCCAGCCGCGGACAGATCTTCCTGCAATGCCTGGTGGAAGCAGGTGCGGTCGGCGTGGTCGGTGGCGTGCTGGGTATCGGCCTGGCCCTGCTCGGCCTGTTCGCGGTGCGCCAGCAACCGGTGGAATACGCCAAGCTGGCCCACCTGGACGGCAACATGCTGCTGCTCGCACTGGGCCTGACCCTGCTCGCCAGCCTTGCTGCCGGTTTCCTGCCCGCCTGGCGCGCCATGCAGGTCACCCCGGCCATCCAGCTCAAGTCGCAGTAAGCACCCGAACGAGGACTCCCATGGACATCCGCCCCATCCTCAGCACGCTGCGCCGGCACAAGACTGCCGCTGCCCTGATCGTGCTGGAAGTCGCACTGACCTGCGCCATCGTCTGCAACGCGCTGTTCCTGGTCAGCCAGCGCGTGGAGAAGATCAGCATGCCCAGCGGCATCGCCGAGAGCGAACTGGTGATGCTGCGCGTCAGTGGCATCGGCAAGCAGACCGACGCCATGGCCCGCACCCGCGAGGACCTGGCATCGCTGCGCGCGATTCCCGGCGTCAGCAACGTCACCATCATCAACCAGGTTCCCTTCCGCAACGGCTCCTCCAGCAGCAGCATCTCGCGCGAGGTCGACCAGGAACGGCCGACCACCAACGCCTCGATGTACACCCTGTCCGAGAACGGGCTGGCCACGATGGGCATCAACCTGATCGCAGGCCGCGATTTCCTGCCCGACGAATACCAGAACTTCGAAGACGCCAGCAAGGGCGGTGCCAAGGAAAAGGCGATTCCGGTGATCTTCACCCAGGCCACCGCCGCCAAGATGGAACCCAACGGCAGTGCGCTGGCCAAGACCTACTACATGGGCAAGCAGCCGCTGCATGTGGTCGGCATCGTCGACACGCTCAGCACGCCCAATGGCTGGAATGACAACTGGACCAACTCGATGCTGCTGCCCATGCGGCGCACCTTCGATGAAGGTGGCACCTATGTGCTGCGCACTTCGCCAGAGCGCCGCCAGGAGGTCCTCGATGCCGGTGCCGCCGCGCTGGAACGCAACGATCCCAACCGGCTGATGCGCGACAAGCTGACCTATGAAGACCAGCGCAAGGACTTCTTCAAGAACGACCGCGCGATGGTCGGCCTGCTGATCACCGTCAGCATCTCGCTGCTGGTGGTCACTGCGCTGGGCATCATCGGCCTGGCCAGCTTCTGGGTGCAGCAGCGCAGCAAGCAGATCGGCATCCGCCGTGCGCTGGGCGCGACCCGCGGGCAGATCCTGCGCTACTTCCAGACCGAGAACTTCCTGCTGGCCTCGCTGGGCATCGTGCTGGGCATGCTGGCGGCCTACGCGATCAACCTGGCGCTGATGAACCTGTACGAGCTGCCGCGCATGCCGCTGTACTACCTGCCGCTGGGTGCGCTGCTGCTGTGGGTGCTGGGCCAGATCGCGGTGTTCGGTCCGGCGCGGCGTGCGGCGGCGGTACCGCCTGCGGTCGCCACGCGGGGCGCCTGAGATGCGTGCCTGCGCGATATGCCTGATGCTGCTCCTGCCGCTGCCGGCGCTGGCCGGCGGTGGCAACGCGCAGACACTGGAATGGCGCCAGGATGCCGCGCGGCTGTCACTGCGCTCGACCGAGGGCCAGGTGCGCGTGGAGGCTGCCAGCCCGGAAGCACGCTTCGGCGTGCGCAGCGGTGATCGCATCCTCCGCGTGGACGACACGGCGGTGCGCCGGGTCGAACATCTGGCCGAGGCACTGCGCCATTCCCACGCCGCCACCGCCTATCTGTTGCTGCGCCGCGACAGACGCGAACTGACGGTGGCGGTCGACGCCGCAGCCTGGCGCCAGGCACTGGAAGTGCCGCCGCCACCTGCGCCGCCAGCGCCCCCGGCGCCTCCCCGGCGCTGAGCAGGGGCCGCTCCTGCACAGCCACGGGTTTGGCTATGCTTGATGGGTGGCGCCGGGCTCTCCCGGTGCGTGGACACGAACGGCTCCAACGGCGCCGCCCATCCCTTTCTGCAGAACCGTTTGATGCCTGCGATCCTGATCATCGACGACAACGCCAGCGTGGGTACCGCGCTGGACGTACTGTTCTCCCTGCACGACATCGACACCCTGCAGGCGCAGACGCCCGCCGACGGGCTGGCGCTGCTCCAATCTCAGCCGGTCGACCTGGTCATCCAGGACATGAACTTCAGCGAGGACACCACCTCCGGCGAGGAAGGCGAGGCCCTGTTCGCGCAGATCCGCGCGCGCCATCCGGACCTGCCGGTGATCCTGCTCACGGCGTGGACCCATCTGAGCAGCGCCGTGGACCTGGTCAAGGCCGGCGCCGCCGACTACCTGGCCAAGCCCTGGGACGACCGCAAGCTGATGACCACGGTCAACAACCTGCTGGAACTGTCCGAGGCGCGCCGCGAACTGGACCGGCGCCGCAGCCGTGAACTGCACCAGCGCAACGCACTGGAAGAGAAGTACGACCTGTGCGGTGCGGTCTTCGCCGACCCCGCCAGCGAGCGCGTGATCGCGCTGGCCTGCCAGGTCGCACGCTCGGAACTGCCGGTATTGATCACCGGCGCGAACGGGGCCGGCAAGGAAAAGATCGCGCAGATCATCCAGGCCAATTCCCTGGTGGCCAAGGGGCCGTTCGTGGCGGTCAACTGCGGCGCGCTGCCCTCGGAACTGATCGAAGCCGAACTGTTCGGTGCCGAAGCCGGTGCGTATACCGGCGCCAACAAGGCCCGCGAAGGCAAGTTCGAGGCAGCCGATGGCGGCACCCTGTTCCTGGATGAGATCGGCAACCTGTCACTGGGCGGGCAGATGAAGCTGCTGCGCGTGCTGGAAACCGGCCGCTTCGAGCGCCTGGGCTCCAACCGCGAGCGCCAGGTCAAGGTCCGCGTGGTCAGCGCGACCAATGCCGACCTGCCGGCGATGATCCGCGACGGTACCTTCCGCGAAGACCTCTATTACCGCCTCAACACGGTGGAACTGGTGCTGCCGCCGCTGGCCGAACGACCGGGCGACATCGTGCCGCTGGCCGAGCGCTTCCTGACCGCTGGCAAGCCGTTGTCCACTGCGGCCACCGCGGCCTTGCAGCGGCACCCCTGGCCGGGCAACGTGCGCGAGCTGCGCAACGTGATCCAGCGCGCCGAGCTGCTGGCCACCGGCAACCGCATCGAAGTGGCCGATCTCAACCTGCCGCGCGCAGCCGCCACACCGCGCCCGGCCCCCAGTGCGGGCAATGATCCCGACCGTGCACGCATCGAGGATGTGCTGGCGCGCAACCATGGCGTCATCGCCCAGGCCGCCGCCGAACTCGGCCTGAGCCGCCAGGCGCTGTACCGGCGCATGGACCGCCACGGTATTCCCCGCGAATGAAACGGCGCTCGTTCACTTTCCGCCTGTTCCTGCGCCTGCTGCCGGTATTGGCACTGGCGGCGGCACTGCCGTGGCTGCTGGCCTACTGGATGGACCATGGCTGGGTGGTGACCACGGTGTCGGCGTTGATCCTGCTGTCGTTGATGTGGTGGACCCTGCGCCGGGCGACCGCCCCGGTGCGATCTCTGATGCGGGCCCTGGCGGGTACCACCAGCAGCTATCGCGACGGCGAGTACAACTTCGGCGTGCACTGGCCGGGGAACGACGAGCTGGGCGACCTGGTGCAGGCCCACCGCGAACTGGGCGATGTACTGCGTGAGCAGCGGCAGGGCCTGGTGCAGCGTGAACTGCTGCTGGACACGATGGTGCAGAACACGCCGGTGGCGATGCTGCTGATCGCCTCGGGCGGTGATGGCATCGCCCGGGTGGTGTTCTCCAATCTGGCGGCACGCAAGCTGCTGCATGGCGGCTGGAAGCTGGAAGGCCAGCGCCTGGAGGACGTGCTGGAACAGGTGCCGGTGGAACTGCGCGATGCCATCGCCCGTGGCGGTGACAGCCTGTTCGCGGTGCATGCCGAGGGCGAGGACGGCGACGAGGATGACGAGCAGGTCTACCACCTCTCGCGCCGCGCGTTCCAGCTCAACGGGCGCCCGCACGACCTGCTGCTGGTGCGGCTGCTGACCGCCGAACTGCGCCGCCAGGAAGTGCAGACCTGGAAGAAGGTCATCCGGGTGATCAGCCACGAGCTCAACAACTCGCTGGCGCCGATCGCTTCGCTCGCCCATTCCGGCGGCGTGCTGGTGCAGCGTGAGCGCTTTGATCGACTGCCCGAGATCTTCACCACCATCGAGGACCGGGCGCGTCACCTGGAAGGCTTCATCCGTGGCTACGCACGCTTTGCCAAGTTGCCGCAGCCGCAACTGCAGACCGTGCACTGGGCCCCCTTCCTGTCCAGCCTGCGCCAGCAGATCCCGTTTACCATGGAGCGCGAGCCGGACGAAGAACTGAGCAGCCGCATCGACATCGCGCAGTTCGGGCAGGCGCTGCTGAACCTGTTGAAGAACGCGCACGAAGCCTGCGCCGAAGCAGAGCCCCCAAACGATGACGTACAGGTGCAGCTGACGCGGCTGCCGCAGTGGCTGCGGCTGGACGTGCTGGATCGTGGCAAGGGCATGAACGAGCAGGTGCTGCAGAACGCACTGATGCCGTTCTATTCGACCAAGCGCAATGGCACCGGGCTGGGGCTGGCCCTGACCCGCGAGATCGTGGAGGCCCACGGTGGTCGGGTGTCGTTGCAGAACCGCGGCGATGGCGGGCTGTGCGTGTCGATTCTGTTGCCGGTGGGCTGAGCGGGCAGATCCACGCCATGCGTGGACGTGCCGACCAAGGTCGGCACCTACCAGACCTGCCGCATCGCCACCCGCAGGTGCATCGGGAACCCAAGCGCGGCTTCTTCGGCCATCACCGCACGCAGGCCATCGTTCCACTGCGCCTCGGGCACTATCTCGAACCCTTCACTGGCATAGAAGGCCGCATTCCACGGCACGTCGGACAACGTGGTCAGCACCGCTGCCCCGTAGCCGCCAGCCCTGGCCTGTGCCAACGCATGGCGCAACAACACGCGACCATGACCGCGGCGCGCGTGCGCGGGATCCACGTCCATCTGCAGCACATGGAAGTCACCGCACAGCTCACCGGCCAGCAGGTAGCCCGCGATGCCACCGTCAGCCGCATCCACCACCCACAACTGGCCACGTTGAAGGCCATCCTGCAGCGTCGGCAGGTCCAGGCCATGCCCGGCAAATACCGGGTAGGCCTGGTGCCCCTTCAGCAGTTCACCGGCACGTTGCTCAATTGCCGGCAGCATGCCGAGTTCGTCGGCGTGCGGGATGCGTGGCTCAGGACTTCTTGAGCGGGCGCTTCCAGCCATCGATGGTTTCCTGTCGTGCACGTGCCAGCGTCAGCTTGCCATCCGGGGCGTTGCGGGTGATGACCGAACCGGCAGCGATGGTGGCGCCCTCACCGATCAGCACCGGTGCCACCAATGCGCTGTTGGAACCGATGAAGGCGTTGTCGCCGATGGTGGTGGTCGACTTGTTCACGCCGTCGTAGTTGCAGGTGATGGTGCCGGCACCGATGTTCACCTTGCTGCCGATCACCGCGTCGCCCAGGTAGGTCAGGTGATTGGCCTTGCTGCCAACACCGAGGGTGACCTTCTTGGTCTCGACGAAGTTGCCGACATGCACGCCATCGGCGAGCACTGTACCCGGGCGCAGCCGTGCGAACGGCCCCACCAATGCAGCACCTTCGGTGACCACGCCTTCCAGGTCACAATGCGCGCGCACTTCGGTGCCCGGGCCAAGATTGACGTCCTTCAGCCGGTTGAACGGGCCCACGGTGACGCCGTCGCCGAGCACGATATTGCCTTCCAGAACGACGTCGACATCGATCAGCACGTCGCTGCCCACGGTGACGGTGCCACGGATATCCAGGCGTGCCGGGTCACGCACGCGCGCGCCCTGCGCGCACAGGGCCCGAACCGCACGGCGCTGCCAGGCACGCTCCAGCTGCGAAAGCTGCCAGGGATCATTTGCCCCTTCGGCTTCCTGCGCGTCGGCCACCAGCGCCATCTCGGCCGGGGTGTACTCGTGCGCTGCAAAGGCGAACACGTCGGTCAGGTAGTACTCGCCCTGCGCGTTGCTGTTGGACAGCTGCGACAGCCAGCGCCGCAGCGCGGTCGACTCGGCGGCAATGATGCCGGTGTTGATCGTGCGCACACGCAGCTGGTCGTCGGTGGCGTCCTTCTGTTCGACAATCGAGCCGACCTTGCCTTCGGCATCGCGCAGCACGCGGCCGTAACCGGTCGGGTCATCGACATCGGCGACCAGCACCGCCAGTCGACCCGGCTGTGCCAGCAGGTCGCGCAGGGTCTGCGCGCGGATCAGCGGCACGTCGCCGTACAGCACCAGCACCTGCGCGGCGTCGGGCACCTGCGGCATCGCCTGCGCGACGGCGTGCCCGGTACCGAGTTGCTGTGCCTGCTCGGCCCATTGTAGATCGGGCTGGTCGGCAAAGTGCTGGCGCACCGCTTCACCTCCATGGCCGTAGACCACGTGGATCGCGGCCGGCTGCAGCTCGCGGGCGGCATCGATCACATGCGCCAGCATCGGCTGCCCAGCGATCGGCTGCAGCACCTTCGGCAGCACCGACTTCATGCGCTTGCCCGCGCCAGCGGCGAGGATGATGACGTGCAGGGCTTGGGTCATGGGAGCAGCAGTCCGTAGTTCGTTGCCGGTGATTCTAGAGCGTGGGCCGTTAACATGGGGATCTGCCCGCCCACACTCCGACCATGAGCCTGCTCCGCCAGGGAAGCGCCTACCTCATCATCGGCGTGCTGCAACTGCTGCTCGACTGGGCGGTGTTCGTGCTGGTCACGGCCGCCGGCCTGCCCGTGGTGCAGGGCAACCTGGCCGGGCGCGTGGACGGCATGCTGCTGGGGTTCTGGTTGAACGGGCGAATCACCTTCGCCACTGCCGACGGCGAGCAACGGCTGGGCTGGCGACGCTTCGCACGCTTCCTGCCGCTGTGGTTGCTGCTCACCACCGCCAGCACGCTGCTGGTCTCGAGCGCCGACCATGCATTGGGCCTGCAGTACGCCTGGTTGGCCAAGCCACTGGTGGAGGGCGGCCTGGCCGTGATTTCCTTCCTGCTGCTGCGGCACGTGGTGTACCGCTGATACGACGTCAGGATCGGGATCGGTAGCGTCGACGGTCAATCGACTGCCCTTCCATCAGATCGCGGAAATCCCTCGCTGCACGCGACAGTCGACTCGACCCGCCGCCCAAACAAAAACGCCGGCACAGGGCCGGCGTTCTCGTGGGTGCAGCGCGAACCTCAGTGCTTGAGGTTCTTGCGCAGGCGCTCCAGCGCCTGCAGCTGGACAACGGCTTCAGCCAGCTTCTGCTGGGCCTCAGCCACTTCCATCGCCTCGCCGCGGTTGGCCAGGATGCGCTCGGCTTCTTCCTTGGCCTTGCGGACCGAGGCTTCGTCGATGTCCTGCGCGCGGATCGCGGTGTCGGCCAGCACGGTCACCACCTGCGGCTGCACTTCCAGGATGCCGCCGGAAATGGCGAAATCCAGCTGCTCGCCGTTCGGCGTGGTCACCACCACCTTGCCCGGCTTCAGGCGGGTGATCAGCGGCGCGTGCTTGGGCGCGATGCCCAGTTCGCCCAGCTCACCGGTGGCCACGACCAGGGTCGCTTCGCCACGGAAGATTTCCTGCTCGGCGCTGACGATGTCGCAACGGATCGTGCTCATGCAAATCTCTTCGCTGTTCGCGGCGGCGCAATGCCACCGTGGGGGTCCACCGGCGCGGGCGGTTGCCCGGCGCCGGCGTCAGGTCGGGCAGGATCGCTCCCGCCCGTCCCGGATCAGGCCTTCTCGGCCATCTTCTTGGCCTTCTCGACCGCTTCTTCGATGCCGCCGACCATGTAGAACGCCTGCTCCGGCAGGTGGTCGTACTCGCCATCGACGATGGCCTTGAAGCCACGGATGGTGTCCTTCAGCGGCACGTACTTGCCCGGCGAACCGGTGAACACTTCGGCCACGTGGAACGGCTGGCTGAAGAAGCGCTCGATCTTACGGGCGCGCGACACGGCCTGCTTGTCCTCTTCGGACAGCTCGTCCATGCCCAGGATCGCGATGATGTCCTTCAGTTCCTTGTACTTCTGCAGGGTCTGCTGGACGCGCTGGGCGGTGTCGTAATGCTCGTGGCCGATGACCAGCGGGTCCATCTGGCGGCTGGTGGAGTCCAGCGGATCGACGGCCGGGTAGATACCCAGCGAGGCGATCGAACGCGACAGGGTGACAGTCGAGTCCAGGTGGGCGAAGGTGGTCGCCGGCGACGGGTCGGTCAGGTCGTCCGCGGGAACGTAGACGGCCTGGATCGAAGTGATCGAACCGTTCTTGGTCGAGGTGATGCGCTCCTGCAGGACGCCCATTTCCTCGGCCAGGGTCGGCTGGTAACCCACGGCCGACGGCATACGGCCCAGCAGTGCCGACACTTCGGTACCAGCCAGGGTGTAGCGGTAGATGTTGTCGACGAACAGCAGGACGTCCTTACCCTTGCCGTTTTCGTCCTTCTCGTCGCGGAAGTACTCGGCCATGGTCAGGCCGGTCAGGGCGACGCGCAGACGGTTGCCCGGCGGCTCGTTCATCTGGCCGTACACCATCGCCACCTTGTCGAGGACGTTGGAGTCCTTCATTTCGTGGTAGAAGTCGTTGCCCTCACGGGTACGCTCACCCACGCCGGCGAACACGGACAGACCGCTGTGCGCCTTGGCGATGTTGTTGATCAGTTCCATCATGTTGACGGTCTTGCCGACGCCGGCGCCGCCGAACAGGCCGACCTTGCCGCCCTTGGCGAACGGGCACATCAGGTCAATGACCTTGATGCCGGTTTCCAGCAGTTCGGTGGCCGGGGACTGGTCTTCGTACGACGGGGCCGCACGGTGGATTTCCCAGCTGTCGCTGGCGGCCACCGGGCCGGCTTCGTCAATCGGACGGCCGAGCACGTCCATGATGCGGCCCAGGGTGCCGGCGCCGACCGGCACGGAGATGCCGCGGTTGGTGTTGGTGGCAACCAGGTTGCGCTTCAGGCCGTCGGTGGAACCGAGGGCGATGGTACGCACCACGCCGTCACCCAGCTGCTGCTGGACTTCGAGGGTGATTTCGGTGTTGTCGACCTTCAGTGCGTCGTACACCTTCGGCACCGACTCACGCGGGAATTCGACGTCGACGACCGCGCCGATGATCTGAACGATCTTGCCCTGACTCATTGCTGCATCCTCTAAATGTGTGCTTTGAACGAACGCGGTCAGACTGCTGCCGCGCCGCCGACGATTTCGGAGATTTCCTGGGTGATCGCTGCCTGGCGCGCCTTGTTGTAGACGAGCTGGAGGGTGCCGATCAGCTTGTTGGCGTTGTCGCTCGCCGCCTTCATCGCAACCATGCGTGCGGCATGCTCGGAGGCGACGTTTTCCAGCAGTGCCTGGTACACCAGCGACTCGATGTAACGCGTCATCACGTGCTCCAGCACGGTCGCGGCATCGGGTTCGTACAGGTAATCCCAGTCGTGGTGAGCGACCTGCTTCTCAGCCGGCGGCAGCGGCAGCAGCTGATCGAAGCTGGCCTTCTGCACCATGGTATTCACGAAGCGGTTGTAGACCAGGTACACGCGGTCGACCTTGCCTTCGGTGAAGGCGTCGAGCATGACCTTGATCACACCGATCAGCGATTCCAGCTTCGGCACGTCGCCGATGTGGGTCACGCTGCCGACCATGTTGACCTTCACGCGGCGGAAGAAGGTCGATGCCTTCTGGCCGATGGTCACCAGGTCCACTTCCGCACCCTTGTCCTGCCATGCCTTGGCTTCGCCCAGCATCTTGCGGAACAGGTTGTTGTTCAGGCCGCCGGCCAGGCCGCGATCGGAGGAGATCACGATGAACCCGACCCGCTTGACCTGCTCGCGCTCGACCAGGAACGGATGCTGGTAGTCGGTGCTGGCCTGGGCCAGGTGGCCGATCACCTGCTTCATCGCCTGCGCGTACGGACGCGAGGTCTTCATCCGATCCTGCGCCTTGCGGATCTTGGAGGCCGAGACCATTTCCAGGGCGCGCGTCACCTTGCGGGTGTTCTGCACGCTCTTGATCTTGGTTTTGATTTCGCGTCCGCTTGCCATCTCTTGTTTCCCGTGGCGCGGGGCTGATGCCCCGCGTTGTTCAACCGTTTGAGCGGGGCGAGCCCCGCTCTACGAGCGCTGGATTACCAGCTGCCGGTGGTCTTGAACTCGGCGATGCCCTTCTTGAAGGCACCTTCGATGTCGTTGTCCCAACCGCCGGTGGCGTTGACCTTGCTGACCAGTTCGCCCTGGGTGTTGGCGAAGTGGGCGTGCAGGCCTTCTTCGAACGCCAGCAGCTTGTTGACCGGCACGTCGTCGAGGTAACCCTCGTTGACGGCGTAGATCGACAGCGCCTGGTTGGCGATCGACATCGGCGCGTACTGCTTCTGCTTCATCAGCTCGGTGACGCGCTGGCCACGCTCCAGCTGCTTGCGGGTCGCCTCGTCCAGATCCGAGGCGAACTGCGCGAACGCAGCCAGCTCGCGGTACTGGGCCAGCGAGATACGGATGCCGCCCGACAGCTTCTTGATGATCTTGGTCTGGGCCGAGCCACCGACGCGCGACACCGAGATACCGGCGTTCACGGCCGGGCGGATGCCGGCGTTGAACAGGTCGGTTTCCAGGAAGATCTGGCCGTCGGTGATCGAGATCACGTTGGTCGGAACGAAAGCGGACACGTCGCCGGCCTGGGTTTCGATGATCGGCAGCGCGGTCAGCGAACCGGTCTTGCCGGTGACCTTGCCTTCGGTGAACTTCTCGACGTATTCCTCGGACACGCGGGCAGCGCGCTCGAGCAGGCGGGAGTGCAGGTAGAACACGTCACCCGGGTAGGCTTCACGGCCCGGCGGGCGCTTCAGCAGCAGCGAGATCTGGCGGTAGGCAACGGCCTGCTTGGACAGATCGTCGTACACGATCAGCGCGTCTTCGCCGCGGTCCATGAAGTACTCACCCATGGTGCAGCCCGAGTAGGCGCTGATGTACTGCATGGCAGCCGATTCGGAAGCGGTCGCGGCCACCACGATGGTGTGGGCCAGCGCGCCGTTCTCTTCCAGCTTGCGCACGATGTTGGCGATGGTCGAAGCCTTCTGGCCGATCGCAACGTACACGCACTTGATGCCGGTGCCCTTCTGGTTGATCACCGCATCGATCGCCATCGCGGTCTTGCCGGTCTGGCGGTCACCGATGATCAGCTCGCGCTGGCCACGGCCGATCGGGATCATCGAGTCGACCGACTTGTAACCGGTCTGCACCGGCTGGTCGACCGACTTGCGCCAGATCACGCCCGGAGCAACACGCTCCACCGGAGCGGTCAGGTCGGTGCCCAGCGGGCCCTTGCCGTCGATCGGTTCGCCCAGCGCGTTCACGACGCGGCCCAGCAGCTCCGGACCAACCGGCACTTCCAGGATGCGGCCGGTGGTCTTGGCGACGTCGCCTTCGCGCAGGTGCTCGTAGTCACCCAGCACCACGGCGCCGACCGAGTCGCGCTCCAGGTTCAGGGCCAGGGCGAAGGTGTTGTTCGGCAGTTCGATCATTTCGCCCTGCATCACGTCGGCCAGACCGAAGATGCGCACGATGCCGTCGGACACGCTGGTCACGGTGCCTTCGTTGCGCGATTCCGCGGCCAGCTTGACCTTCTCGATGCGGTTCTTGATCAGTTCGCTGATTTCGGAGGGGTTGAGCGTGGTTGCCATCGTCAAGTCCTAGTGCCGGCAGCGGGGCCGGACGTTAAATGAATTCAGTTAGCGAGCGCGGTCTGCAGACGGGCCAGCTTGCCCTTCAGCGAACCATCGATGACCACGTCGCCGGCGTCGATCACGGCGCCGCCGATCAGCGAGGCATCGACCGCGGTGGTCACATCGACCTCGCGGTTGAAGCGCTTGCGCAGCGCGACCTTGATCGCGTCCAGCTCACTGGCCGACAGTTCGGCGGCCGAGGTGACGGTGGCCTTGACCACGTGCTCGGCTTCGGCGCGCAGGGCGTCGAACATGCCGGAGATTTCCGGCAGCAGCGGCAGACGATGCGATTCGGCCAGGATGGCCAGGAAGCGCGAGTAGGTCTCGCCGTGCGACACCGGCGCCAGCAGGGCGACGGCGTCGTCACGACCCAGCTCCGGGTTGGCGAGCAGGGCCGCCACGCGCGGGTCGGCGGCGACGTGGGCGGAGAACGCCAGGGCGTCCGACCACGGCGCGAACGCGCCTTCGTCGCGCGCGGTCGCGAACGCGGCGCGGGCGTACGGGCGGGCAAGCGTGAGGGCCTGGCTCATCCTTAGATCTCCGAGGCCAGCTCGTCGAGCAGCGCCTTGTGGGCGTTGGCGTCGATTTCGCGCTTGAGCAGCTTTTCGGCACCGGTCACGGCCAGCGCGGACACCTGCTTGCGCAGATCTTCACGGGCACGGTTGGCGGCGGCGTCGATTTCAGCCTGGGCCAGTTCCTTCTGACGGGTGGCTTCGGTGATCGCTTCGTTACGGGCAGCATCAACGATCTGGTTGGCACGTGCGTGGGCCTGATCGATGATCTCGTTGGCCTTGGTGCGTGCTTCCTTCAGCGCTTCGTTGACCTTCTCCTGCGCCTGGGCCAGATCTTTCTGGCTGCGGTCGGCAGCAGCGAGGCCTTCAGCAATCTTCTGCTGGCGCTCTTCGATCGCGTTCATCAGCGGCGGCCAGATCTTGGTCGCGATGATCCAGATCAGACCAGCGAAGGCCAGCGCCTGCGCAAGAAGGGTGAAATTGATATTCATGGTTAGCTCGATCGCTGGTTTCGGGGTGGACGCGCCGCCGTAGCGGCGCATCCGGCCTTCATCCGAAACCGGGTGCATCAGCACCCGGTCGTCTCAAACCGCTGTATCAGCCGGCCAGAGCCTTGGTGACGGCGCCAGCGAAGGCAGCCGACAGCGGGTTGGCGAAGGCCAGCAGCAGGCCGACGGCGACCGAGATGATGAACGCGGCGTCGATCAGGCCGGCGGTGATGAACATACGGACCTGCAGGACCGGGATCAGTTCCGGCTGGCGGGCTGCCGACTCCAGGAACTTACCAGCCATGATGGCCAGACCCAGACCGGCGCCCAGCGCGGCCAGGCCGATCATGATGCCGACGGCAAGGGCGGTGGAGCTCTGAATCTGCGCGAAGTTGGTCAGGACGGCGAAGTACATGGTTATCTCCAGGAACTTAAGTTGCTAAGGGTGATGAAACGGATGAAGGTTGAAACGCGTTGAAGCTTGAAACTCAGTGAGCGTCTTCCGACAGGCTCAGGTACACGATCGACAGCATCATGAAGATGAAGGCCTGCAGCGGGATCACCAGCAGGTGGAACAGCATCCAGCCGAGGCCGAACACACCACCGGCAATGGCACCGAAGAAACCGGCACCACCCAGCACCCAGATCAGCAGGAACACGATTTCGCCGCCGAACATGTTGCCGAACAGTCGCATCGCCAGCGAGATCGGCTTGCTCAGCCACTCGACGATGTTGAGGATCAGGTTGAACGGCATCATCCACTTGCCGAACGGCGCCGTCAGGAATTCCTTGATGAAGCCGCCCAGGCCCTTCGACTTCAGTGCGAAGAACAGCATCAGGAAGAACACGCTGATGGCCATGCCCAGGGTGGCATTGACGTCAGCGGTCGGGACCGGCTTCCAGTAGTGCACGCCCACCCACTCCAGCGGCTTGGCGATGAAATCGGCCGGGATCATCTTCAGCAGATTCATCAGCAGAATCCAGAAGAAGATGGTGATGGCGATCGGCGTGACCAGCTTGCTCTTGCCGTGGTAGGTGTCCTTGGCCTGGCGGTCGACGAACTCCAGGCAGATCTCGACGAAGGCCTGCCACTTGCCCGGCACGCCGGCGGTGGCCTTGCGGGTCCCCAGCCAGAACGCGACAACGATCACCAGGCCCATCAGGACCGCAGTGAGGAAGGTATCGACGTGGATATGCCAGAACATACCCTCACCCTTGCCGACCGGTGCGGTCAGGTTGTGCAGGTGATGCTGGATGTAGCTGGTAGGGGTTAGAGCCTCGCCCGCCATGTGTCCGGAACCTTCAGTTAATTGAATTCTGTCAACGCCTGGCCATGGCCAGGACCTGGAACATCAAGCCGACGGCGATACCGGCCAACAGCGCCAATGCAGGCAGCTTGAAGACCAGGAACCCCACCAGCAGGACGCCGAAAACCACCACCCACTTGGCCACGATCGCAATGATCAGGCGAGCCATCGCCGATCCTGCGGCCAGTGCCCCACCACCCAGTGCCATCCGTGCCGCCACCCAGCCACCGGCCGAAATGGCCACACCGGACGCCAGCGCGCCGAGGGCATATTTCGGACCTACCAGCAGGAAGGCCAGGGCCAGGACAGCCACTGCGGCCAGCGGGTAGACCGCGGCGCGCAGCATCAGTCGCCGACCCGCATCAACGGAGTTCAGCACAGGACGTCCCGCGTGGTTGCAAGTGGAGGGCTGAGGCGGCTACAGCAGGGGGGCCTCATCGAGCCGCCAAATTATAGCAATGGGACAATTTGCGAGACAACCGCTGCCTGTTCATCCCGGGAAGCCGCAAGTTGCGGTAACGGTTACATTTTTGCGTGCCACCCGGGGGACAATGACGTCCGTATGATGCTGCGGCGCAATATTGAACTTTGGTCGCATCCGGCGGAACTTTCGCCGAATGCGCCGGTCCGATCTTTCGACCTGCCTGCAGCAACCTCGTCGACGCTCCGCCCCGCAGGTCCCACGATGGCCCCGAAGCCCGGCTCCGGGGCCATCTTTTTGCATCGTCGCGACAGCGCTGAACCGTGCACACGCCGTGGACCATACGTTCACGGATGGTGGACGGGCCTGTCCGGCACAGTGGTCTTCATTCTGATGAACCACTGCAAGGACTCTTCGATGCGCCCTGTACCCACCCTGCTCGCCCTCTCCCTGCTCGCCGCCGGCGCCTCGTTCGCCACTGCCGCCCACGCCGCTGAAGGCGACGACCGCTTCGCCCTGCGCCTGGGTGCGATGAACATCGACTCGGACAATACCCTCCGCGGCAAGACCAACGTGGCCGGCCAGGACATCGGTTTCTCCGAGGACTTCAAGCTGGGTGGCAAGGAGTGGGAGCCGCGCATCGACGGCATGTTCCGCATCAGCAACCGCCAGCGCCTGCTGTTCAACTACTTCAAGTACGACAAGGACCGCCGCGAGACTCTCGGCCAGGACATTTCCTTCGGTGACGTCAACGTGCCGTCGGGCAGTTTCGTCAAGGGCGAGCTGAAGTACCAGGTCGCCAGCCTGGTCTATGACTACTCGGTGGTGGACACCGACACCTTCGACCTCGGCCTGCAGTTGGGTGCCGAGTACGCCAAGGTGAGCACCAAGGCCTACGCCGATCTGGGCACCGTCTACGAAGGCCAGTTCCTCAACGAGAAGACCGACGGCGTGGCGCCGGTGGTCGGTGCGCGGCTGAGTTTCACCCCGTCCGAGAAGTGGATGATCACGCTGCAGGGCCAGTACCTCAACACGCGCTGGGGCAGCTTTGATGACTACAAGGGCGACCTGAGCCGCGCCAACGCCATCGTCGATTACCGCTTCACGAAGAACTTCGGCGTGTTCGCCGGCTATGACTGGTTCAAGCTGGACGCGGACAAGAAGGGCAGCGACGGCACCATCGGCCTGAAGCAGGAATTCAAGGGCCCGGTGGCCGGCGTCAGCTTCGTGTTCTGATCCCCCGCTCCTTCCACACGCTCTCTCTCCTGGCGCGGCCTCCGGAACATCGGGGCCGCGCTTTTTTGTGCTGTTTTTCCCTGCGTGCAGGAGCAAGAGCAGCTGGGTGGAGCGCTTGAGGGAGAGGGGGCTGGGTGCGAATGTCCCCCGGCGCCGGCCTGCGGCCGTCACCTCCTCCTTTACTTCGCACCCAGCCCCCTCTCCCTCCGCGTATCAGGCATCCAGGCGGCCCAGGCAGTGGCTCTCGACTGTCCGCAAGCCGAGCCGCTGCGTGGGTGGCAGTTCCCGTAGACGCAGGCTGGTCGAGCGCTGAGGGAAGAGGGGCTTGCGTGCGAATGTCCCCCGGCGCCGGCCTACGGCCGTCACCTCCTCCTTTACTTCGCACACAAGCCCCTCTTCCCCCGCGTGTCAGGCATCCAGGCGGGCCAGGCTGTGGCTCTCGACTATCCGCAAGCCGAGCCGCTGCGCGGGTGGCAGGCGTTTGGACAAAGTAAAGGAGGAGGCGACCGCCGCAGGCGGGCGACGGGGGACATTTGTCGAAATGCCTGCCACCCGCGCAGTGGCCCGGACCCTCGCGATGACAACAGCCGAAGATATTCCTGCAGCCAACAAAAAACCCCGGCAGAAACCGGGGCTTTTCGTGTGGAGCGGCGCTGACGCCTTACTTCTTCTTCGGCATGTACAGATCGGTGATCGTGCCGTCGTAGATTTCCGAGGCCATCGCCACCGACTCGCTCAGCGTCGGGTGCGCGTGGATGGTGTGGCCGATATCTTCGGCTTCCGCACCCATCTCGATGGCCAGGCCGATCTCGGCCAGCAGGTCACCGGCATGCACGCCAACGATCGCACCACCGATGATGCGGTGGGTCTCTTCGTCGAAGATCAGCTTGGTGAAGCCCTCGGTACGGCCGATGCCGATCGCGCGGCCACTGGCGGCCCACGGGAACTTGGCCACGCCCACCTTCAGGCCCTTGGCCTTGGCTTCGGTCTCGGTCACGCCGACCCAGGCGATTTCCGGATTGGTGTAGGCCACCGACGGAATCACGCGGGCCACCCACTCCTTCTTGTGGCCGGCAGCCACTTCGGCGGCCAGCTTGCCTTCGTGCGTGGCCTTGTGGGCCAGCATCGGGTTGCCGACGATGTCGCCGATGGCAAAGATGTGCGGCACGTTGGTGCGCATCTGGCGATCCACCGGGATGAAGCCACGCTCGGTGACCTGCACGCCGGCCTTCTCGGCATCGATCTTCCTGCCGTTCGGCGAGCGGCCCACGGCCACCAGCACGCGGTCGAAGGTGCCCTGCGCCAGCGCAGGCGCCTGGCCTTCCTCGGCAGCTTCGAAGGTCACGGTGATGCCCTTGGCATCGGCGGTGACGCCCGAGGCCTTGGTCTTCAGGTGCACTTCGATGCCCTGCTTCTTCAGGCGGTCGGCCAGCGGCTTGACCAGATCCTTGTCGGCGCCCGGCATCAGCTGGTCCATGAACTCGACCACGGTGACCTTGCTGCCCAGCGCACCGTACACGGTGGCCATTTCCAGGCCGATGATGCCGCCGCCGACGACCAGCAGCGAGCCCGGCACTTCGGCCAGCTCCAGCGCGTCGGTGGAATCCATCACGCGCTTGTCGTCCCACGGGAAGTTCGGCAGCTTCACTGCCTGCGAACCGGCGGCGATGATGCACTTCTGGAAGCGCAGCAGCTGGGTGCTGCCGTCAGCTGCGGTGATTTCCAGTTCGTTGGCGGAAACGAACTTGCCGACGCCCTGCACGTTGCGGACCTTGCGCTGCTTGGCCATGCCGGCCAGGCCCTTGGTCAGCTGGTTGACGACCTTTTCCTTGTACTGGCGCAGCTTGTCCAGGGTGATGGTCGGCTTGCCGAACTCGACGCCGAAATCACCGGCGTGGGCGACCTCGTCGATCACCGCAGCAGCATGCAGCAGTGCCTTGGACGGAATGCAGCCAACATTGAGGCAGACGCCGCCGAGGCTGGCGTAGCGCTCGACCAGCACCGTATCCAGGCCGACGTCTGCGGCGCGGAACGCCGCCGTGTAGCCGCCCGGACCGGAGCCCAGCACAACCATCTCGCATTCGATGTCGGCCGGCTTGCCACTGGACAACGCCGGCTTCGGTGCGGCCGGTTCGGCCGGGGCGCGGTGCGACGGGGTCACCGGCGGCTTGCTGGCCGGAGCAGCTGCTGCCGGAGCCGGCGCAGCGGCCTTGGCTGGGGCTTCGGCGACGCCTTCAGCGTCCAGCACCACGACCACGGCACCCTCGGACAGGGTGTCGCCCAGCTTGACCTTGATTTCCTTGACCACGCCAGCAGCCGAGGACGGCACTTCCAGAGTGGCCTTGTCCGATTCCAGGGTCACCAGACCCTGATCCTTCTTCACCGTGTCGCCAACGGCGACCAATACTTCGATCACCGGCACATCGCTGTAATCGCCGATGTCGGGAACCTTGACTTCAATCGTGGCCATGGTGGGTTTTCCTCGTGCCCGCCCGGCATGGCCGGCAGGCTGTCACTGCATCTGTTCACGCGGCCGCGCCAGGGGCTGCGGCCGCACGGTGGGGGCGAAGCGGTGCCTTACAGCAGCACGCGGCGCATGTCGGCCAGTACCTGCGACAGGTACGTGGTGAAGCGTGCGGCCAGAGCGCCGTCGATGACGCGGTGGTCGTAGCTCAGCGACAGCGGCAGCATCAGCTTCGGTGCGAATTCCTTGCCGTTCCAGACCGGCTGGATGGACGACTTAGACACGCCCAGGATGGCCACTTCCGGTGCATTGACGATCGGGGTGAACGCGGTGCCACCGATGCCACCCAGCGAGCTGATCGAGAAGCAGCCGCCGCTCATGTCGGCCGGGCCCAGCTTGCCGTCGCGCGCCTTCTTGGCCAGTTCGCCGGTTTCCTGCGCGATCTGCACCACGCCCTTCTTGTCCACGTCGCGGATGACCGGCACGACCAGGCCGTTCGGCGTATCGGCGGCAAAGCCGATGTGGAAGTACTTCTTCAGGGTCAGGTTTTCACCGCTGGCATCGAGCGAGGCGTTGAACTCCGGGAACTTCTTCAGCGCCGCGGCGCTGGCCTTGATCAGGAAGGCGAGCATGGTCAGCTTGATGCCGGCCTTCTCGTTTTCCTTGTTCAGCGCCACGCGCAGGCCTTCCAGATCGGTGATGTCAGCCTGCTCGAACTGGGTGACGTGCGGGATCATGGCCCAGTTGCGGGCCAGGTTCGCACCCGAGATCTTCTTGATGCGCGACAGCGGCTGGACTTCGGTCTCGCCGAACTTGCTGAAGTCGACCTTCGGCCACGGCAGCAGGTTCAGGCCACCACCGGCAGCGACAGCAGCACCGCCGGCAGCCGGCACGCCACCGCTGAGTGCGGCCTTGACGAACTTCTGCACGTCACCCTTGGTGATGCGGCCACCCTTCTCGGTGCCGTTGATCTGCAGCAGGTCCACGCCCAGTTCGCGGGCGAACACACGCACCGCCGGGGTGGCATACGGCACCTTGGCCGGCAGCACGCCATCGGCGTTGAACTGCACCGGCGGGCTGGACGGGGTACCGGCCGAGGCGATCTCGCGGGCCGCCAGCTTGTCCGGCTGCGCCGGCACAGCGACAGGCTCAACCTTGGTGGAGGTCTCGGCGGCAGCCGGAGCGGCGGCTGCGGCAGCCTTGGTCGGCGCCGGTGCGCCAGCGCCCTCGGCTTCGATGATGGCGACCACATTGCCCTGCGACAGATTGTCGCCAACCTTGACCTTGATCTCCTTGACCACACCGGCCACCGACGACGGCACTTCCATGGTGGCCTTGTCGCTTTCCAGCGTGACCAGGCCCTGGTCCTTCTTGACCGTGTCGCCGACGGCGACCAGCACTTCGATGACCGGGATGCCGGAGTAATCGCCGATATCCGGCACCAGCGCCTCCACCGCGCCACCGCTGGCGGCCGGGGCAGCCGGGGCAGCAGCGGCCGGAGCCGGCGCGCCCTGGGTAGCGGCGGCCGGGGCAGCGGCCTTGGCCGGTGCCGGAGCAGCAGCGGCCGGCTTGGCGGCTTCGCCTTCGGCCACTTCGATCAGCGCCACGACCTTGCCTTCGGACAGGCTGTCGCCGACCTTGACCTTCAGTTCCTTGACCACGCCAGCCACCGACGACGGCACTTCCATGGTCGCCTTGTCACTTTCCAGCGTCACCAGGCCCTGGTCCTTCTTGACCGTGTCGCCGACGGCGACAAGCACCTCGATTACCGGGATATCGCTGTAGTCACCGATATCGGGGACAAGTGCTTCCTTGATTTCGGCCATGGGGATAACTCCGGCAATCTGGTGTAGGGAAACGTCTATTGTGCGGCCAGCGGGGGCCAGCGCCAACCGTTACAGGTGTTTTCAGTACTCACGCAGCCGGGACACGCTGTTGCTCATGGGTTGCGGCCGCGACCAGTCGGTAGCGTATTGTCCGGACGATGTCCGCTTCATGTCGCCAGTGCGTCGGCTACCGGCTGCCAGGCCTGGCGCAGCCGCGGCAGCGACCAGGCCGCGTTGGCCGGGCTGGTGGACGGCAGTGCCAGCAGCCTTGGCGGAGTCTCCAGGCAGGGCAGCACCCAACGCTGGAATGCCTTCAGCGAAGCGGCACCGTTGCAGCCGATCAGCTCCAGCTCAGGAAGCGAAGCGATCAATGCCGGCAGCGCATTGGGCACTTCCGTGCCACGCACGATGTCGGCATCCAGGCTGCCACGCCGCTCGCACTGGCCGATCACATCCCACAGGCCGATACCTGCCGCCTGTAGTGCCTGCAGTCGCTGCGCATAGGGCAGACCCGCGTCGAAGCCACAGATATCGGCCAGCACAGGCCAGAAGCGATTGCGCGGATGCGCGTAGTAGCGCTGCTCCTGCAATGACGCAACGCCGGGCATCGAACCCAGCAGCAGCACCCGGCACTTCATGTTCACCTGCGCTTGCAGGCCGATGCACACCGTTGCGTCGCTCACATCTTCTCCAACTGCATGAATGTCGCCGAAGGCCGAAAAGCCCATGAAAACAGGCTTTTCACTCCGGTCGCTGAACAAGGAAAACCATTTTTTAACGTGCGTCGGATTCGATTCATGTTGGGGCGACTACGGTGTGCTCGCCCCGCAACCGGGGGCCCAAAACAAGAAACATTAGGAGATACCCCCATGCGCTCCATCCGTATCCTGAGTCTCGCCCTGCTGACCTCCGCCGCCTTCGCGCCGGCCGCTTTCGCCCAGGACAGCAGCAGCACCGACACCGCTTCGGGCAAGCATTTTGCCGTTGTCGGCGGCATCTCGCTGCTGGAACCGAAGAACGACCCGATCACCGGCGTGAAGAAGACCGATGGTGGCCCGGCGCCGACCGTCAGCTTCAGCTACTACATCAACGACAACTGGGCCGTTGAGCTGTGGGGCGCTGCCGACAAGTTCGACAACAAGTTCAAGGGCCCGGACAACGCCCGCCTGGGCTCGGTCGAGCAGCAGCCGATCGCGCTGAGCGGCCAGTACCACTTCGGCCAGGCTGACAACGTGTTCCGCCCGTTCGTGGGCGTGGGCTACTACCAGTCGAGCTTCAGCAACGAGAAGCTGGGCAACGGCGCTGACACCGACATCCGCTTCAAGGATGCCAAGGGCGTGATCGGCACCGTCGGTGTGGACATGAACATCAACTCCACCTGGTTCGCCCGTGCTGACGCCCGCTACATGCGTTCGCGCCCGGACGTGAAGGTGGGCGGCGAGAAGATCGGCGAAGCCAAGATGGATCCGTGGACCGTCGGCTTCGGCATCGGCGCCCGCTTCTGATCCAGGCTGCACCTGCTTCACTGATGTAACGCGACGGGCCCTTCGGGGCCCGTCGTCGTTTCTGTCACCCGCGTTCCACCTGTAGAGCCGAGCCCATGCTCGGCTGCTTTTATGTAGAGTCGAGCCAAGCCCCTATCCCGAGTCGAGCGGCGGGCTCCGCGCGCATTGCGATGCGTTACGTTCAATGGCGCCCACGGTCAATGGTGGCGCGGCTCGGCTCTACATAAACAGGATGCGGAGGCACGATGCACGACGTCGACCTGCTGGTGATCGGTGGCGGCATCAACGGCGCCGGCATCGCCCGTGATGCCAGCGGCCGCGGCCTGCGCGTGCTGCTGTGCGAACAGCACGACCTGGCCGCGCATACCTCCAGTGCCAGCAGCAAACTGGTCCACGGCGGCCTGCGTTACCTGGAACAGGGCGAGCTGGGCCTGGTGCGCAAGGCGCTGGGCGAACGTGAGGTGGTACGCCGGCAGGCGCCCCATCTGGTCCATCCATTGCGCTTCGTACTGCCGTGGGAACCCCACCTGCGCCCACGCTGGATGCTGCGCATGGGACTGTGGCTGTACGACCACCTGGGCCGGCGCAGCCCGGCATTTCCCGCCTCGCACGCCCTGGACCTTCAGCGTGATCCGCTCGGCCCTTGGCTCTCTCCGGACCTGCGGCAGGCCTTCAGCTACGCCGACGCGCAGGTGGATGACGCGCGCCTGGTGCTGCTCAACGCCCTGGACGCTGCCCAACGTGGCGCGCAGGTACATGTGCGCAGCCGCTGCATCGAGCTGCGCCCTGTACAGGGCCATTGGCAGGCCATGCTGGAATCCGCCGATGGACAGCAGCATGTGACCGCGCGCGCCGTCGCCAATGCGGCCGGCCCATGGGCCGGCGGCCTGCTGGAGCAGATGGAGGCACGCAGCGGCGGCCCCGCGCTGCGGCTGGTACAAGGCAGCCACATCGTGCTGCGCCGTCCCTGGCCCGATGACAGTGCCTGCCTGCTGCAGCAGCCCGATGGCCGCGTGGTGTTCCTGCTGCCGTTCGCCCACGATCATCTGCTGGTCGGCACCACTGACACCGACTACCGCGGTGACCCGGCGCGCTGCGGCGTACTGCCCTCTGAGGTGAGCTACCTGTGCGCGGCCGCCAACCGTTATCTGCGCGAGCCGATCACTGCGCAAGACGTGGTCTGGCAGTTCGCCGGTGTGCGCCCACTACTGGCCGATCCGGACCCGCGTGCGGCAAAGCTGAGCCGAGACTACCGCCTTCAGCTGCAGTCCGACCCGGCGCCGGCGCTGCATGTGCTGGGCGGCAAGCTGACCACCTACCGGGTGCTGGCCGAAGAAGCGCTGAACCTGCTGCGGTCAGCTCTGCCACAGATGGGACCGGCCTGGACGGCAGGTGGAGACCCGCTGCCGGGCAGCGACTGGGGTGACGCCGCACAGGCGCGCTCCCGCCTGCAGGCGCTGGCACCGTGGTTGCCCGAGGAAATCGCACGCCGCTGGGCCGGCGCCTACGGCAGCCGCAGCGCGGAGCTGCTGCATGGCCTGCAGGGTGTGAACGATCTTGGCGAGGACTTTGGCGGCGGCCTGCATGCGCGGGAAGTCGCCTTCCTGCGTGAGCACGAATGGGCCCTGGATGCCGAGGACGTGCTGTGGCGGCGGAGCAAGCTGGGGTTGCGGCTGGATGCGGCGCAGGCGGCGCGGCTGCAGGCGTGGATGGGGGGGCGGATCCCTTTCCCACGGAACGGGCTCTGACCTCCCGTGTTGCCACGTGTGCCAACCAGGGTTGGCAGCTACCAGGGCGTCCGCGCGCGACGCGATCGATGCATTAGGATCTCCCCATCGCTACCGGAGACGCTGCATGACGCCCCGCTACGTGCTGGCCATCGACCAGGGCACCACCAGTTCGCGCGCGATCCTGTTCGACCGTGCCGGCGACATCGTCGGCAGTGCGCAGCGCGAGTTCGCGCAGATCTTCCCGCAGCCCGGCTGGGTCGAGCATGACCCGCGCGAGATCCTCACGAGCGTCTATGCCACGCTGACCGAACTGCTCAGCCGCGGGCAGATCGACCCGCGCCATATCGCCGCACTGGGCATCACCAACCAGCGCGAAACCACCGTGGTCTGGGACCGTGCCACCGGCCAGCCGATCCACAATGCCATCGTCTGGCAGTCGCGGCAGAGCCACGCCATCTGCGAGCGGCTGAAGTCCGACGGGCATGAAGCGCTGATCCGCGAGCGTACCGGTCTACTGATCGACGCCTATTTCTCCGCCACCAAGGTGCGTTGGATACTTGACCATGTGGAGGGCGCGCAGCAGCGCGCCGAACGCGGCGAGCTGCTGTTCGGCACCATCGACAGCTGGCTGGTGTGGAACCTCAGTGGCGGCCAGGCGCACGTGACCGATTACAGCAATGCCGCGCGCACCCTGCTGTTCAACATCCACACGCTGGACTGGGATGACGACCTGCTGGCGCTGCTGGACATCCCGCGCGCGATGCTGCCTCAGGTGCGCGATTCCAGTTCGGTGTATGCGCACACCCGGCCGCAGTTCTTCTTCGACCACCCGATCCCGATCGCCGGCATCGCCGGTGACCAGCAGGCGGCGTTGTTCGGCCAGGCCTGCTTCCAGCCGGGCATGGTCAAGAACACCTATGGCACCGGCTGCTTCATGCTGATGCACACCGGCACGCAGGCGGTGCGTTCGCGCAACGGCCTGCTGACCACCATCGCCTGGGGCCTGGATGGCCGCGTGGAATATGCGCTGGAAGGTTCGATCTTCATCGCCGGCTCGGTGGTGCAGTGGCTGCGCGACGGCCTGCGGATGATCGAGCGCGCCAGTGACAGCCAGGCGCTGGCCGCGCAGGTGCCCGACAGCAGCGGCGTCTATCTGGTTCCCGCCTTCGTCGGCCTGGGGGCGCCGTACTGGCGCAGTGATGTGCGCGGTGCGATGTTCGGCCTGACCCGTGGCACCCGCAAGGCGCACTTCGTGCGCGCGGCGCTGGAAGCGATGGCCTACCAGACCCGCGACGTGCTCGATGCGATGCAGTCCGATGCCGGTATCGCGCTGACCGAACTGCGCGCCGATGGCGGCGCGATCGGCAACGACTTCCTGGCCGGCTTCCAGGCCGACATCCTCGGCGTGCCACTGCTGCGGCCGCGGTTGACCGAGACCACCGCGCTGGGCGCGGCCTACCTGGCCGGTCTGGCAGTGGGGTTCTGGTCCAGCCGCGAACAGATCGCCGCGCAATGGGGCCTGGACCGGCGCTTCGAGCCACAGATGGACGTGGCCCGGCGTGAAAAACTGTATGCAGGATGGCAGCAGGCCGTTGCCGCCACCCTCGCCTTCCACGTCGACTGACTTTGTAGAGCCGAGCCATGCTCGGCTGCCGTTGGTGGGGTGCCGCAAAAAAGCAGAGCCGAGCATGGGCTCGGCTCTACAGGGACATTGGCGCCGGCAATCAGAACGCCGGCAGCACCGCGCCCTTGTACTTGGTCTCGATGAAGGCCTTCACCTGCGGGCTGGTCAGGGCCTTTGCCAGCTTCTGCACGCGGGCGTCGTCCTTGTTGTCCGGGCGCGCGACCAGGAAGTTCACGTACGGCGAGTCCTTGCTCTCGATCGCCAGTGCATCCTTGGTCGGGTTGAGGCCGGCGTCCAGCGCGTAGTTGGTGTTGATCAGGGCCAGGTCGACCTGGTCCAGCACGCGCGGCAGCATCGCCGAGTCCAGCTCGCGGAACTTCAGGTTCTTCGGATTGGCGGTGATGTCACGCAGGGTCGACAGCGCGTTGGTCGGATCCTTCAGCTCGATCACGCCGGCCTTGTGCAGCAGGATCAGCGCACGGCTGTTGTTGCTCGGGTCGTTCGGGATCACCACGTCGGCGCCTTCGCGCAGCTCGGCCAGCGACTTGATCTTGCGCGAGTACGCACCGAACGGCTCGATGTGCACGCCGATCACCTTCACCAGATCGGTCTTGCGGTCGCGGTTGTAGGCGTCCAGGTAAGGCTCGGTCTGGAAGTAGTTGGCGTCCACCTGCTTCTGCACCAGCTGGTCGTTGGGCTGCACGTAGTCGTTGAATACGCGCACGTCCAGATCCACGCCTTCCTGCTTGAGGATCGGCTTGACCACTTCAAGGATCTCGGCATGCGGCACGGCCGTGGCGGCCACCACCAGCTTCTGCGAGGGCTCGCCGGACGTGCCGCAGGCGGTCAGGGCCAGCGCAGCGGCGAGCAGGGGCAGCAACAGGGTCTTCTTCATGGGCGGGAGGGTTCTCGGGGGGGAGTGTCAGGAGTTGTCGTAGTTGCTCAGGGCGAGCTCAAGCAGCGCCTTGGCCTGCTCGCGCAGCATCACCGGTTCGACGATCTCGGCATCCGAGCCGTAGTGCAGCACGTCCATCAGCAGCTCGCGCGAGACACTGTACGGCACCTTCAGTTCATAGCGGCCGTCGGCCAGGAAGCGGCCCTGCTGCTTGGAATGCCAGTGCTCGTCGGCCACCCAGCGCGCGGCCTTGGCGCTGAACAGGATGGTCGCCCAGCCCTTCGGCGCGCCGGAGAAGATGCCGTAGCTGGCCCCCAGCTGCTCGTCCAGTTCGCTGTCGGCCACGTCGCGGGCGGTGCTGTCGATCACCCGCGCCTTGTGGATGCGATCCACGGCAAAGCTGCGCAGCGCCTCGCGGTCATGGTCCCAGGCATCCAGGTACCAGTTGTCGCGGTAGTGGGTCAGGCGCTGCGGCGAAACGGTGCGCTTGGTCGGCTCGTCGGTGGAGCGGGCGCGGTACTCGAACGCCAGCTGGCGGCGCTCCAGCACCGCCGAAGCCACGCTGCGGAAGCTGCCTTCATCGAACTTGCGGCCACGGTGCGGAATTACCCGCACGCGGTCCACCGGCCAGCTGGAAACACCAGCCTGGGCTGCCAGCAGGCTCTCGATGCGCTGCTGCAGAGGTGCCAGCACCGAGGACAGCACGCCGCCGCCGGTCCGCGCCAGCAGGTGCTGCGAGGCCAGCAGGGCATGCAGTTCCTCCGAGCTCAGCCACAGGCCGGGCAGCTCGAAGCGGTCGCTCTCGTCGGCCTGGTAACGGAAGCCGGCCTCGCCGTCGCCCTCGATCGGTGCCATCAGCGCGTCGCGCAGGAAGGCCAGATCGCGGTAGACGGTGGCACGGGAGCAACCGAGCTTGTCCTGCAGGGTCGCCACCGTCACCGGATAGCGTGCGGACTTGAGCAGACGATGCAGGGCGGTGATGCGTTCGTATCGGTCCATACCCCCGATTATGTCCGAGTCGCGGGTCTTGTGTGGGACGTTTGGGCTATCGTGGTCGCCCCCCACCCCTCTGGAACACCCGATGCGCCGGTTGCCTGCCCTGTCCCTGCTGGCCTGCCTGCTGCTGGCCGCCTGTGATCGCGCGCCCGCGCCGGCCAGCACCGACGCGCCCGTGCCTGCGGCGGATCCGGCGCAGGCGGTACTGGGCGCCAGCCAGCGCTTCTCGGCCCTGCGCAGCTTCCACGCCGAACTGGAGGTGCTGGGTGCACCGCAGCCGGTGCGCAGCGCCATGGACTTCGTCGCCCCCGACCGCTTCCGGGTGCAGACCCCGGCCGGTCCGCAGACGATCATCGGCGACACTATGTTCCTGCAGGCCGACGACGCGATCCGGCAGGTGCCGACCCCACCGGGCCTGCTCGAGCAATGGCGCAACCCGCTGCCGGCCGATGCCCTGCCCGCCGATCTGCAGGCCGAAGACCTGGGCAGCCAGTCGCTGGACGGGGTCGAGACGCGTCACTACCGCCTGCGTGGCGCGCAGCCCGGCGAACGCCTGGAGTACTGGGTGGACGCGCAGGGCCTGCCGCGGCAGATCGTCCGCAGCGGCAGCAGCAATGGCCGCAGCTTCCAGCTGCGCCTGCGCTATTCGCGCTTCAACGACCCGGCATTGCGCGTCGATCTGCCCTGAATAGGCGATCGCGGCAACGTCTGCTGAAGAAACCGTTTGGATCGATTCGGACCGCCATCACGCTTCCAGTATCATCACCGGCTGTCAACCGCTTCGGAGAAGCCCCGATGTCCCTGCGCGTGTCCCTGCTGATCCCCCTGCTGCTGTGCGCACCGCTCGCATATGCGCAGGATGCCTCCGAACTGGCGGCGATGTCCTCGCCGTGGAGCGGCAGTGGCGGCGAGCTCGGCTTCGCTTCGGCACGCGGCAACAGCAGCACCGAGAGCTTCAACGGCCGCCTGCGCCTGCGCTACACCGATGGCGACTGGGTGCACAGCATGGACCTGGCCGGCCTGCGTTCCAGCTCCAAGGTGATCGAGACCCGCGACGACGGCTCCACCAGCCGCCGCAACAACACCACCGCCAACCGCTACACCGGCAGTGCCGGCAGCGCGCTGCAGCTGGGCGAGCACCGCCAGCTGACGGCCACGGTGCGTACCGAGCGCGATGACTTCGCCACCTACGACCGCCAGAGCTCGTTCGGTCTGGGTTACGGCACCCGCCTGTGGAACACCGAGCGTTTCTCGTTCGACGCACAGATCGGCCCCGGTGTGCGCCGCACCCACAGCACCGAGGACGACCGCACCCGCACCGGCATGATCGGCCGCGGCCTGTTCGACATGAAGTACTCGCTGACCGACAACACCGACCTGGTCAACACCCTGCTGGTCGAATCGGGTTCCTACAACACCTTCGGCCAGAACGACTTCGGGGTTTCGGTGAGCATGAACGAGCATCTGGCGCTGAAGGCCGGCTGGCAGGCGCGTTACAACAGTGACGTGGCCGAGGACAAGCGCAAGACCGATACGCTGACCACGATGAACGTGGTCTACAAGTTCAAATAAGCAGAACGGGCGCCGAGGGCGCCCGTTCTCTTTCGGTAGTGCCGGCCGCTGGCCGGCAACCGCATTCAATCAGGGCAAGAGGTTGCCGGCCAGCGGCCGGCACTACCTGCGATGGTTTAGACGTTCAGCAGTTCGCCGGCACCGGCATCCAGCAGCATGTTCGCCACGCGCCGGCCCAGCGCTTCCGGGGCATTGGCCGGGCCCACCGCCTCGGCACGCACCGCACGGCCATCGCTGGCGCTGCCAACCAGCCCCTGCAGGTGCAGGTCGTCGCCCTGCCACTGCGCGATGGCCGCAACCGGTACATGGCAACTGCCATGCAACGCACGGTTCATCGCCCGCTCGGCTTCCACGCAGGCACGCGTGGCCGTGTCATCAAGCGGGGCGAACAACGCCATCAGGCGCGCATTGCCGCCATCGCACTCCACTGCCACCGCGCCCTGCGCCGGGGCCGGCAGCCACTGCGGCGGTTGCAGGCGCGCGACGATGCGCCCGCCCAGGCCCAGACGCTCCAGGCCGGCCACGGCCAGCACGATGGCGTCGTAGCCGCCGTTGTCGAGCTTGGCCAGGCGGGTGTTGACGTTGCCGCGCAGGTCCAGCAGCTCCAGGTCCGGGCGCAGCGCGCGCAGCTGGGCCTGACGACGCAGCGACGAGGTACCGACCCGCGCGCCGATCGGCAGCGCGTCCAGCGAGGCGTACAGATTGGAGACGAAGCCATCGGCGGGATCGTGGCGGGTCAGCATTGCCGGCAACGCGAACGGCGCGTCCAGTTCCATCGGCACATCCTTCAGCGAATGCACGGCGCAGTCGGCCTCGCCACGCAGCATGGCCAGCTCCAGTTCCTTCAGGAACAGGCCCTTGCCACCAATCGCGGCCAGCGAACGGTCGAGCACCTCGTCGCCGCGGGTGCTCATCGGCACCAGTTCCACATGCAGGCCGGGGTGGGCCTGGCGCAGGCGGTCGGCGACGTGTTCGCTCTGCCAGAGGGCGAGCGGGCTCTTGCGGGTGGCGATGCGGACGGTTTCCATCCGGTCATTATCGCGCCTCCGGCGGGGATACGGCCAACGGCGGAGCCCCTCGTGGCTGGCGCGAACGGCTGGTTCATTGCGCTAGGCCGGGCGGGGGGGGTTCGCGGGGGACGCCGTAAACCC
>NZ_LLXT01000099.1 GCF_001431625.1 Stenotrophomonas geniculata ATCC 19374 = JCM 13324
CCGCCTTCGACAGTTTCCCGCGATCTGTCGGAATGGCATGGCTTGCTTCTGGTGGGTGTCGACCTTGGTCGACACGGTAGATCCACGCCATGCGTGGATGAAGGTGCGCGTTGTGATTGGAGGAATTGGAAGGACTGAGGTCAGAACAGCTGGCCCTGCACCGTCGGTTCTTCGATCAGTGTCGATGGTGCTTCGATCACGTCTTCCGCACCCAAGCGCCAGGCCAGGCCACCCAATCGACTGGCGTGGCGTTTCAATGCGGCCTGCAGCACCTCTGCGCTGCCTGCTACGTGCAGGCGTTGGCGGGCACGGGTCAGGCCGGTGTAGACCAGCTCGCGCGACAGCACGCGGCTATCCTGGCGTGGCAGCTGCAACCACACTTCGTCGAACTCCGAGCCCTGTGCCTTGTGTACGGTCATCGCGAACGCGCTTTCGTGCGTGGGCAACGCGGCCGGGTGGAAGGCGCGTGGCTGCTCGACGGTATCGCCGGGGAACCAGGCCACCATCGCGCCACTGTCATCGCGCAGGCAGATGCCGATATCGCCATTGAACAGGCGGTGCCGGTAGCTGTTCTCGGTGACCAGCAGCAGGCGGCCCTGGAAGTAGCCCGGGGTGTTGCCGGCCAGCAGCTGTTCGATGCGGCTGTTGAGCCCGCGCGCGCCCTGCGGGCCTTCGCGCAATGCGGTCAGCACGCGCAAGCGCCCGGCCTGCTGCAGGGCACTTATCGGATCAGCGGCCTCGGCCAGCGCACGCCAGTGCCCCAGCAAATGCTCGCGCTGGCCACGCAATGGATCGGCTTCGCCTTCATGGAAATGCACGCCAGCCAGTGAACCGCCACGCAGCAGCTGCAATGCGGTGCTGCTGTCGCCTTCGCGCACGGCATGCGCCAGCGGCGCCAGGTCCAGTGCATCACTCTGACGGTAACCGCGCTGCAGCTGCACGCGGCGGCCAGCAAAGGCGCGTGGTGCCGCCTGCGGCTGCAAGGTGGCCGGCGCCAGCAGTCCATGCAGTGCCTGCGCGTCGTCGGCGCGGGTGCCGATGCCATCGCCGCTGGCGCGCAGGATCGCGCTGAGTACGTCGCCGGCTTCCACCGACGGCAGCTGGTCCGGGTCGCCGAGCAGGATCAGCCGGGTGCCACTGGCGATCGCATCGACCAGCTTGGCCATCATCGGCAGATCGATCATCGACGCTTCGTCGACCACCACCACATCCACCGGCAGTGGATTATCAGCGTGGTGGCGGAAGCGCGGTGAATCGGGAATCACGCCGAGCAGGCGATGCAGGGTGGTGCCGGTACTGGGCAATGCCGCGCACAACGTCGCATCCACTCCTTGTTCCTGCAGACGTTGCACGGCTACGCGAAGGCTCTCGGCCATGCGCTCGGCAGCGCGACCGGTCGGCGCGGCCAACGCCACCTCGGGCAGCGGCTGGCCGGCATGCCGGGCCTGCGCCGCCAGCAGCAGCAACAGGCGCGCGATGGTGGTGGTCTTGCCGGTGCCGGGGCCGCCGGTGACCAGTGCCAGCGGATGGCGCAGGGTCACGCCGGCTGCGCGTGCCTGGTGATCTTCACTGTTCAATGCCTGCGGGAACAGCTGCGCGAACAGCGGCGCCAACGCCGTCATGTCCGGCGCCGGCAGCGGATGCCGGCCGATGCGCTGCAGCCCGGCCGCCAACTGACGCTCGTACTCGCGATAACGGCGCAGGTAGAGCAGGCCGTTCTCCAGCACCAGTGGCGCATCCTCGGCGATGGCGTCGGACTGCTCGGGTGTCGCCACCCACGGCGACGCACGCAGCTGTGCCAGCCAGTCCTGCGCGGCAGGCCACTCGGGCACGCCTTCCAGCAACCGCTGCGGTTGTGCCGGATCGAACGCGGCGTGGCCCTGCGATACCGCCAGCGAGGCCAGCGCCGCCGCCAGCGCCACACTCTCGGGCGTGTCGTCGCGCAGCCGCTGCAGGCTGGTCGCCAACGCGTGATCAAGGGTGCGCAGCTGGCCCTTCTGGTGCAGTTCCTTCAGCAGGCTCATGCGCTGGCTCCACGTGCACGTGCGGCCAGTTCGGCCTGGGCCTGCTCGCCACCGGCGAACAACGCATCCAGGGCATCCACCAACGCCAGCGGGAAACGGTCCACATGCACGCCATTGCCGGTGCCATCCAGGCCGCGGCAGAACAGGTAGCGGATGCCGCCCATGTCACGTTCGTAGTCGTAGGCCGCGCCCAGGCGGAAGCGCAACCAGCGATGCAGGGCCACGGTGTAGATCAGCGCCTGCAGGTCGTACTCGCTGTGCCGCATGGCAATGGCCAGCAGGTCCGGGCTGTAGCCGGGCAGGCGGTTGGACTTGTAGTCGAGCACGTACCAGCGCCCGTCGCGCACGTAGGTCAGGTCGATCATGCCGGTCATCAGCCCTTCCAGGCGGCGACGCTGGCCGAAGCCTCGACGACCACTGGAAACGCCGTGCGCATGAAGGACCTGCAGCAGCGCCGGCACCGTGGTCGGTTCGATGGCGAAATGGAAGTCGATTTCTGCGCGGCGCTCGCCTTCACCCAGGCTGTGCAGCGCACCGCCTTCGGGTAGCGGCACGGTCAGCGTGTGGCCAACCAGCGGCACCAGCACGGCCACGCCGTCGTCCAGATCGACATCGGCATAGCCTTCGTCGTGCAGCGCCTTGCGCAGCACCTCGGCCTGCCCCTCAGGGGCTTCCAGGCCCGGCTGCCAGTCAGCCCATGCAGCAAAGTCGACGTTCTCCATCGCCTCATGCAGCACGTTGCCGAAGCGACTGCCCATGAAGCGCGGATCGAGCGGGGCGTTGTCCTCGGCGGCCGCGGTGGGTTCAGGCAGCGCCGGTTCCAATGGCAGTTCCGGGCCGGCCGGTTCGTCGGCGGCCGGTGCCGGCAGCTCGGTGGCGGCCGCTTCGATATCGCTGCCAACGCCTGCATCTGCGTGGGCCAGCTGGGTAAAGCTGTACACCCACCAGTCGTGCGGCACGCGCCGGGTCAGTGCACGCACGGCTGGAAGCTCACCTTCCACTTCGGCCGCCAGCTGCGGCAGCGTGGCCGGCGCCTCGCTGTCATCGATGTGCACATCGGCGAGCGCGCGCAGCGCCTGCAGGTCACCCAGCAGCGGCGCCAGCCGCGTCTTGCCGAACCCGGCCAGATCACCCACGGCGATCCACAGCGCATGCTCGGCACGGGTCAGTCCCACATACAGAAGGCGCGCATCCTCGGCGCGCTGCTCGCGTTCGCGCTGCGTGGTGGCCGCTTCCCAGGCCTCGTCCTTGTCCAGCTTCCAGTGCAACTGGCGCTGGCCGCCGACGTGCACGGTGCAGTGCGAGGCCGTGTTCGGTGCGCCGCCGTCGATGCCGACGAAGGGCAGGAACACCAGCGGATACTCCAGGCCCTTGCTCTTGTGCAGGGTGATGATCTGCACGCGGCGCGCATCCGATTCCAGGCGCAGCAGCTGCTGCTCGTCATCCTGGTCGGCGCTGGCCATCTGCCCCTGCAACCAGTCCAGCAGCCCGTGCATGCCCAGCGCCTGCGCGGAGGCTTCCTGCAGCAGTTCACCCAGCTGCAGGTAATTGGTGAGGCGGCGCTCGCCATCGATCAGCGCCAGCAGACGCTCGCCCTGCGCGGCACAGACATCGGCGATCACCGCGAACGGCCCGCCGCGCTGCCAGCGCTCTCGCCAGTGCAGCAGCTGCGCCTGGAACCCACGTTGCAGGTCGCCGTCGCGTTCCATCGCCGCAATCGCACTTGCGCGCTGGCCGAGCAGTACCGTGGCCAGCGCTGCGCGCAGGCGGCCCTCGTCGGCCGGTTGCAGCAGTGCCAGCAGCAGCGCACGCAGATCACGCGCTTCAGGCGTGGAAAACAGGCTCTGCTTGCCGGCTGCCACTGCCGGAATGCCGACCGCGGCCAGTGCGCGCTGCACCAGGGTGGCCTCGCGATGCGAGCGCACCAGCACCGCGATGTCACCGGGCTGCACCGGGCGCCCACGCAACACGGCATTGCCCGCACGCGCCTCGACCAGGATCTGGTGAATCGCGGCCACGCAGGCCTGGGTCGCCGCATCGCGCGAGGCATCGGCGCTCATCGCCTTGTCACCGCCACTGCGCAGCACGCGCAGGGTGAGCGCCGCGGCGGCATGGCCGTCGCGCTGGTAGTCCGCATCGCTGCGCACGCCACCGGGCCGCACCGGCTCGAACTGGATGCCGCGTTCGAGGAAGACGTCTTCGCCGGCGTTGTCGTACAGCGCCTGCAGCGCGCGCAGCACAGCGGGTCGCGAGCGGAAGTTCTGGTCCAGCACCGGCGCCTGCTGCGCCACCTGCTTGGCCTTCAGGTAAGTGTGGATATCACCGCCGCGGAAACCGTAGATCGCCTGCTTGGGGTCGCCGATCAGGAACAACGCCGGTGCCAGGCCCAGCTCGCGCACCTCCGGCGAATCACCGAACACGGTGTGGAAGATGCCCCACTGGCGATCGTCGGTATCCTGGAACTCATCAACCAGCGCGATGCGGTACTGCGCGCGCAGCTGCCTGACCAGCGTCAGTCGCTGCGGGCCTTCCAGGGCGAGCGCTACGCCATCGATCAGATCGTCGTAGGTCTGCACCCGGCGGATGCGCTTCAGTGCCTGCAGCCGCTGCGTGGCGTCGGCGCGAAGCGCGTGCAGGAAATTCAATGCGGTGGCACGCAACCAGGCATCGCGTTCGGCCAGCAGCACGACATAGCGCGCCAACGGTGCCTGCAATGGCGACGACGGCGTGCGCTCGGCGAATTTCTTGTTGGTCTTGGCGGCCAACGCCTCCGGCAGCAGCGCCGGCAGGCGTTCGCTGATCAGCAGCTCGCGCGGGTCGGCGCGCTCGGCCCAGGCCAGCAGCTGCCGGCCCAGCGGATGCAGCCAGCCCAGCTTGTAGGACACGCCGTTGAGCCACTTGTTGTCGACCGCATCGCAGAGGTCGATGAAGAACTGCTCGCCGTGTTCGCGCACGCGTGCAGACAGCTCTTCCGCCGCGCCCTGCAGGGCCATATGCGGATCGGGCAACGCCACCGGCTGCGGCAACGGATGCAGTGGCGGCGCGGCCAGCAGCGCGCGCAGATCGGCGGCCAGCGCGTCCGGGTTGGACCACAGCCAGGTCAGCGGCTCCAGCGTGGCCGGGTCATTGGCATGCACGCGCCATAGATCCGCTGCCAGTTCCTCCAGCAGCTCGCGGTCACTGGCCAGCAGTTCCGGCGGGTCGAAGGTATGGCCGCTTTCCAGCGCATGCTCGCGCAGCACGCGGGTGCAGAAGCCGTGGATGGTGAAGATGGACGCCAGATCGATCTCGTCTGCGGCCACCTGCAGGCGGCGTTTCAATGCGGCGGCGCTTTCGCTGCCCTCGTGCAGATGACGCTGCAGCACCGCGCGGGTGAGGCGCACGTCCGGCGCTTCGCCCTCGTCCCGTTCCAGATCGACCAGGCGTGCGGCCAGCGCCAGGCGCTCGCGTATGCGCTTGCGTAGTTCCTGGGTGGCGGCGTCGGTGAAGGTCACTGCCAGTATCTGGCCGATGCGCAGGCCCTGCTCCACCACCAGGCGGGTGAACAGCGTGGCCAGGGTGAAGGTCTTACCGGTGCCGGCGCTGGCTTCGATGAGGCGGATGCCGTCCAGCGGCAGGGCCAGGTAGGGATCACGGCTGAGGGATTCGATGCCGTCTTCGGCGATGGCGGTGCTCATGCGCTGTCCTCCTGGCGTGCTTCGGCGCCGAGAGTGCGGCCTTCGCGCACCGCGCTGAAGACCACCTGGCTGTTGCGCAGCAGGTCGGCATAACTGGCATCGGTGGCGAACGGGTCTGCGCCGCGCAGCAGCAGCTGCCAGGCGTCGCTGCTGGATTCACCCCAGGTGCGGTCGCTGCCGTGCCATTGCTTCCAGCCTTCGCTGCGCTGTTTTTCTGTCGGCGCGTTGTACAGCACCCAGCCGGTATACGGGGCAAAGCGCAGCGGCTCGCGCAGGCCACGCTGGCGCAGCTGCAGCAGCGCACGCAGCGCCGCGCGCGCCGCCGGAACGCTCAATGCCGGCAGCACATGCGGGCCGGGGCCGGCATCGCCGCCATCGTGGAACTGCACGAGGGGCAGCGCGTCGCCAGCGGCGTTGGCCAGCAGCCAGTCCAGGCCCTGGCGGATCACTGCATTGCCATTGAGCGTGCCGGCACGCAGGCGCACCAGCCCTTCGGGATGCCGATCGGCCACGCGGCCATGCAGGCGCACGCCATCGATGTCCACTTCGTAGCGGCGGCTTTCCAGTGGATCGCCCTGCATCCAGCCCAGCAGCGCACTGGCATACGGGCGTGTCTTCAACTGCTCCACCTCGAACTGGCGCTGGCCCAATGGACCCGACGGCAGCAGGCCACGCGCGCGCAGCCGCGGGTACAAGGGCTCGGTATCGCCGCTGAGCGTGGCGCGTACCACCGCCGCCTGCACGCTGCGCTTTTCCGGCCCGCGCGACGACAGCACCAGCGGTTCCAGGTCATCGACCTCCTCGACATCGTCGGCCAGGCGCAGGCCCAGCGACTGTGCGAGGAACTGCCCGGCCGGGTCGCACAGGAAGCGGCGCAGGGTATCGAGCGCGACCTCCTCTTCCACCGCATCGTCGAGCGGCGGCGGCAACGGTGCATCGAACCATGGCTGCAGGCCACCGCGCTGGCCGGTCAGGCGACCGGCGGCCGGATGCCACTGGCGGCGATAGCTGAAGCGGCGTGGATCGCCATCACCGAACGCGGCTGGCGAGAACGGCTGCAAGGCGTGACGCACGGTGAAGTCGCGGACCGCTGCGGTCGGATCGAGGTGATATGCGGCGGCGGCATCGATCAGTTCGCTGACCAGTACCGACGGCTCACGCACGCTGCCATCGCGCGGATCGGCGCCGAGATAGCTGAGATAGAACACCTCCTGCGCGGCCGCGAACAGCTGCAGGAACAGGAAGCGGTCATCCTCGCGGGTGGAGCGGTCGCCCGGACGGCGGCGCGGCGTATCCAGCTCGGCGGTGAGCTGGTTGAGACCGGCGGCAGGGTCACGGCGGGGGAAATCGCCATCATTGAGACCGAGCACGCAGATCACCCGGAACGGCAGCAGCCGCATCGGCACCATGCGGCCGAAACTGATGCCACCGGTCAGCAGCGGTGCGCGCGTATCGGCCTCCCCCAGTACGCCGGCGAAGTGCGAACGCACCACCTCCGGCGGCACGCCGTCTTCGAAACCGGCCTTGGCGGCATCGTCGGCGAACTGGTTGAGCAGCTTGCGCAGGCGCTCCAGCGCGCGCTGGCTGTTGGGCGAGCTGGGCGCGATGGGCAGCAGTGCATCCAGCAGCGACAGCAGGCGCTGCCGCCACTGCGCCGGGGTCAGCAGCTCGCCGAGGCGACGCTGATAGATCGCCAGCACGCGCAACAGGCGCAGCAGCCGGTCCAGCGCGTCCAGCGCGCCGCCTTCCAGTTCGATCCACGGCGCCACACCGGCCAGGTCAGCCTCACTGCCGGTGGCATGGCCGAGTACCAGGCGATCCAGCGCGAACTGCCAAGTGTAGGCGTCGTCGGCCGGTGCCTGGTGCTGGTTGCGGTGCTTCGCATCCAGGCCCCAGCGTGTACCGGCCTGCTTCAGCCAGCCATGCAGGCGATCGAAGTCCACCGCTTCCAGCCCGGCCGCTTCGGCCAGCGGCGCGCTGGCCAGCAGGTCCAGCACTTCGTTCAAGCCAAAGCGCGAGACCGGCAGGCCCAGCAGATGCACGAACACATCGGCCAGCGGCTCGCCCGCCAGTGGACTGCTGTCGGCCAGCGCATACGGAATGTGCTCCTCCTCGCCGCCGCGACCGCCGAACACGGCTTCCAGGTACGGCACATAGGGATCGATGTCCGGCGCCAGCACCGCGATCTCGCGCGCCTGCAGCGGCGGGTCGAAGCGCGGATCCTGCAGCAGGCTGCGCAGCTGGTCGTGCAGCACCTGCAGCTCGCGCAGCCGGGTATGGCAGGCGTGCACCTGCAGGCTGGGGTCGTCACTGCGCAGGCCTTCGCGCAGCTCGCCCGAGGGCAGTGCGCGGCGGTGGAACAGATCGCGCTGCAGGCGATGCAGCAGGCTGTCGGACAGGCCGCCTTCGTCCAGGGTCGGCCGGGTGTCCTCCTCCGGATCGGAATAGGCGGCGATCTCGCCGGCCGGATGCACCACCTCGTAACTGCCCAGCACCGCCATGAAGTCGCGGCCGGCCGCACCCCAGGCTTCCAGCAGGCGGTTCTCGCCGGCCGCTTCACCGAAGGGATCGGGCGCGCCGCTGCGCAGGCGCTCGGCCAGCGTCTGCAGGTCGCCCCAGTACGACTGAACCGGGGTGGGCATGTAGAAGTGCAGCTCGCCCACCCGGGCCTGGGTGGCCATCACCCGCAGCACGTCGGGCGAGATGTTGAGCGTCGCGAACGCAGACATGCGCGGCGGCAAGCCTTGCGGCAGCGGCTGGCCGGCGCCTTCGAAGCGGTCCAGGTACTCCTGGATGCGGCGGGCGCGATAGTCGTGGCCCCGGGTGATGGTGCGCCACAGGATTGCCTGCGGATCGGCCGGATCGGCCCCCGCCGCCCAGCGCAGCAGCCAGTCACGCCGCCAGGCCTGGTACCTCTCGAACACCGAGGCCAGCTCGCCGGCCAGCGCCCACGGCTTCAGAGCATCATCGCCGGCAAGATACGACTGCAGCGCGCGCATCGGTGGCTGCGCCAGCAGCGACGGATCGCGCAGCGCCTGGTACAGCTTCCAGTGCAGGCCGGCGGCGTCCAGATCGTCCTGCTCACCGCTGACGTTGGCCTTCAGCGCGCGCGCCACGAACTCGCCCGGGGTCAGGAACTCGAGGTTGGCAGCCACGCCGAACTCGGCCGCCAGTGTCGCCTGCAGCCAACGCCGCATCGCCACCTGCGGGATCAGCACCACTTCCGGCGCCAGCAGCGGCTGGCCCGGTACCGGCGCACGCACGTTGCGCGCCAGCAGCGCGGCCAGCACGTCCAGGGAGTTGGAATGGTAGAGGCGGAAATCGCTGCCTGGGTCACTCATCATGCACAGTGTGCAGGACGGCAGGCAGTATTCAATGGTCAGCCCATCGCCGGTACGGATTGTTCCGGGCTGCCGGGCGATTGTCCCGGCCTGCGCGAGGCCTTGCCGTGCAACAATACTGGACCGTCCAGTCTGCTTATGTTCAGCCGACGGGCCAGATCCTTCGATGTCTAAAAAACGTTAATGGTGCCCATGTCGGCTTCCACCTCCAGTCTGGTGCAGTTATCCAACGTCCGCATCGACCGGAGCGGACGCACGATCCTGCGCGACGTGTCGCTGCAGGTGCCCAAGGGCAGCATCACTGCGGTGCTCGGTCCGTCCGGCAGCGGCAAGTCGACCCTGCTGGCGGCGCTGACCGGCGAACTGCGCCCGGTCGCCGGCGAGGCCACCCTGTTCGGCAAGCCGATCCCGCATGACAGCGGCGCGCTGCTGGAAATGCGCAAGAGCGTGGGCGTGCTGTTGCAGGGCAACGGCCTGCTGACCGACCTCACCGTGGCCGAGAACGTCGCCCTGCCGCTGCGTACGCACACCCGCCTGCCGACCGCCGTGCTGCGCCGGCTGGTGCAGATGAAGCTGCATGCGGTGGGCCTGCTGGCCGCCGCCGATGCCTGGCCGCGCGAGCTGTCCGGTGGCATGGCGCGCCGTGTGGCGCTGGCCCGTGCACTGGCGCTGGACCCGCCGCTGATGATCTACGACGAGCCGCTGACCGGGCTGGACCCGATCGCCTCGGGGGTGATCATGAGCCTGATCCAGCGCCTCAACCACAGCCTGGGCCTGACCAGCATCATCGTCAGCCACCACGTGCACGAGACCCTGCCGATCTGCGACCAGGTGATCGCGATCGCCAATGGCGGCATCGTGTTCCAGGGCACGCCCGAGGCACTGCAGTCCAGCCAGGACCCGCTGCTGCGGCAGTTCCTGCACGGCCAGCCCGATGGCCCGATTCCGTTCGATGCCGCGCCACGCGCGAGGGTTGCCTGATGCCGTTCGTCCAAGCCACCCGCTCGCTTGGCCGCGCCGGCCTGTTCTCGCTGACCGTGCTGCGCGGTTCGCTGCCCACGCGTGATTTCCTGGCCGAGCTGACCCGCGAGATCTACAAGATCGGCGCGCGCTCGCTGCCGATCATCGCCGTCGGCGGTGCCTTCGTCGGCCTGGTGCTGACCCTGCAGGGCTACCGCACGCTGACCACCTTCGGCGCGGCCGACGCGCTGTCGACCCTGCTCGGCCTGTCGCTGTACCGCGAGCTGGCGCCGGTGCTGACCGCGCTGCTGTTCATCGGCCGCGCCGGCAGCTCGATCGCCGCCGAACTGGGCCTGATGCGTGCCACCGACCAGATCAAGGCGCTGGAGCTGATGGCGATCGATCCGGTAGCCAAGGCGGTGGCGCCGCGCTTCTGGGCGGCGGTGCTGACTGTGCCGTTGCTGACCGGCATCTTCTGTTCGCTGGCGATCAGCGCCAGCTACTTCGAAGCCGTGCACGTGCTGGGCCTGGACAACGGCGTGTTCTGGTCGGCGCTGCGCAACAGCGTGGACTTCTGGGACGACTTCGGCGTGGCAATGCTGAAGTCGGCGATCTTTGGCGGCACTGCCGCGCTGGTCGCCGCCTACGTTGGTTTCCATGCCGAGCCGACCATTGAAGGCACTTCGGTGGCGACCACCCGTGCGGTGGTCAACGCCTCGCTGCTGGTACTGATGTTCAACTTCGTGCTGTCGGCAATGTTGTTCACCTAACCCCTCCACCGGCGGTGCGCAGGCGCGCGCGGCCACCACGACTCGATCAGGTAATCCACATGGCCATCCGCGGTCCCAGACTCGAATTCTCCGTCGGCGCTTTCCTGCTGCTGGCCCTGGCCTCGCTGATGGTGCTGGCCGTGGCCTCGACCAACCAGCGCTGGAGCTGGGGCAGTGAAGGCTATGACCTGAAGGCGCGCTTCTCCCAGGTCGGCCAGCTGCGCAAGCAGGCGCCAGTGAAGATCGGCGGCGTCACCGTCGGCCAGGTCGCGTCGATCGACCTGGACCCGGTGAAGTTCGAATCGATCGTGACCCTGCGCATGGACAGCAAGGTCAAGGACCTGCCGGCGGACACCTCGGCCGGCATCTTCACCAGTGGTTTGCTCGGCGAGAGCTATATCGGTCTGCAGCCGGGCGGTGATCCGGACGTGCTGAAGGCCGGCGACGAGATCGTCTTCACCCAGCCGGCAGTGGACCTGATCCAGCTGGTCGGCAAGTACATGTTCAGTGGCGGCGCCGGTGGCGGCGCTGCTCAGAAGCCCAACGATGGCGCGCAGGCGCCTGCAACGGAACCGCAACCATGAAGATGAAACTGATTCCGGCCCTGCTCGCCTCGGCGCTGCTGGCGGCCACCCCGTTCCTGGCCCAGGCCCAGGCCGCCGCGCCTGCCGCTGCCGCAACGCAGAGCCAGGCCGGCAAGGTGGTGATCGATGCCAGCAGCCGCATCCTGTCCACGCTGCAGCAGCGCAAGAGCGAGTTCACCAGCAACCCGGCCAGCCTGCGCAGCTACATTGACAGCGAGCTGACCCGCACCTTCGACCGCGACTACGCCGCGCGCCTGGTGCTGGGCCCGCACGCCCGCGGCGCCTCCGACGCCGACATCAAGCTGTTTGCCGATGCCATGGCCGACAGCCTGATGCAGCGCTACGGCTCGACCCTGCTCAACATCCAGGGCAAGCCGAGCTTCCGCCTGAAGGGTGAAAGCCCGCTGCCGGGCAATCGTGGCGTGCGCGTGAGCACCGAACTGGTGCGTGCCGGCAACGAGCCGACCCCGGTCGAGTACTGGATGCGCAACGTGAATGGCCAGTGGAAGATCTTCGACGTCAACATCGAAGGCATTTCCTACGTGCAGACCTTCCGCAACCAGTTCGATACCCCGCTGCGCCAGAAGGGCATCAAGCAGGTGGCCAACGAACTGCACAGCGGCAGCATGCAGGCCGGGCCCGCGGGCAATGGCAAGTAACGCACTGGCGCTGCTGGAAGGCGACACCCTGCGCCTGCGCGGGGTGCTCGACCGTGCCGCGGTGATCGCGCTGTGGCCGCAGCTGCAGGCCCTGCCGGCGAAGCTGTCACGGCTGGAGCTGGGTGAGGTCGAACGCGTGGACAGCGCCGGCCTGGCGCTGCTGGCCGAGCTGGCCGCACGCGCGCGCAAGAGCGGTCACCCGCTGGCCGTCTCCGGCGCGCCGGCCGGCTACAACGAGCTGAGCGCAGCCTACCGGCTGTCGCCCGACCTGGATTTCAACGCTACTTCTGCTGCGAGCTGACATGAACGTCGTACGCACTTTCCCCCTGATCGTCCTGGCCACCGCCCTGACCGCCTGCGCCGGCAAGCCCGCACGCAGCGATGCACCGGCAGCCAGTACCGTGGTCCCGGCCAGCACCATCGCCGAGGCCTCCGCCCCCACCGCCGATGCCGCTACGGTCGATGCCGCGCCGGCCGCAGCCGTGGTTGCCGCACCTGCACCGGCCACGCCACCATCCGCACCGGCCCGCAGCGCCGACACCGATGCGGCCAGGGCCGCAGCGGCGACCGCCCCCGGTGGTGATGACGACTTCGATGCCCTCTATGGTGGTGCCGGCAACACCGGCAGCGCGGCGGCCTACGATCCGTGGGAACCGTTCAACCGCAAGGTGCACACCTTCAACAACGCGGTTGACCGCGGCATCGCGCGCCCGCTGGCCACGGCCTACACCCACGTGGTGCCACGCTTCGCCCGCACCGGCGTCAGCAACTTCTTCAGCAACCTGCGCGCACCGGTGACCATCACCAACCAGCTGCTGCAGGGCCGCGGCGCCGATGCGTGGGACAGCCTCGGCCGCTTCCTGATGAACAGCACGCTGGGTATCGGCGGCCTGTTCGATCCGGCCAGCAAGGCGATGGTACCGCGTCGCAATGAGGACTTCGGCCAGACCCTGGGTGCCTGGGGCTGGCGTCGTTCGCGCTACGTGGAACTGCCGTTCTTCGGCCCGCGTACCGTGCGTGATGTGTTCGGCCTGGCCGGTGACATTCCGCTGTCGCCGATCCGCCGTATCGAAGAGGACAAGATCCGCATCGGCCTGCAGGGCCTGCAGCTGGTCGATACCCGCGCGCAGCTGCTGGCGATCGACAACCTGCGTGACACCGCCGTGGACGAGTACTCGCTGGTACGCGATGCGTGGATGCAGCGCCGCAACTACCAGATCGAGAACGATCTGCGCAGCAAGCGCGACCGTGGCCACGACGATGCCAATTCGCCGATCCCGGTCGATGCCATGCCGATGCCGAACTGGAGCAACTGATCGCTGCAGCCCGTGCATGAAAAAACCCCGCCTCGGCGGGGTTTTTCTTTTCCGGTAGGTGCCAACCCTGGTTGGAACGCTTCCCTCAGGCCGCCAGCGCGGCCTCGATGGCTTCGCGCAGGCGCGCGTCATCGGCAGCCACGTCCGGGGCGAAGCGCGCGATGACCTTGCCGTCGCGGCCAACCAGGAACTTCTCGAAGTTCCACAGCACCGCCGGTGCTGCGTGGATCGGAATCTCCTTGCTCGCCAGGCGCTCACGCAGCGGGCCTTCGCCGATCGACTGCGGCTGGGCGGCGGTCAGCTGCTGGTACAGCGGGTGGGTGTCATCACCGGCCACGCTGATCTTGGAGAACATCGGGAAACTGACGTCGTAGGTGAGCTGGCAGAACTGCTGGATCTCCGCCTCGCTGCCCGGCTCCTGGCCGAGGAAGTTGTTGGCGGGGAAGCCCAGCACTTCCAGGCCCTGCGCGTGCTTTTCCGCATACAGCGCCTGCAGGCCTTCGTACTGCGGAGTGAGGCCGCACTTGGAGGCGACGTTGACCAGCAGCAGCACCTTGCCCTGGTAGTCGGCAAGCGAGGACGGCTGGCCGTCGATGGTGGTGAGGGAAATGTCCTGGATCGGGGTGCTCACGCGGGGGCTCCGGCAACAGCGGGGAATGGCCCACCAGCATAGCGCCGCGCGCGCTCTTGTAGAGCCGAACCCACGCTCGGCTGATGCCACAGCAGCCGAGCGTGGGCTCGGCGCTACAGGCAGGATTCAATCCACGCAGATCGTGCCCTGCGCCTTGCCCTCATCAATGCGCTGGCGGCATCCGAAGTTCTGGCGCACATCACGCTGGCAGGTCCCGGTGGCGACGCTGCCGACAGTCACCTCGCCGCCGGCCAGGCACTGGTCCATGCAGTCGCTCTTGCGGCTGCAGGCCTTGCCGGCGTCGGCGTAAGGAATCACGCACTGTTCGCGCTGCAGCCGGCCCAGCCGCTGCAGGGTGCCGCCAGCGGCCTGGCAGTCGACGTCGCGCGCTTCGCGGTACGCCTCGGCCGCTTCGGGGCTGGTGGCTGCGGCGGATGCCGCCGCCGTATCGGCAGCCGGTGGTGTGCTGCTGCAGGCGGCAAGCAGCGCGGTCAGGACTAGGCTGGTGAAGCGGCGCAGGCGCATGACGATACCTGATCGAAGCGGACAGGCCGCCAGCATACGCATCGGCGATGCAGGCGGCGTGTCAGCGTGGCTCAGGCCTCGTCGCCGTCGCCTTCACTGCCCTCGTCCTCGGCGGCCGCATCACCCTCGGCCAGATCGCCGAGCAACGACTGTGCCTGTTCGGACGCCAGCGACTCCACGCCACGCAGGCGCCGTTCGATGGTGCGGGTCTTGCGGCTGGCCTCGCCGATGCTGCGACCCACCGTGGTGATCTGCTTCTCGGCCTTTTCGAGGATGCCGGCGAACTTGCCGAACTCGCTCTTCACCGCACCCAGCAGGCTCCACACCTCGCTGGAACGCTGCTCGATGGCCAGCGTGCGGAAGCCCATCTGCAGGCTGTTGAGCAGCGCGGTGACCGTGGTCGGGCCGGCCACCACCACGCGGTGCTCGCGCTGCAGCAGGTCGACCAGGCCCGGGCGCCGGATCACTTCGGCATACAGGCCCTCGGTGGGCAGGAACATCACCGCGAAGTCGGTGGTGTGCGGCGGCGCGATGTACTTGTCGCAGATCGACTTGGCCTGCACGCGCACCGCGCGTTCAAGCTGGATGCCCTGCAGGCGCACACCCTCGGCGTCTCCCTGTTCCTGCGCGTCCAGCAGGCGCTCGTAGTCCTCGCGCGGGAACTTGGAGTCGATCGGCAGCCACACCGGCGTGTCGTCGCTGCTGCGGCCCGGCAGGCGCACCGCGATATCGACCATCTCGCCACTATCCGGGCGCACCTTCACCGCACGCGCGTACTGCTCCTGGGTGAGCGTCTGCTCGAGGATGTTCTCCAGCTGTACTTCACCCCAGCTGCCACGGTTCTTGACGTTGGTCAGCACGCGCTTGAGGTCGCCGACGCCGGTGGCCAGCTGCTGCATTTCGCCGAGGCCACGCTGCACCTGTTCCAGGCGCTCGGAGACCAGCTTGAAGGAATTGCCCAGCCGCGTTTCCAGCGTGGACTGCAGCTTCTCGTCCACGGTGTGGCGCATCTGCTCCAGCTTCTGCGCGTTGTCGTTCTGCAGCGCGCGCAGCTGTTCTTCCAGCGTCGTGCGCATCTCGGCGATGCGCTGCTCGTTGCGCTGGGTCAGTTCCTGCAGGCGCAGGCCAAGGCTTTCGGTCAGGCGCTGCTGCGACTGCGCGCCCTCCTCGCGGCCCTTGCGTGCATCGTCCACCAGGGTCTGGCGCAGCGCGCCGAGCTGGGTATCGGTACGCCCGGTGAGCTCCTGCAGCTGCTGGCCAAACGCATGGATGCGCGCTTCCTGCTGCTGGCCGAAGGTCTCCAGCTGGCCCCGCAGTTCCTGCAGCCGCTGTCCCATCAACGCCGCGCCCCTCTGCTGGCTCTCGGCCGCTTCGGCGCGCGCCTTGCGGGCATCTTCGCCCAGCGCTTCGCGCAGCAGGTCCAGGCGCTGGTCGGTGCGGGTGGACAGATCGGTCAGCGCGCGGGCGAAGCCATCGAGCTGTTCGCGCAGTTCGCTGCGCCCGGCGCGCGCCTCCTCCCGCACCGCCTGCTCCAGGCGGTCGTGCGGCGGGCGGCGCAGCAGGGCGACCAGCTGCAGGATGAGCACGGCCAATAGAAGACCGCCAATGAGCAGATATTCGGTTTGCATGGGACAAGTGTAGGCTGGCCGAGTCTCAGCTGCTGCGTCAGGACCATGCTCGCTCTGTACGGAAAGCCCACCTCCATCAATGTGCGCAAGGTGCTGTGGCTGTGCGCCGGTCTGGACTTGCCCCTGCACCACGAACCGGCCCCCCCGCCGGACCTGCTGGCCGCGCTGAACCCCAACCGGCAGGTGCCGGTGCTGCGCGATGGCAACTTCGTGCTGTGGGAATCCAACAGCATCTGCCGCTACCTGGCCGCACGCGCCGGTCGCGAGGATCTGCTGCCACCTGCAGCGAAGAACCGGGCCCGGGTGGAGCAGTGGATGGACTGGCAGGCCAGCGACCTCAACAGCGCCTGGCGCCACGTGTTCATGGCGCGCGTACGCCAGCATCCGGACTACCCGGACGATGCCCGCGCCGAGGCCAGCCTGGCGCAGTGGAACCGGCTGATGGGTGTGCTTGAAGCCCAGCTGGCCGCCACCGATGCCTACGTGGCGGGCAGCACCTTCACCCTTGCAGATATCGTGCTGGGGCTGTCGACCCAACGCTGGCGCAGCACGCCGGGCAGCAAGCCCGCGCTGCCCCACCTCGTCGCATGGTTCGAGCGCCTGCGAGAGCAGCCCGGTTTCGCCAAACACGTCGACAACGGCGTGGCGTGAGCCGTGGTTCCCGCAGCTGTTGGTAGGTGTCGACCCTGGTCGACACGGCTGATCCACGCCATGCGTGGATGAAGCTCCGTAGAGCCGAGCCTATGCTCGGCTGACGCCCACGCGCGAACGGCAGCCGAGCGTGGGCCCGGCTCTACAGACAGCGTCTGCTCCTACCAGCCTTCCAGCACGATCTTGCCCTTGGCGCGATGGCTCTCCAGCAGCGCATGGGCACGGCGCAGGTTGGCTGCGTCGATGCGTCCGAAATGCTCGCCCAGGGTGGTCCGCAGCACGCCCGTGTCGATCAGCTCGGCCACCCGGTTCAACAGATCGTGCTGGCGCTGCATGTCGGCGGTGCGGTACAGCGGCCGGGTGAACATCGATTCCCAGTGCAGTGACAGCGCCTTGCGCTTGAGCGCCATTACATCCACCTGGCCCGGGTCATCGATCAGGCCGAGCTGGCCCTGCGGCGCCAGCAGCTCCACGATCTGCGCGTAGTGCTGGTCGGAGTGGGTCAGGCTGGCCACGTGCTGCACCTCGCTGATGCCGAGCCGTGCCAGGCCCTCGGCCAGCGGCAGGCTGTGGTCGATCACGTGGTGCGCGCCCATCGCGTAGACCCAGTCCTGGGTATCCGGACGCGAAGCGGTGCCGATCACGGTCAGCTTGGTCAGCTTCCGCGCCAGCTGCACCAGGATCGAACCGACACCACCGGCAGCACCGATCACCAGCAGGGCCTGGCCCTCGCCACCGCCCTCGGGAATACGCAGACGGTCGAACAGCAGCTCCCAGGCGGTGATCGCGGTCAGCGGCAACGCTGCGGCGGCCGCATCGTCGAGACTGGCCGGCTTGCGGCCGACGCTGCGCTCGTCCACCAGCTGGTATTCGGCATTGCTGCCCGGGCGGTCGATCACGCCGGCGTAGTAGACCGCATCGCCAGGCTGGAACAGGGTCACCTCGCTGCCTACCGCATCGACGATGCCGACCGCATCCCAGCCCAGCACGCGCGGGCCGTCGGTGGCCACGCCGCGGCGGACCTTGGTGTCGACCGGGTTCACCGCCACGGCACGCACCGCCACCCGCAGGTCGCGCGGGCCGGGCTGCGGCAGTTCCAGTTCGATGTCGATCAGGGCCCGGGCGTCGTCGATCGGCAGGCCGGCGTGGGTGTAGGCAATGGCGCGCATGGCAGCGGTCCAGTGGGGAAGGAGTGGACAGGGTGCGCCGCACACGGTCCCTCGGAAAGGCGCAGAATCGGTTAGCACTTTCACTCCGGCGATGAAGATGATCCGCTTCGACGATCTGCAGTTGTTCGTCCGCACGGCCGCGCTGGGCAGCTTCTCGCAGGCCGCCCGCGAGGCTGATCTGTTACCCGGCCAGGTCGCTGCTGCCGTGGCGCGGCTGGAACGCGAGCTGGATCTGCGCCTGTTCGTGCGCACCACCCGCAGCCTGCGCCTGACCGGCGAGGGCGCGCTGTACCTGCCGTACGCGCAGGAGGTGCTGGCCACCCTGCGCGAGGGCCAGGCGCGCGTGCAGGGCGAGGACACCGAGCTGCACGGCACCCTGCAGCTGTCGGCGCCCTCGGACCTCGGCCGCAACCTGCTGCTGCCCTGGCTGAGCGCCTTCCGCGCCGCGCACCCGCGGCTGCGCCTGCACCTGCGCCTGTCCGACGAAGTGGCTGATGTGTTCCGCGACCCGGTCGACGTGGCCATCCGCATCGGCCACTTCGACGACGCCAACTACGTCGCCCTGCCCCTGCTGGAAGGCAACCGGCGCGTACTCGCGGCCTCGCCCGGCTACCTGCAGCGGCGCGGTACGCCCACCCGCCTGGACGAGCTGCGTGAGCACGATTGCCTGGTCTACCAGCTCAGTGGCCGCGCCTACGATCGCTGGTCGTTCGAGGTCGACGGGCGCCGCAGCGTGATTCCGGTGCGCGGTCCGCTGGTCTGCGACGACGCCGATGTAGTGCGACGCTGGGCGGTGGCCGGCGAAGGCATCACCTACAAGTCCTGGCTGGACCTGCGCGAGGACGTGCTGGCCGGGCGCCTGCAGCTGCTGCTGGACGGTGTTGGCAGCAGCATCCCGCTGCAGCTGGTATGCCCGCACCGCAAGCAGTTCTCGCCAGCGGTACGGCAACTGCATGCGCAGCTGCGCCAGCACCTGCAACCGCTGCTGTCTGGCATGCCCGATGGCCTCGCCAGCCCCCTGTCGCCAAGTGCAGCACTGGCCGACAATGGCGGCCCCCCGTAAGAGAGAACGCCGCCATGCCGTGGATGGGCATCCAGGACCTGTGGACGTTTCTGGTCGCTGTGCTGGTGTTTCTCGCCCTGCCCGGCCCCGGCACCTTCACCCTGCTGACCGCCACCGGCCGGGGCGGCGTGCGTGGCGGCTACACCGCGCTGGCCGGCCTGCTGGTCGGCGACCAGATCCTGATGTGGCTGGCGCTGGCCGGTGTGGCCGCACTGCTGAAGGCCAACCCACTGGTGTTCCACGCCGTGCAGTACCTGGGTGCGGCCTACCTGGTGTGGGTGGGCATCAGCCTGCTGCGCACGCCGAAACACGAGGGGGGTGACGCCGGGCCGATCCGCATGCAGCCGGGCCGCTACTTCCAGCAGGCGATCCTGGTCAGCCTGCTCAACCCGAAGGCGATCCTGTTCTACATGGCCTTCCTGCCGTTGTTCATCGATCCGAAGGCACACCAGGGCATCGCCACCTTCGCGGCACTGGCCGGCATCATCCTGGTGGTCAGCATCGGCTACTGCTCGATGCTGATCGGTGTGGGCAACCTGGCCCGTCGCCGGTTGATCCAGCACCCGCGGATCAGCGATGCGCTGCGCCGCGTGGCCGGCCTGTTCCTGGTTGGGTTCGGCATCCGGTTGGGGCTGAACGGATGATCCGGCGGCTGCTGGTGCTGGTGTTCATCGGGCTTCTGGCCGACACCGCAGCGGCCAGCGTGCAGGACCATCGCTGCCTCACCGGGGGCCGCAACGACGGCATCCACCTGCTGTGGCGCTGGCTGGACGATGGCAGCGCCGACGTGCAGTACGCCGGGCAGCGAGGCCGCCTGCAACTGCAACAGGTGTCGCAGGAAACGACGGTGCTGGCCGAAGACCGCCCGTACCAGTTCGACAGCGTCTGGGAAGAACGCATCGGTGGCCGCCTCAATGGGCGCTACTACCTGAGCACCCAGGGCGCGCACGTCTACGGTTTCAGCTACGAGCGCGCCCGCGACGGGCGACGTATCGAGTTCAACGAGGACGTCGAGGCGTGGCACGAGGATGGCTGCCATTGGCCGGGAGGCGTAGCGGCGCGCGTGGTCGATTGAAGCATGCCAACCAAGGTTGGCATCTACCGGTCGTGCATCTCCGCGCGCAGGTGGTCGATGAACACCCGCAGCTTGGGCGCCATCTGCTCACGCGCGGGGTAGTACAGGTGGAAGCCGGGGAACGGCGGCTGCCAGTCCTGCAGCACGCTCTGCAGTCGCCCAGCGGCGATGTCGTCGGCCATCAGCGAAGCGAACCCCTGGGCCATGCCCAGCCCCGCCAGCACAGCGTGATGGGCGACGCCGGCATCGTTGAACACCAGCCGCCCGCTCACTTCCACGTCCAGGTCGTGGCCTTCGCGGCTGAACTCCCAGGGCATCAGCCGGCCATTGGCCAGGCGGTGCACGATGCAGGCGTGGCGCTGCAGGTCATGCGGGGTCTGCGGCACGCCATGGCGTTCGAAATAGGCCGGCGTGGCCACCACCACCTGGCGCTCAGGTGGCCCGACCGGCACCGCGATCATGCCCTGTGCGAGTGATTCGCCGAGGCGGATGCCGGCGTCGAAGCCCTCGGCCACCAGATCGGTCAGCGCCGGGTCGACGCACAGTTCCACCTGCACCTGCGGGTAGCGCGCAAGGAAATCGGGCAGCCGCGGCAGGACCATGCGATCGGCGACGATGCGCGGCAGGGTCACACGCAGCCGCCCGGCAGGCACCGAGCGCGCGCTGTCCAGTTCGGCAAAGGCTTGGTCGATCTGGTCCAGGCCGCCGCGCACGCGCTGCAGGAAGCGCGCGCCGTGTTCGGTCAGGCTGACCCGCCGTGTGGTCCGCTGCAGCAGGCGCACGCCCATCCGCGCTTCCAGCGCGCGCACGCTCTGCGACAGCGCCGAGGTCGACACGCCCAGGGCATCGGCGGCGCGGGTAAAGCTGGCGTGCTCGGCCACGTGGACGAAGGCGACCACAGCGGTGAGGGGGACGGAGGCATCCATTGTGAAGCCAGTCTTCAAGGTAAGTCCGGTGGCACGCAGTTTATCCACATGATGACGTGGAGGATGCTGTGCCCCTCGCCGCTGCCCCTCCAGGCGTGGCGCCTTCCCCAAGGAGATCCGCATGAAGACCCGTACTCTCGGCCGCGCCGGCCCCACCGTGTCCACCCTCGGCCTGGGCTGCATGGGCATGAGCGCCTACTACGGCGGCCGCGGCAGTGACGATGACGGCATTGCCGTCATCCGGCACGCGCTGGACCGGGGCGTGACCCTGCTCGACACCGCCGATGTGTATGGCCCGCACACCAACGAGGTGCTGGTCGGCCGCGCGATTGCCGGCCGCCGCAACCAGGTGTTCCTGGCCAGCAAGTTCGGTATCGGCCTGGACCCGACCGACCCGAAGGGGCGGCCGGTCAACGGCCACCCGGACTATGTGCAGGCCGCCTGCGAGGCCAGCCTGCGCCGCCTGGGCGTGGACCACATCGACCTGTACTATCAGCACCGCGTCGACCCGACCGTGCCGATCGAGGACACCGTAGGTGCGATGGCACGCCTGGTGGAACAGGGCAAGGTGCGCTGGCTGGGCCTGTCCGAGGCCTCGGCGGCCACCCTCCGCCGTGCCCATGCGGTCCACCCGATCACGGCGGTGCAGAGCGAGTACTCGCTGTGGTCGCGCGATCCGGAGCAGAACGGAGTGCTGGCCACCACGGCGGAACTGGGCATCGGCTTCGTGCCGTATTCGCCGCTGGGCCGTGGCTTCCTGACCGGCGCCATCCGCAGCCCGGACGACTTCGACGCCGACGATTACCGGCGCACCTCGCCCCGCTTCGAAGGCGAAAACTTCCAGCGCAACCTTGCACTGGTGGACACCGTACAGACGCTGGCCGCCGAGCGCGGCATCGCCGCCTCGCAGCTGGCGCTGGCCTGGGTGCTGTCGCGCGGCGAGCACATCGTGCCGATTCCGGGCACGACGCGGCGGGTACGGCTGGACGAGAACCTCGGTGCGCTGCAGGTGGAACTGGATGCGGCCACGCTGGACGCACTGGATGCGGCCTTCCCGCCGCATGCCGCGGCCGGTGAGCGCTATTCGGTCAGCGGCATGGCCAACATACAGTCGTAGCAGCGGCCGGGACCAATGCACACCGGTGGCTGCCGCCGGATTGTGCCGATTCCGGCAGCCTGGCCGGGGCGCAGCGCGCGCCCCGCCCTGCATGACCCCCGTCAGTGGTAATGCTGCGCTGCGTTCGGTCACACTCGGGAACTTGTCGTTCTTAGTCACCCCTTCCGAGGCCTGCATGTCCCTGTTCCGGCGCAAGTCCCTAGATTCCGTCACCGTCCACGAAGCCGGCAGGCGCCTGATCCCGACGCTCAGCTGGCCGCACCTGATCGCGTTGGGCATCGGCGCCATCGTCGGTACCGGCATCTATACGCTGATCGGCGTGGGTGCCAACCTGGCCGGCCCGGCCGTGCTGATCTCCTTCGCCATCGCCGGTGCGGTCTGCGCCTGTGCGGCGCTGTCCTACGCCGAGCTGTCGACGATGATGCCGGCCGCCGGCAGTGCCTACACCTACAGCTACAGCGCGCTGGGCGAAGTGTTCGCCTGGGTGGTGGGCTGGAGCCTGATCCTGGAGTACTCGCTGGTGGTGAGTACGGTGGCGGTGGGCTGGTCCGGCTACTTCGTCGGCTTCCTCGAATGGGTCCATACCCAGTTCGGCTGGAACGTGCACCTGCCGGCCTGGCTGGCGGCCGGCCCGCATGTGGAAGGCGGCATGATCAATCTGCCGGCGATCATCATCACCTGGCTGGTGGCCGGCATGCTGATGGCCGGCACCAAGGAGAGCGCGACGCTCAACGCCATCCTGGTGGTGTTCAAGCTGATCGCGCTGGCCATCTTCGTGGCCGTGGCCCTGCCTGCGTTCGACGGCGCCAACCTGCAGCCGTTCATGCCCTACGGTTTCGCCAAGTCGATGGGCCCTGATGGCGTCGAGCACGGCGTGATGGCGGCAGCGGCCATCATCTTCTTCGCCTTCTACGGCTTCGATGCGATCTCCACCGCCGCCGAGGAAACCAAGAACCCGGGCCGCGACCTGTCGATCGGCATCATCGGTTCGATGATCGGCTGCACCATCGTCTACGTGCTGGTGGCGCTGGCCGCCGTGGGTGCGATGAGCTACGCGGTGTTCGGCCACAGCGCCGAGCCGCTGGCCCTGATCATGCGCCAGCTGGGCCATCCGACCGCGGCGATGGTGATCGGCGTGATTGCGATCATCGCCCTGCCGACCGTGCTGTTGGCCTTCCTGTACGGCCAGAGCCGCATCTTCTTCGTGATGAGCCGCGATGGCCTGCTGCCGCGTCGCCTGTCCAAGGTGAATGCACGTACCGGCACGCCGGTGGCGACCACGCTGTTCACTGCGGTGGTGGTGTCGGCGCTGGCCGGTGTCGCCCGCCTGGACGAGATCGCCGCACTGGCCAACGCCGGTACCCTGGCCGCGTTCACTGCGGTAGGCATCTGCCTGGTGGTGCTGCGCCTGCGCGAGCCCAACCGCGAACGCACGTTCCGTACGCCGCTGGCCTTCGTGGTCGGCCCGCTGGCCGCGCTGGGCTGCATCTACCTGTTCATCAGCCTGCCGCATACCACCCAGCTGTACTTCCTGCTGTGGAACGTGGCCGGCCTGGTGCTGTACTTCCTGTACAGCCGTCGCCACGCGCTGATCGCGAAATAGACGGATCACCGGTAGTACCGGCCGCTGGCCGGCAACCCGCATCCTGTTGATAGGGGCAATGCCGGCCAGCGGCCGGCACTACCGCAGGGCGTTTCAACCGCCCTGCTTTGCGGCGTACTCCTGCGCCTGGCGCATCACCCGCAGCAGGTTGCCGCCCCAGATGCCGGCGATCTGCTTCTCGGTATAGCCCTTGCGCAGCAGCCACGCGGTGATCTTCGGCAGCTGGCTGACATCGGGCAGGTCACTCAGGCCACCGCCGCCATCCCAGTCCAGGCCAATGCCCACGTGCTCGGGGCCGACCACCTTGAGGATGTGCTCGAAGTGGGCGAAGAAATCGTCCAGGCTGGCATGGCGCACTGGATGCTCGTGGTCCAGCACCTGCTCGGCCTTCAGCAGGGCAACGCCCTGTTCGATGCCCATGCCTTCCCAGCCACCCAGCTGTTTGCTCAGCGCTTCCTCGGCCTGCTTGCGCTCGGGCGTCTTTGCGGTGTCGATCAGGTAACCGCCATAGGCATTCACCTGGATCACGCCGCCGGCCTTGGCCAGCTTGCGCAGGCGCGCGTCGTCGAGATTGCGCGGGTGGTCGTAGACCGCCTTGGCCGAGCTGTGCGACAGCACGAACGGTACCGGCATCATTGCCAGCAGATCGTCGAACACCGCATCCGATGCATGTGACTGGTCGATTACGATGCCCAGCTTCACCGCCTGCCGCACCAGCTCCTTGCCGGCCGGGCTCAGGCCTTTCCATTCCGCGCCCTTGGGATCGGTGGCCGAATCGGCGAACTCGTTGTTGGCGAAGTGCACGGTACTGAGCAGGCGCAGGCCGGCGCGGTGATAGAACGAGAGCAGGCTAGGGTCTTCCACCAGCGGGCTGGCGTTTTCCATGCTGATGTAGACCACGCGCTTGCCGGCAGCCTTGATCCGCGCCGCGTCATCGGCGGTCAATGCCAGCGCGAAACGCTCGGGATTGGCGGCCAGCATTTCGCGGATCTCCAGCAGCCGCTGCAGGCCGTGGTCACGCTCGGCCAGATGGGCGGCGGCGGTGCGGTCGCCCTGGTCGGTGTAGATCGCCCAGAAACCGCCGTCCAGCGCGCCTTCGACCATGCGCGGGTAGTCCACCTGCGAGAGCGCGTTGCGGTCGTGGCGCTGCTCGATGTCGAAGCCGCTGCGGCCGAAATTGGCCGGCGTATCCAGATGGCTGTCGAGGGTGACCAGGCGCTGCTGCAGGGCCTTGGCGTGGGCCAGTTCCTGTGCGCTGAACTCGATGGCATGAGCCGACAGCGGCGCGCACAGCGCCAGGGCAAGCACGACGGACAGGTGGCGCAACGATGGCATGGGCTCTCACCGGCAATGGGAAGAGCCCGACCATAGCGCTGCGGCCGCGCATTGGGTAGCGCCGGGCCACGCCCGGCGGATCTTGAGGCTGTCAGGCAGATCAGCCGAGCATGGGCTCGGCTCTACAGCGTCCCGCGGTCAATCCACTACGCGGCAGAACACGGCCTTGAGGTAACGCGATTCCTGCACGTGCGCCATGAACGGATGGTCCGGACCGGCGCCGGCCACCTTCAGGATCTGGATCGTGCGGCCGGAGAAGTACGCCGCGCGGCGCAGCATGTCGAGGAACTGATCCTCGGCCACCAGGCCGGTGCACGAGAAGGTGGCGAACAGACCGCCCGGCTTGACCACGCCCAGCGCCAGCTTGTTCATGTCCAGGTACTTCTTCAGCGCGGTGATGACCTGGTCGCGGTCGCGGGTCATCTTCGCCGGGTCCAGGATCACCACGTCGTACTGCTCACCGCGGTTGGCGGCGTCGCGCAGCCACGGGAAGATGTCGGACTGGACGAACTTCGGGCGCACGTTGTTCAGGCGCGAATTGCCCTTGGCGATCTGGATCACATCCTCGTCGATGTCGATGCCGATCACTTCCGAAGCACCACGCGCCGCCGCGTACACGGCAAAACCGCCGGTGTTGCAGCACAGGTCGAGTACGCTCTTGCCTTCCACCTGCTGGCTCAGCCATTCGCGGTTCTCGCGCTGGTCGGCAAAGAAACCGGTCTTGTGCGCACCGGCCGGGTCGGCGCGGAACTTGATGCCGTACTCGGTGATCACCGACGCTTCGGTGGTGGTGTTGCCGTGGAAGTCGAAACTTTCCTGCTTCTGCACGTGCTCGTCGGCGAAGCTGTGGAAGCGACAGCCCGGGAACTGCTCGCGCAGGGCGTCGTAGATCCACTCGCGATGGCGGAACATGCCGGCGGCGAAGAACTCGACCACCACCAGATCACCGTAGCGGTCGACCACCAGGCCGGACAGGCCGTCGCCTTCGCTGTGCACCACGCGCCAGGCATCGGAGACCGCATCGAGCTTGAGCACCTCACGGCGCAGCGACACCGCCTGGGCGATCTTGCGCGAGAACCAGCCGGCATCCACCGGCACGTTCTGATCGGTTTCGAGGATGCGCACGGCGATGCGCGAGTGCCCGTTGTAGAACCCGCGGCCAATGAACTCACCATCGATGCCGACGACGTCGACGATGGAACCGGGCTTGGGCCGGACGGTCGGCTTCTCGACCAGTTTCTGGAAGATCCACGGGTGGCTGGAACGCCACGCATTCTTGAGGCGGACAATCGGAAGGGGGGTATTCATCCACCTATTGTAAACCGGGCGCCGGGGTCGGATTCCCGCAGCGGCTCTGACCCGGGCCGGCATCCCAACAAAGGTGGGCATCTACCAGAGCGGGGGCGCGGAGCCCGCTTGGGGATCCGACCCCAGTGCAGGGGCATTTGACGGCGGCCCGGCCAGGCCGCAGAATCGGCGTCAGAAGGGGAGTAGCTCCCAGACGTTGTCGCCGTCATTTCGAGCCCGCAGGCTCCGGTGCAACGGCAGTTCCAGCCGACTGGGACTGCGAGCGAGACCTTCGCCGTACTGGCGAAGCTCTGTCCCTGGATCCCCCTCCCGATCCTCCGTTGCAGATCCTCGCCGTCCGGCCTGGCATTCATCTTTCCAACGGACATTCCCAATGCAGACGATCGGTAACGTGTGGTTGTGGGGCGGCTTCGCAGCGGTGGTGGTCATCGCCCTGCTGGTCGACCTCGTGTTGATGCGCCATGGTGGACCGCACAAGGTCACCTTCAAGGAGGCCCTGTGGTGGTCCATCGGCTGGGTCGCGCTGGCCCTGCTGTTCAATGCGGGCCTCTGGTACTACCTGAATGAGACCGCCGGCCAGGTGGTGGCCAACAAGGTCGGCCTCGAGTTCCTGACCGGCTACCTGGTCGAAAAGGCGCTGGCGGTCGACAACATCTTTGTCTTCCTGATGATCATGAGCTACTTCGCGGTGCCGGAGGAACAGCGCCAGAAGGTGCTGATCATCGGCATCCTGGGTGCGATCGTGCTGCGTACGATCATGATCTTCGCCGGCAGCGTGCTGATCAGCCAGTTCCATTGGCTGCTCTACGTGTTCGGTGCCTTCCTGCTGTTCACCGGCTGGAAGATGTGGTTCGCCGCCGGCCAGGAGCCGGACCTGGAGACCAACCCGGCCCTGCGCTGGATGCGCAAGCACCTGCGCCTGCTGCCGGACTACGCGGGCAACGCGCTGAGCGTGAAGCGCGATGGCGTGCGCTGGTTCACCCCGCTGTTCGCGGTGCTGATCCTGATCGCAGTCACCGACGTGATCTTCGCGGTGGACAGCATCCCGGCGATCTTCGCGATCACCACCGACCCGTTCATCGTGCTCACCTCCAACGTGTTCGCGGTGCTGGGCCTGCGTGCGATGTTCTTCCTGCTGGCCGGCATGGCCGACCGCTTCCACCTGCTGCCGTATGGCCTGGCACTGGTGCTGGGCTTCATCGGCATCAAGATGATGATCATCGACCTGTTCAAGATCCCGACCCCGGTGTCGCTGGGCGTGGTGGCGGTGATCATCGCCGCCACCGTGGTGCTGAGCCTGAAGTACCCGCCGAAGGAAGGCGAAGGCCAGGCCTGAGCCCGACCCGCTGGATGGCGCGGCCGGTGGGATTGTCCCGCCGGCCGTTTCCACTCTCCCGCCGCGGTGGCCTTGGTTTCACGCCAACCACCGCCATTGCTGAGGTATGAACAACAACGCGCCCCTGCCCGCTGGCGACGTGCCGGCCCCCCGCAATGACCGCTCGCGCATCCTGCGGGCGTTCAATGCCAGCCTGGCTGCCGTGCTGGTGCTGGTGGCCGTGTTCGCGCTGCAGGGCACGTTCGACTGGCGACCGTGGGCGGTCGCGCCGCTGGAAGCCAAGGGCCTGCTTGGCCTGATCGGCGGCCCGATGCTGCATGCCTCGGTCGAGCACATCGTCGCCAACAGCATTGCGATCCTGATCCTCGGCACGCTGGCCGGCAGCGTCTACCCGAAAGCCACCGTTCGCGCGCTGCCCCTGCTGTGGCTGGGCTCGGGCATCGGCGCGTGGATGCTTGGCAATCCGGGCAGCGTGCACCTGGGCGCCAGTGGCGTGACCCATGGCCTGATGTTCCTGCTGGCCAGCCTGGGCCTGCTGCGCCGCGATCGCGCGGCGATTGCCACCGGCCTGATCGGCATGCTGTTCTACGGCGGCATGCTGATGACCATCCTGCCGCACGCCGACGGCGTGTCCTGGCAGTCGCACATGGGCGGCGCCTTCGCCGGCATCATCGCCGCGCTGCTGTTCCGCAACGCCGACCCGCTGCCGCCGCGTCCGCGCTACAGCTGGGAAGACGAGGAAGAAGACATCGAACCGCTGCCCGACGACGAGCTGGAGCCGCCGTCACCGCAGCGCGTGCCGGTGCTGTGGCAACCGCGCGAAGGACAGGATTACGTGGTGATCCCGTTCCGCCGGCCGGACGAGCCGCGCAGCTAGGTGACGGTAGTGCCGGCCGCTGGCCGGCAACCTCATGACCCAGTAGTGGCCGACCTTGGTCGGCGCGGTTGTTGTGTGCCAACCAAGGTTGGCATCTACCAGAGCACACCGGCACCCCGGGTAGCGCCGGCCCATGTCCGGCCGCGTTGATCGCTCAGTTCCCTGCCGCGCCCGTGCCATCCACCGCCTGCCTGCCCAGTGCCGGGTCGTCGGTGAAGAAGGCATCGATGCCGGTGGCCAGGTAGGCACGCATTTCGGCGATCGATCCCTCTGCATTGCGCGCGTTGTCGGCCCCCTTGCGCAGGTTGCTGGCCTGGAAGTGGTTCTCCGGGCGGAAGGTGTACGGAATCACCATCAGGCCCACCGCATGCGCATCGCGCACCAGCGTGGTCGGCGTGCCCAGTGCGCCCTTGTCATCCAGCGGAATGATCGAGCGCAGCTCCGGGCCGATGCTGTCGGCGTAGCTGGCGATATCCTTCAATCCGGCCGGCGTCATCATCTGCGCGTAGGTCAGCGTGCCACCGGCCTTGGCGATGTCGGCCGGCTGGGTGTCGCCCTTCCACAGCAGCTGCAGCAGGCGGATGTTGCTGCCACGCGGGATCTTGCCGCGCAGGTAACGCAGGTTGGCGGTCTCGAACGACTGGATGGTGACCGGGCCGACGTTGGTATAGGCGTTGCCGCGCAGCGCGGCCAGCAGCTTGTCTTCCATCGGCAGGCCGATCGACTGGAAGTAGGTCGGGTGCTTGATCTCCGGCACCAGGCCGATGCCGCGGTTGGCGCGGCCGGCCTGCTGGACCAGGAAGGCCAGAATCTCGTCCAGGCTGGCGATGCGGAACTGGCCGTCGTAGGCGGTGCTGCGCAGCTCCGGCAGGCGCTCGCGCGCGTACAGGGTCTTCAGCTCGGCCAGGGTGAAGTCCTCGGTGAACCAGCCGTCGACCTTCTGCCCGTCGATGACCTTGCTGGTGCGGCGGCTGGCGAACTCCGGATGCGAGGCGACGTCAGTGGTGCCACCGATCTCGTTCTCGTGGCGGGCCACCATCACCCCGTCCTTCGTCATCACCAGGTCCGGTTCGATGTAGTCGGCGCCATCGGCGATCGCCTGGGCGTAGGCCGCCAGGGTGTGCTCCGGCAACAGCGCGCTTGCGCCGCGATGGCCGTAGACCGACACCTTGTGCGCGGCCGGGGTGGAGGATTCAGCACTCATGGCCACCGATGGTGCCACGGCCAGCGACAACAGCAACGCACAACCCCACGACTTCACTGCGACTTCCCCAAGCGGTATGTGATGGGCGTCAGTATGCGGCGGCAATGTGACAGGTGGGGGACCTGGGATCGGATCCCCGCAGGGGCTCCGACCTGAGCGCTCCCCCCATTCTTCAAACAATTCTGATTGAAGCGCCGCACGACCCGCGACTAGCCTCGGATGACCAACAGCGAAGTTGTCAGGGGCAGATCATGAAACAACCGATGTACATGCCGATTCTCAAATGGCGACAGGGAGAGTATCTCGCGGTGGGTCGTACCAGCGAAGGAGTCAAGGATGGGATCTATCCCCTGTTCGAGATCCCGATCGAGCAGTGGGACTTCGAGAACGATGCACCGGCCAAGTCACTCGATGACCACCTGAAGAACGTAGGCAGGCGTCTGAGCAGTAACTGGAAGGCGCGGCGCTGCCTGTTCGATTCGCCCTATCTTGCCGGTGACGACACCATGGCGGACGGCCAGCACCATCTGGAGCGGATTTTCGACCTCACTCGCACCGCAGGATGCCAGGCCATTCCCGTGACCGGCATTGACCGGCATGTCGACTACCAGCAGGCGGTGGCACGCATTGTCGCCCGCGATGATCGTGGCTGCGGATTACGGCTGGTGCCGGATGATCTTGAAGGAGGGCGCCTGGCCCGGATCTCAGGGTTGCTGAAACTGTTGGGCGTGGTATCAGGTCAGGTGGACCTGATCCTCGACAGCTCGACCGATGTCGCCGACTCGCCCACGCTGCAGGCATCGACCTGGCAGGCATGGATTGCGGCCGTTCCGGATCTGGCCGACTGGAGATCGATCACCCTCGTGGGGGGTAGTTTCCCTGCCAGCCTGAGCCCCTCTTCAAGCTATCGCCCACATGGCGATGTGAACCGCCGGGAATGGCGCGCGTACACGCGGCTAGCCCGCATGCACTCTGAACGAATGCCGTGGTTTGGTGACTATGGCTGCGCTTCTCCACAGACGGAATTGATGGATCCTCGCCTGTTCGACCCCAACGCCAAGATCAAGTACACGATCGATGATCAGTGGCGGATCGTTGTAGGTACCCAGATCAAGCGCAACGGCCGCGACCAGTACCGTGATCTGTGCCGGCACCTGGTCTCCGATCTGCCGGTGGTCTTCATGGGGCGCGGCTACAGCTGGGGCGATGCGTACATCGAAGACTGCGCAAACAGTGTCACCAGTACCGGGGGAAGCTCGACCTGGCCAACGGTGGCGACCAACCACCATATGACTAAGGTTGTTCGCGACCTCGCCAGTCTGACCGGCGCTTCAACTGTTCCCTGACCAGCGCACGGATTTCCGCAAGACTGTAGAGCTCCGACAGACGTTCACATAGCGCTGCGCGGTTGCCGCGCAGCGCTGATTTTTCAGGCGTCCGCCTGCCGATCAGAGCAGAAATTTCATCGCGCCAGAGCAGTGCTGCGACGGCCGTCGCGCTCACTGATGGATTGAGTTTTGCAGGCCTCACTAGTTCCAGCCTCACTGCGTTGCGCGCTCCACGTGATGCCAGCCTGACCCCCCACCAAGCAGGCAACGTATCCAGGGCATGGTCCAAATGGCGCTTGCCCACCACGATCGTCGCCTTGTCGAGGACATCGGAGTAGAACTGCTGCTGCAATGGAAGTCTCCGCAGGGTGTCTACATCACTCTTGATCTCGTAGCCGTGCAGATGGCCATTGATGACACAGACATCGACCCGGCAGGCGCCGCGCGCAAGCCCCATTTCCTCCACCACAAGCGTGTTCGGATTTGCGACATGCTCAGCAATGACCTTGCCCAGCAGAGCTGATCGCACGTCACTGTCGGTTATCGGGTTCATGGCGGGAATGATATCAAGGAGGTGTCGCGTACAGGATTGAAACCCCCAGCCGTCAGTCATGAGTAAGCGAGGCGGTCAGAGCCCCTTCGGGAATCTGACCTCGGCCCTACTTCCCGATGCAGAAACTGGAGAAGATCCTTCCAAGCAGGTCATCGGCACTCATCTGCCCGGTGATCTCGCCCAGCGCGTCATGCGCCAGCCGTAGTTCCTCAGCAGCCAGTTCCAGGTGCTCATGCGCCAGCTCGCCATCGGCGCGCTGCACGTGTTCCTGCGCACGCTCGATTGCATCCACATGCCGCGTGCGCGCCGAGAACTCGCCATCCACCTGCTCCCCTGCCCCGGCCGATGCGATCGAACGCAGGCGCGCGTGCAGATCCTCCAGGCCGGCACCGGTCGCAGCGGAGACGAACACGCGGTCCGGATCGTCCAGCGCCGGCAGCACATCGAGCAGATCCGATTTGTTGTGGATGTAGACCTTGTGCGGCACCGCTGCCACGGCCTCGCCCAGCGCGGCTTCACCCGCCGCCGGATCGCGCGCATCCAGCACGATCAGGGCCAGGTCGGTGCGCGCGATCTCCACATGGGCGCGGCGCATGCCTTCGCGTTCGATGGCGTCACCGCCGTCGCGCAGGCCGGCGGTGTCGACCAGGGTCAGCTCCAGGCCATCCAGGCGGATGGTCTCGCGCAGGGTGTCGCGGGTGGTGCCGGCGATGTCGGTAACGATGGCGCGCTCGCTGCCGGCCAGCGCATTGAGCAGTGAACTCTTGCCGGCATTCGGCGGACCGATCAGCACGGCATGCAGGCCATCGCGCAGGCGACGGCCACGTTCGGCGTCGCGGCGCAGCAGGGCCAGGTCGCTGCGCGCCTGTTCCAGGCCACGCCGCACCTGCGCGCCACCGAGGGTATCCAGCGGTTCGTCGGCGAAGTCGATGGCCGCTTCCACATGGATGCGCAGCAACACCAGCTGTTCGACCACGGCGTCGATGCGGCGCGAGAACACGCCGTCCAGCGAGCGACGTGCCGCGCGCGCCGCGCGGTTGTCGCCGGCCGCGATCAGGTCGGCGATGGCTTCGGCCTGGGCCAGGTCGAGCTTGCCGTTGAGGAACGCGCGTTCGCTGAACTCGCCCGGCCGCGCCTGGCGCGCACCGAGCGCGATGCAGCGCGCGACCAGTTGCTGCAGCAGGACCGGACTGCCGTGGCCCTGCAGTTCCACCACCTCTTCGCCGGTGAAGCTGTTCGGTGCCGGGAACCACAGCACGATGCCATCGTCGATGACCTCGCCATCGGCGTCGCGCAGGCGTGCGTAGTGCGCATGGCGCGGGCGCAGTGCAGGCGCACCCAACGCGTTGGCGATGGCCGCTGCGCGCGGACCGGACAGGCGCAGCAGGCCGACACCGCCCGCGCCGGGGGCACTGGCGATGGCCACGATGGTATCGGCGCGGATTGCATCATTCATGGCTCAGAGTTTCTCCAGCTGCGCCCGTGCCTGCGCGGCACCACTGCCCTGCGGCTGCAGCGCCAGGTAGGTGGTGTAGGCCTGCTTCGCCTTCGCCTTGTCGCCTGCGTTGAAGTAGGCATCGCCCAGGTTGAGATAGGCCACGGCGCGCGAGGGGTCGATCTTCAGTGTGTTCTCCAGCCAGCGCGCCGCTTCGGCATAGCGCTGCTGGCGGTAGTACACGAAGCCGAAGTTGTTGGCCGCCTGGGCGAAGTCCGGGCGCAGCTTCAGTGCCTCGGTGAACTGGGCTACCGCTTCGTCGTACTGCTTCTCGCGGTACAGCTGCAGGCCGCGGTCATTGGCCTGCTGCGCGCGCTGGCGGTCGGAGGCCGGGCCGGCGGTGGGCACCACCAGCTTGGCCTTGCCGCCCTGCAGGTCGGCCACCGTCACCGGCGCCTGGCTGCCCTTGGCTTCGCTGGCGGCTTCAACCTTGTTGTTCAGTGCGATTGCATCGGCGGTCAGCTGGCGCGTATCGGCGTTGAGGAATTCCTGGCTGTCGGGCACCTGGAACACGAACTCGCCGCCCTGCGAACCCGGCAGGCTGCCGAAGGCCGGGGTCTGGTGCGAAACGGCTGAGACGGCCGGCGCCACGTAGGCGGCCAGTTCGGTACCGGTGATCAGGCCATCGCCGTTGAGATCGCCCTTGCCAGCCAGCGCCTGCAGCAGCACCCAGGTGAACACCGAGTGGCCGTTCGGGCCGGCATCGGCCACCTGCTGGTCGGCGCCGCCGGCGGTCAGCATCTGCCGTGCGCTGCGACGTGCGTTCTCGCGCAGGAACGACGACGAAGAAGGGCCACCACGGGTCAGGCCCAGGCCGCTGTAGCAGGCATCCATCACGAACATCACGTGCTTGGCCTGCATGCTCTCGGCAATGTTCTGGATGTCGGTCATTGCGATGGCGTCGGTGGCGAACTCCTTCGGGTCCGAATCCACCGGAATGATGTAGCCCAGGTCACGCCCGGAGGCGAGTTGGCGGGTGGCGCCGTGGCCGGCAAAGAACACGAACACGCGGTCGTTCTTTCCGGTGCGATCATCGGCCAGGCGGTCGTGGAAGGCGGCCAGGATGTTGTTGCGCGTGGCCTGCTCGTTCTTCAGCACGATCACCTGCGAAGACGGGAAGCCGAACTGCCCGGTCAGGGTATCGGCCACCGCCTGCGCATCGTGGCTGGCGTATTCCAGCTTTGGCCACTTGGCGTAGTTGTCGATGCCGACCACGATCGCCCACGACTTCTCGTAGCCGGTGGTGACGGTGGCGGCGCTGGTGTCACCCTTGCGCGCGCGGGCGACGGTGAAGTCGCGGCCATTCCACCCGGCGAACTGGTAGCCATCAGCGATCAGCCGGTCGAGGATCTGCGGCAATGCCTTCACCGCACGGTCGTGGATGTCATGGAACAGGATGATGCCGCGCTGTTCCTTGTTCACCTGGTCGAGCACGCGCTGCACGATCGATTCCGGCACCGGGTCGGCCCAGTCCATCGAATCGATGTTCCACATGATCGACTTCAACCCGGCTTCGTTGAGCAGCTGCAGGCCTTCGGCATTACGCGCGCCATAGGGGAAGCGGAACAGCGGCGCGCGCTTGCTGTCGACATCCTTCAGCAGCGTGTCGGTGTCCAGCACCTGCTGGCGCAGCGCATCGCCGGTGGTACGCGACAGCTGCGCATGGGTCAGGCTGTGGTTGCCGACGGCGTAGCCCTCTTCCATCAGGTTGCGGCTGATCTTCGCCATCGGCCCGAGGCTGACCTTGCCGTCGGTCTCGACCTTGCCGAGGTTGCGGCCGACCTCGAAGAACACGGCCGGTACGTCGTAGCGCTTGAGGATGGCCACCACTTCATCGGTATAGGCCTTGTGCGGGCCATCGTCGAAGGTCAGCACCACCGTCTTCGGCGGCAGGTCGCGGCCGAAGATCTCGCGGTCGCTGTCCTTCATCGACATCGGGTACGGCTCGATCACGCCGTAGTCGCGCAGGATCGCTTCGCGGCTGTAGTCCTTGTGCAGGTGCGCGATGTAGTCGTCCCACTTCTCGCGCTTCAGTTCGATGGCACGGGTGCGCTCGAAGCGGCTGAAGATGCGGGTCAGTTCCTGGTTGTAGTTGCGCTCGATCTCGTCCAGCGCCTCCAGGTCTTCGCCAATGCGCTGGTGCAGCTTCACTGCCGGCAGCGACGAATCGGTGCCGACGCGCTCATGCAGATCGCGCAGCACTTCTCGGAAGGCCAAGCGGTCGGCGTCGAACAGCTCCGGCGCCGATTCGATGTAGTCCAGCACGGTGCCGAGGGTGGCGAAGCGCTGCGGGCTGCTACCACGCAGCAGCGTGTCGAACTGCGCGGCAATGGCGCTGCGCTGTTCCAGGCCGTCGTGGAACAGCTGCTGGCCGATGCGGGTGGAGGTGCTGCGATCGGCCGCCGACTGCTGTTCCTCATCGGCCAGCAGCACGACGATCCGGCGATAGCCATCGAGCTGCTTCTGCAGCGCGGCCAGCAACGGCGCCGCGGCCGGATCGGCGGCGGCCGCGGCCTGCGCGCTGGGCTGGGTGACGGTGGTCGCCGGCGCCTTCGCATCCTTGTCGCCACAACCGGCAACGACCAGGGTCAACAACAGCGAGGGCAGGAACAGGCGGAACGACGACGCACGCGGCATGGCGGACTCGATGGATGCAGGATCGGTGTGCCGGCGATTCTAACGCCGGATGCGAAAAGCCCGCCTTGCGGCGGGCTTCTGCTGGGGTCAGCCGGCCAGCGGCCGGCTCTACCGATTACTTCTTTTTGACCGGGGCCGGCGCGGTGGTGGCCGGGACCGGCTCGCCGCCATGGCGCTTGGTCATCCACCACTGCTGCAGCAGGCCCAGGCCGCCGTTGACCACCCAGTACAGGACCAGGCCGGACGGCATGAAGGCCATCATGACGCCGAACACCAGCGGCATGAACTGCATCATCTTCTGCTGCATCGGGTCCATGCCCGGTGCCGGGGTCAGCTTCTGGGTGAACCACATCACCGCTACGTTGATCACCGGCAGGATGAAGTACGGGTCGCGTGCGGTCAGGTCCTGGATCCAGCCGAACCAGGGCGCCTGGCGCAGTTCGACCGATTCCACCAGCACCCAGTACAGGGCGAAGAAGATCGGCATCTGGATGAGGATCGGCAGGCAGCCGCCCATCGGATTGATCTTTTCCTTCTTGTACAGCTCCATCATCGCGGTCTGGAACTTCTGGCGGTCGTCGCCATAGCGTTCCTTCAGCTGCGCGATGCGCGGCTGGAAGCGACGCATCTTCGCACCGCTCTTGTACTGGGTCGCCGACAGCGGGTACAGCACCAGCTTCAGCAGCACCACCAGGCCGACGATCGCCCAGCCCCAGTTGCCCACCAGCTTGTGCACCTGGTTCAACACCCAGAACAGGCCCTGGCCGATCACCGCCATCATCGAGAAGCGGCTGTAGTCGACCACGCGGTCCAGGCCCGGCACATCTTCCTTGGCGATCAGGTTGACCAGCTTCGGGCCGACCCACAGGCGGGCTTCGGTGCTCGTGGACTGGCCCGGCGCCACGGTGAAGGCCGGGCCACGCGCTTCGATCAGGTCACGACCGGCCACCTGCGACAGCACGTAGTGTGCGGTCTGGTCCTTCTGCGGGATCCAGGCAGTGAAGAAGTGGTGCTGCAGCATCGCCAGCCAGCCGCCGGTGATGTTCTGGTTCAGCGTGCCGTCTTCCAGGTAGTCCTTGAACGCACGACGCTGGTACTTCTTGTCGTTGTCGTACCAGGTGGCACCGTTGAAGCTGAAGGAATCCGGGTTGGTCATGCTCCGCGACAGGATGGTCGGGGTGCGGTCCAGGGTGCGATAGACGTAGCCGTTCCAGGGAGCGGCACCAGTGTTGCTGACTTCGTCCTTGAAGCGCACGGCGTACTCGTTGCGCGAGACGGTCAGGGTGCGCTTGATGGTCACGCCGTTGTCGGCGGCCCACACAAACGGGATCTGCAGCTCGTTCTGGCCCTTGGCCAGCACGAAGTCCTTGGTGTCACCCACCAGCTTGAAGCCGTCAGCGCCGGGGACCGGGGTGTTCTTGTCTTCGCTGGCCCAGCCACTGATCGCGCTGTACGGATGCGCGGGGTCTTCGGTCAGCAGGCGGACCGGCGGGCTGCCTTCGTCCTTGGTCTGCGGGAACTGCAGCAGCTCGGCGTCGAGCACGCGGCCGCCATCGAGCACCAGGCGCAGGACGTCGGTGGTGACGGTCACGCGCTGGCTGGCGGGGGTGGCGCTGGCCTGCGCCTGCACGGCGGCCTGGCCGGGCGCACCCGGAACCTGGGCGCTGGGGATGGCGCCCGGGGTTGCGCCCGGAACGCTCTGTGCAGCGGCCGGGGCCGACGTGGTCGTCGGTGCCGGGGTCGGAGCAGCCTTTTCACGGCTCCACTCCATCCACAGCAGCACGGCCACCATCAGCCAGGCAAAAATGAGGAATACGCGGGTCTGGTTCATCAGCGGACAGGCTCGGCGGGGCCGGGACGCGATGCCGGCTCGGTCAAAGAAGGAGTTGCGATGCCATCAGGCGGCGGCATTGTGCCGTCCACGCCCGGCGTGGGCAATGCACGCAGGCGACGCAGCAGGCGCAGGAAGGCCTGGCGGATCTCGTCGTTGCTGGCGGAACGCGCAGCACTACGAGCCACGACGACGAAGTCGCCTGGCTGGATGTCGGTACGTGTCTGACGCAGGATGTCGCGCAGGACGCGCTTGATCCGGTTACGCCCGACGGCGTTCGGATCAACCTTGCGGGAAACCGCCAGACCCAGCCTGGCCGGCCGGTCAGCCGGCAGCCAGTGCAGGGTCATCAGCGGATCGGACACACGGCGGGCGCCGTTGAAGACCGTTGAGTATTCGGCACGCGTGCGAACCCGCGCAGAGCGAGGGAATCGCTTGCGCGGGTCTGCAGTATTCACTGTCGAAGGGATTGCGTCTGCCGCGATGTGCGGCATGGCAATCAGGCGCTCAGGACTTTGCGGCCCTTGGCGCGGCGACGCGACAGGATCTTGCGGCCGTCAGCGGTCTTCATACGGGCACGGAAGCCGTGGTCGCGCTTACGCTTGAGGTTGCTGGGCTGGTAGGTGCGCTTCGTGGCCATTGGGGGCCTCTCGTATGAATGGGACGGAAAGAACCGGAAATTCTAGAGAGGTACCCCGCCCCAAGTCAACCCCTGGCAACTACGCGAATTCACTGGGCTGTGCAATAGCTGTGGATGTTTTTGTGAATAAGTAGGGGACAAGCATTCCGAAGGCGGGCGCTCGGTGGTAGTCTGAGCCATCCATTTCCCCCCTTTCCGGCCTGTGTTTGGGCGCCTTGTCGCGTCCATGCCCCGGCCACCGGACGATTATTGCTGATGGATGCTTGGTCCCGTAGTCTCGAGCGCCTCGAAGCGGAGTTCCCGCCGGAAGACGTTCATACCTGGTTGAAGCCGCTGCAGGCCGATCTGCGCGTGGACAGCCTGGTGCTGTATGCACCGAATGCCTTCATCGTCGACCAGGTCCGCGAGCTGTATCTGGCCCGGATCCGCGAACTGCTGGCGCATTTCGCCGGCTTCAGCGACGTTTTTCTTGAAATCGGCTCGCGCCCGCGCCCTGTGGAGGCGCAGAACGCGCCGGTTTCCACGTCATCGGCGCATGTGTCCAGCGAACCGCAGGTGCCCTTCGCCGGCAACCTGGACAATCACTACACGTTCGCCAACTTCGTGGAAGGCCGCAGCAACCAGCTGGGCCTGGCCGCCGCCTTCCAGGCAGCGCAGAAGCCGGGCGACCGCGCGCACAATCCGCTGCTGCTGTACGGAGGCACCGGCCTGGGCAAGACCCACCTGATGTTCGCTGCCGGCAACGCCATGCGCCAGGCCAATCCGGGCGCGAAGGTGCTGTACCTGCGTTCTGAACAGTTCTTCAGCGCGATGATCCGGGCCCTGCAGGAAAAGACCATGGATCAGTTCAAGCGCCAGTTCCAGCAGGTCGACGCGCTGCTGATCGATGACATCCAGTTCTTCGCCGGCAAGGACCGCACCCAGGAAGAGTTCTTCCACACCTTCAACGCGTTGTTCGATGGCAAGCAGCAGATCATCCTGACCTGTGACCGCTATCCGCGCGAAGTCGAGGGCCTGGAAGCGCGCCTGAAGTCGCGGCTTGCCTGGGGCCTGTCGGTCGCGATCGAACCGCCGGACTTCGAGACCCGCGCCGCGATCGTGCTGGCCAAGGCACGCGAACGCGGTGCCGAGATTCCCGATGATGTTGCGTTCCTGATCGCCAAGAAGATGCGCTCCAACGTGCGCGACCTCGAGGGTGCGCTGAATACCCTGACCGCCCGCGCCAATTTCACCGGCCGCGCGATCACCACCGAATTCGCCCAGGAAACCCTGCGCGACCTGCTGCGCGCCCAGCAGCAGGCGATCAGCATTCCCAACATCCAGAAAACCGTGGCCGACTACTACGGGCTGCAGATCAAGGATCTGCTGTCCAAGCGTCGGACCCGCTCACTGGCACGTCCGCGCCAGGTCGCCATGGCCCTGACCAAGGAACTGACCGAGCACAGCCTGCCCGAGATCGGCGACGCCTTTGCCGGTCGCGATCACACCACGGTGCTGCATGCCTGCCGCCAGATCCGGACCCTGATGGAAACCGACGGCAAGCTCCGCGAGGACTGGGACAAGCTGATCCGGAAGCTGAGCGAATGATGCACGGATGCCGATGAGGCGTCATCGCACAAAACGGTGCAGAATCCGGTAGCAAGCGCGGGACACGTTGTGGATAACAATGGCGTTTGAAATCGCTCCGAATTTATCCACAGCTTTCCCCACCCCCTGGGGGTCGGTAATACAGAGGGTTTCGAGGTCTGAAATTCTTTTATTTACAAAGACTTAGCGTTATTTTCCAGCGATTCTGTCTCTACCAGCACCACCAAGCTTTTGATTTATTCCACATTTTTTAAAGCATAGGGGCACGGAACCACATGCGTTTCACACTGCAGCGCGAAGCCTTTCTCAAGCCGTTGGCACAGGTCGTCAACGTGGTCGAACGCCGCCAGACCCTTCCGGTTCTGGCCAATTTCCTGGTCCAGGTGCAGAACGGCCAGCTGTCGCTGACCGGTACCGACCTGGAAGTGGAGATGGTGTCGCGGATCGCGGTTGAAGACGCCCAGGACGGCGAAACCACCATTCCCGCCCGCAAGCTGTTCGAGATCATCCGCGCCCTGCCCGACGGCAGCCGGATTACCGTCTCGCAGACCGGTGACAAGATCACCGTGCAGGCCGGTCGCAGCCGCTTCACCCTGGCTACCCTGCCGTCCAATGACTTCCCGTCGGTGGACGAAGTGGAAGCCACCGAGCGCGTGGCCATCGGCGAAGCGACCCTGAAGGAGCTGATCGAGCGCACCGCGTTCGCGATGGCCCAGCAGGACGTGCGCTACTACCTCAACGGTCTGCTGTTCGACCTGCGTGGCGATGCACTGCGCACCGTTGCCACCGACGGCCACCGTCTGGCCCTTTGCGAAACCGACCTGGCCAAGCCCAGCGGTTCGAAGCGCCAGATCATCGTGCCGCGCAAGGGCGTGACCGAGCTGCAGCGCCTGCTGGAAAGCGGCGATCGCGAAATCGAGCTGGAAGTCGGCCGCAGCCACGTCCGCGTCAAGCGCGACGATGTCACCTTCACTTCGAAGCTGATCGATGGCCGTTTCCCGGACTACGAAGCGGTGATCCCGATCGGTGCCGACCGTGAAGTGAAGGTGGATCGTGAAGCACTGCGTGCCTCGCTGCAGCGCGCCGCGATCCTGTCCAACGAGAAGTACCGCGGCATTCGCGTGGAAGTCTCGCCGGGCAACCTGAAGATCAGCGCGCACAACCCGGAACAGGAAGAAGCTCAGGAAGAGATCGAGGCCGACACCACGGTCAGCGATCTGGCCATCGGCTTCAACGTGAACTACCTGTTGGATGCCCTCTCCGCCCTGCGCGACGAGGAAGTGATCATCCAGCTACGCGACTCCAACTCCTCGGCGCTGGTGCGTGAATCCAGCAGCGAGAAGTCGCGCCACGTGGTGATGCCGCTGCGTCTCTGACGGAAACGCTGTTTCACGTGGAACCCAGAAGCGCCCGGGACCTCCCGGGCGTTTTTTTATGTTCCACGTGGAGCATTGTCGAAACGGATCGTAGAAATCCTGGACGTGCCCTGCTCGGCCCCACACCAACTCGATCTCGCTTGCTCGAAGCAACTCGGAATCCAGAACGTTGGGAATTCGTCTTGCAGTGCTCGTCGGGCTCCATGCGATCTGGGTTCTGGCAGCGAGCGCTTCGCATGTCCCACTTCGTTGTCCTGATCTTCAATGGTGGAAGCAGCAGATCATCTTCCCCGGGAGGAGGTCCTTCGCTTCTGCAAACGGCACTGACCACTGGCCGGCTCGGGGGCACACTTGGGCAATCCTAGCTTCTAAATCTGGGTATAAATCTAAAGCATGGTGGTGATGGTAGAGCCATATTTCGTGGAGAAATGCATTATCTGTTTGTTTTTAAAGGGATTTATGAGCCTGAAACCCCCTGTATAGAGGGCCCTCTGGCTGGGGGGGAACCTGTGGATAGTTTTCAGCGCTTAGCAAAAGGACTTTTTTATCCACAGATTGCCCATACCTTGTGTATAAGTCATACATGCCTCCTGTGGACAGTGTGGAACTAGCGTCCTGGATTTCTTGAAATCTGTGGAACCCTCCAAGGCATCGGATCGCAGATTTGAAGGAATCGGCGGGGTCATCCGTCGGAACCACCCGCGAGGTGTCCCGCGATGGCCCTGCAGTGCTCATGAAATCGGCGAAATCTGAGGGCCTGGACTCTGGAACCCCGCGCAGATTTGAAGAAATTTCGGGCCGTTCCTGCCCGGAACGGGCGCGTCACCCGCATTCCACGTGGAACGCGTCCATCGATGGGTGCAGAAGCTGCACCTTCGGCTCGACCGGCCTGCCGGCGCGCCCGGCTTGACCGATGCAGTAAGCTGATGGATTCCCTGCCCCTCTACCGCCTCGTGCGGATGGTCTTTCGCGCCCCATGCAGATCCGCCGCCTCGCCTTGCATCAACTGCGTCGCTTCAGTGCGGTGGACCTGTCGCCCCAGCCAGGATTGAACCTGCTGACCGGCGACAACGGTGCCGGCAAGACCAGCGTGCTCGAAGCCCTGCACCTGATGGCCTATGGGCGCAGCTTCCGTGGTCGAGTGCGCGACGGTCTGGTGCGTCAGGGCCAGGAAGCGCTGGAAATCTTCGTGGAATGGGACGAACAGCGTGCCAATCACCCGCCGCACCGCCGAAAAGCCGGGCTGCGCCACAGTGGCCAGGACTGGAAGGGGCGATTGGACGGCGAAGATGTCGCGCAGCTGGGTAATCTCTGCGCAGCACTGGCCGTGGTGACGTTCGAGCCCGGGAGCCATGCACTGGTCAGTGGTGGTGGCGAACCCCGCCGCCGCTTCCTCGATTGGGGCTTGTTCCACGTGGAACCGGATTTTCTGTCCTTGTGGCGCCGCTACTCCCGGGCGCTGAAGCAGCGCAACGCCCTGCTCAAGCAGGGCGGGCCGTCGCGGATGCTCGATACCTGGGATCACGAGCTGGCCGAGGCCGGAGAACCGCTGACCAGCCGCCGCCAGCACTACCTGGAGCGTCTGCAGCAGCGCACTGCGGCTTTGGCCGCCAGCCTGGCGCCGCAACTGGGCATCCACGGACTGGACCTGAGTCCTGGATGGCGGCGGCATGAGCTTCCCTTGGCCGATGCCCTGCTTCTGGCCCGGGAACGTGACCGGCAGGCCGGGTATACCTCGGTCGGCCCGCACCGGGCGGACTGGAGTGTGGATTTCCACAGCATTCCGGGGCGTGATGCACTGTCCCGCGGCCAGGCCAAGCTGACGGCATTGGCGTGCCTGCTGGCACAGGCCGAGGACTATGCGGAACAGCGCGGCGAATGGCCGGTGATCGCGCTGGATGATCTGGCTTCGGAACTGGATCGCACCCACCAGGCGCGGGTATTGGAGCGCCTGCTCAATGGCCCGGCACAGATCTTCATCACCGCCACCGAAACCCCGGCGGCGCTGCAGGAACTGACCCACATCGCCCGGTTCCACGTGGAACATGCACAGATCGTGGCTGTGCCATAGTGGGCACACCAGGGCCGCTCGACCCCGGCTGGTATAATTCGGGTTGGAATCCTTTCATTCTCGGCGCATCGCCCCAAGCGGTGGCCGACCTGCGGAGCCTACGGCAAGCGCAATGAGCGACGAACAGAACACCCCGGCAAACAACGGCAATTACGACGCCAACAGCATTACCGCCCTGGAAGGCCTGGAGGCTGTCCGCAAGCGTCCAGGCATGTACATCGGCGACGTGCATGACGGTACCGGTCTGCACCACATGGTGTTCGAGGTCGTCGACAACTCGATCGACGAAGCGCTGGCCGGCCACGCCGACCATGTTGCAGTGACGATCCACGCCGACGGCTCGGTCTCGGTGTCCGACAACGGCCGCGGCATTCCGACCGGCAAGCACGAGCAGATGAGCGCCAAGCTCGGCCGCGAAGTGTCTGCGGCCGAAGTGGTCATGACCGTCCTGCACGCGGGCGGCAAGTTCGACGACAACAGCTACAAGGTTTCGGGCGGCCTGCACGGCGTCGGCGTCAGCGTGGTCAACGCGCTGTCGCAGAAGCTGCTGGTGGACGTGTTCCAGAACGGCTCCCATTACCAGCAGGAATTCAGCAACGGCGCAGCCGTGACCGCGCTGGCCAAGCTGGAAGCCACCACCAAGCGTGGCACCACCGTGCGTTTCTGGCCGTCCACCGTCGCCTTCCACGACAACGTGGAGTTCCACTACGACATCCTGGCCCGCCGCCTGCGCGAGCTGTCGTTCCTGAACTCCGGCGTCAAGATCGTCCTTGCCGACGAGCGTGGTGATGGCCGTCGCGATGATTTCCACTACGAGGGCGGCATCCGCAGCTTCGTGGAGCATCTGGCCCAGCTGAAGACTCCGCTGCACCCGAACGTCATCTCGGTCACCGGCGAGCACAACGGCATCGTGGTGGACGTGGCGCTGCAGTGGACCGACTCCTATCAGGAGACGATGTACTGCTTCACCAACAACATTCCGCAGAAGGACGGCGGTACCCACCTGGCCGGTTTCCGCGGTGCGTTGACCCGGGTGCTCAACAACTACATCGAGCAGAACGGCATCGCCAAGCAGGCCAAGATCAACCTGACCGGCGACGACATGCGCGAAGGCATGATCGCGGTGCTGTCGGTGAAGGTGCCGGACCCGAGCTTCTCCAGCCAGACCAAGGAAAAGCTGGTCAGCTCCGACGTGCGTCCGGCGGTGGAAAATGCCTTCGGTGCGCGCCTGGAAGAGTTCCTGCAGGAAAACCCGAACGAAGCCAAGGCGATCGCCGGCAAGATCGTCGATGCCGCCCGTGCACGTGAAGCTGCGCGCAAGGCCCGCGACCTGACCCGCCGCAAGGGTGCGCTGGATATCGCTGGCCTGCCGGGCAAGCTGGCCGACTGCCAGGAAAAGGATCCGGCACTGTCCGAACTGTTCATCGTCGAGGGTGACTCGGCAGGTGGCTCGGCCAAGCAGGGCCGCAACCGCAAGAACCAGGCGGTGCTGCCGCTGCGCGGCAAGATCCTCAACGTGGAACGCGCGCGCTTCGACCGCATGCTGTCCTCCGACCAGGTCGGTACGCTGATCACCGCGCTGGGCACCGGCATCGGCCGTGACGAGTACAACCCGGACAAGCTGCGGTACCACAAGATCATCATCATGACCGACGCCGACGTCGACGGCGCCCACATCCGCACCCTGCTGCTGACGTTCTTCTACCGTCAGATGCCGGAGCTGATCGAGCGCGGTTACGTCTACATCGGCCTGCCGCCGCTGTACAAGATCAAGCAGGGCAAGCAGGAGCTGTACCTGAAGGACGACCCGGCGCTGGACAGCTACCTGGCCAGCAGCGCAGTGGAAAACGCTGCACTGGTGCCGGCCACCGGCGAGCCCGGCATCGAAGGCCTTGCGCTGGAGAAGCTGCTGCTGGCCTACGCGGCCGCGCTGGATTCGATCGAGCGCAACGCACATCGCTACGACCGCAACCTGCTTGAAGCGCTGGTCGATTTCGTACCGATGGACCTGGAAAGCCTGCGCGCTGCCGGTGAAGGCGAGAGCCTGGATGCACTGGCCAAGCGCCTCAACCAGGGCAGCCTGGGCAGCCCGCGCTTCACGCTGGAACTGCAGGAAGCCAACGACGAGCGCCCGGCCGCTGTGCTGGTGACCCGTCGCCACATGGGTGAACAGCACATCCAGGTGCTGCCGATGTCGGCCTTCGAAAGCGGCGAACTGCGCGCAATCCACCAGGCATCGAAGCTGCTGCACGGTCTGGTCCGCGAAGGCGCGACCATTTCCCGCGGTGCCAAGTCGATCGAAGTCAACAGCTTTGCCAAGGCACAGAACTGGCTGCTCGAGGAGGCCAAGCGCGGCCGCCAGATCCAGCGATTCAAGGGCCTGGGTGAAATGAATCCGGAGCAGCTGTGGGACACCACGGTGAATCCGGAAACCCGTCGACTGCTGCAGGTGCGCATCGAAGACGCTGTCGCTGCTGACCAGATCTTCAGCACGCTGATGGGCGATGTCGTCGAACCGCGTCGCGACTTCATCGAAGACAACGCGCTGAAGGTCGCAAACCTGGATATCTGACACAATCGGGACACGGCCGGTGCGCGGGGAGGCGCGCCGGCCTTCGACTCTTGAACACAGGTACCTGATGTCCGCATCCGCCCCGGTTTCCGCTCCGCCCCCGGTTCCGCCGGCTTCTGCCGCGCCGCGTGCCGTTTCGCCGTTGGCGGGGTTCTTCATCGACCTGGGCATCGCCGCCGTCACCCTGTTCGGCCTGAGCCTGATCAGCGGCCTGCTGTGGGGCCTGTACCGTGGCGTGGTGGTCGGTTACGCGAACGCACAGGCCGGCGCTGGCGCACCCGAGGCCAGTTCGGTAGCGGCGTCACTGGGCCAGCCCGGCGCGCTTGCGCAGATTCTCATGGCGCTGTTTGCCACCGGCGGCGCCGCGCTGCTGCTGTACTTCTGGCGACGTCCGGCCAACACGGCCGAGCGCCACGCGTCGCGCCAGGCGCTGCGCCGTCCCTCCACCTGGGGCTGGACCCTGCTGGTGGCGACCCTGATCGTGCTCGGCAGCAATGGCATCGCCTTCCTGGCCAAGCAGTTCGGTATCGAGCCGGTTCCCACCAACCTGGCGCTGATGCAGAGCGCGATCGCGCGCTTCCCCTTGTTCCTGGTGCTGTTCGCGGTGGTACTGGCACCGGCCTACGAGGAGCTGCTGTTCCGCCGCGTGCTGTTTGGCCGCCTGTGGAAGGCCGGGCGTCCGTGGCTGGGCGTGGTACTGAGCAGCCTTGCTTTTGCCCTCATCCATGAAATCCCTGGCACCAGCGCCAACGGCCCGGCCGAGATCGCGCAGCTGTGGCTGGTCTATGGCGGCATGGGTGCTGCGTTCTGCTGGTTGTACCAGCGCACCGGTACGCTCTGGGCCGCGATCGCCGCGCACGCGCTGAACAACGGTGTGGCGCTTGCCGCACTTGTGTTCTTCGGGGCAACGTAACGCCGTGTCCGCTTGACGAAAGATTAAGCCGCTACGCTACACACTGCGCATATGAACACGGGGGTGGATCCATGAAACAACTGCTGCTGGCCCTTGTCATCACCACTCTGGTCAGCGCCTGCGCGACCACGACCTCCCCTACCGGCCGCCGGCAGATGGTGGGCGGGGTGTCGCAGGCGCAGCTGGATCAGCTCGGCGCTCAGGCGTTCGCCGAAACCAAGCAGAAGGAAAAGATCAGCACCGACGGCCGCCAGAACGGTTACGTGCAGTGCGTGGTCAATGCCCTGGTCGCGCAGTTGCCGCCTCAATACCGTGGCGTACGGTGGGAGACGGCGGTGTTCGTCGACAAGGAGCCCAACGCCTTCGCCCTGCCCGGCGGCAAGGTCGGCGTGAACACTGGCATCTTCACCGTCGCCAAGAACCAGGATCAGCTGGCTGCCGTAATCGGCCATGAAATCGGCCACGTCATCGCCCGCCACCACGAGGAGCGCATCACCCGGCAGATGGGCGCGCAGACCGGGCTGGCCGTGCTCGGTGCGCTGGCCGGCGCGGCCTACGGCGAAGGCGCTGCCAGCACCGTCAACCAGCTTGGTGGCATGGGCGCGCAGACCGCCTTCCTGCTGCCCGGTTCACGCACCCAGGAAAGCGAGGCCGACGTGATCGGCCAGCGACTGATGGCCCAGGCCGGCTTCAACCCGGCGCAGGCGGTCGACCTGTGGCAGAACATGATGGCTGCCAGTGGCGGTCGCAGCCCACAATGGCTGTCCACCCACCCCGACCCAGCCAACCGGATCCAGGAACTGCGACGCGATGCACCGGCTCTGACGCCGGTCTATCAGCAGGCGCAGGCGGCCGGGCTGCGGCCAAAGTGCGGATGAGTGCGCATTTCTATGCTGTATTGCAGCACATAAAACGATTTCTCACGCCATCTGTTTCTGATACGTTTGGCGGCTCAGATTTTTCTGACAGTCCGACTTTGCCGCTAACCGGCGGTTCGATCGAGGTGAACGATGATTTTCCGTAACCACAAAGCTGTGCTTTCCGTCCTCGTCGCGACCGCCCTGACCGGCGCCGTGGTCACCGATGCCTTCGCGCAGTCCTCGCGTTCCTCCGAGCGTGGCAACCGCGGCGGCAAGCAGGCCAAGGCCGAAGCGCTGTACCCGAACGCGACCCGCGAGGAGCCGACCGTCAAGGCATCGGCCAAGCTGGGCAGCAAGCTGCAGAAGATGATCGACAGCTACAACAAGGAAAAGTTCCCGGAGACGCGCACGCAGGCCGACGCGATCCTCGCTGACAGCGCCGCGAACGAGTACGACAAGTCGCTGGCCGCGCAGCTGGCCTCGCAGGCCGCCTACCAGACCGACGACACGCCGGCTGCCGTTGCCTACCTGAAGCAGGTCCTGCAGTTCAACGGCCTGGACAACAACGGCCACTTCCAGTCGATGCTGATGCTGGGCCAGCTGCAGCTGCAGGAAGACCAGACCGCCGAAGGCCTGGCAACCCTGGACAAGTACTTCGCCGAGAGCAAGTCGACCAAGCCGGAAGAACTGATCGCCAAGGGCCAGGCGCTGTACCAGCTGGAGCGCTACCAGGAAGCGATCCCGGTGCTCAAGCAGGCCATCGCCGGTGCCACCGAACCGAAGGACAACTGGAACCAGCTGCTGATGGCGGCCCTCGCCGAAGCCGGCCAGTCCGGCGAAGCGGTGAAGGAAGCCGAGGCCCTGGCCGCCAAGAACCCGAACGACAAGAAGGCCCAGCTGAACCTGGCCAGCATGTACATGCAGGCCGACCAGATGGAAAAGGCTGCCGCGGTGATGGACAAGCTGCGCAGCAGCGGCCAGCTCACCGAAGAGCGCGAGTACAAGCAGCTGTACTCGATCTATGCCAACACCGAACACAAGGAAAAGGACGTCATCGCGGTCATCAACGAAGGGTTGCAGAAGGGCATCCTGAAGCCGGATTACCAGGTCTACCTGGCGCTGGCCCAGTCCTACTACTACTCCGACCAGGTGCCGCAGGCGATCGATGCGTGGCAGAAGGCTGCCCCGCTGTCCAAGGACGGTGAGACCTACCTGAACCTGGCACGCGTCCTGCATGCCGAAGGTCGCATCCCGGAGGCCAAGCAGGCCGCCCAGCAGGCGCTGGCGAAGGGTGTGAAGAACCAGGCTGATGCCAAAAAAATCATCAACCTGAAGTAAGTAGGAATAACGCCTGAATGCCTGCACAGTTGATGCGCAGGCGCTCAGGATTGGTATAAGCTTGGAGGTTCCTGCGGTGTCATGCACCGCTGATCAGGGATTCCGCCCCCGGCATCCCGGCCCCACTATTGAGCTCTTGGCGCATGACGGAACAACTAGTCGTTCACCGGTACGAACAACCCGATGACAAGGGGCTGAGCTGGCCTCGCATCGTCGGCATCGCGTTTGTAATTGCCCTGCATCTGGCCGCGTTCATGATGCTCCTGATCCCCGCCGTGGCTCCCAAGGCCGTGGCTGAGAAGGAGCGCAACGTCATGGTGACGATCGTCG
>NZ_LLXT01000100.1 GCF_001431625.1 Stenotrophomonas geniculata ATCC 19374 = JCM 13324
CATCGAGCGCGTGGAAGTGCTGAAGGGACCGGCAGGCGCGCTGTATGGCGGGGGTGATGCGGGCGGTGTCATCAACTACGTGACCCGCAAGCCCAAAGCCGCTGCCGAGCGCCGCATCGAGGTCCAGCTGGGCGACAAGGACTTCCGTGCCGGATCGATCGAGGGTACCGGGCCGTTGAATGCCGCCGGCAGCGTGCGCTATCGCGCCGGGCTCTATGCCGACAATGAAAAGGGCGTGCGCTGGAACACCGACAGCGAGAGCGTGATCGGCGATGCCTCGCTGGCCTTCGACGTCGGACAGACCGGCGAACTGGTGCTGCAGTTCACCGACATCACCCAGAACCTTGGCGGCAACCGTCTGCGCGGCGTGCCGGTCAACGATGCAGGCACGTTCCTGACCGACCGCCGCTGGAACCACAACGAGGCCAGCGACTTTCTCGACATGCGCGCCAAGGTGGCGCTGGCGCAGTACCGCTTCGCGCCGCTCGACACGCTGGACCTGGACTTCGCCGCCCGCTGGTTCAGCAACAACGAGCACCAGATGTACCACGAGCCGATGGGCCTGCTCGATCGTGACCGCGATGGCGTGGCCGAATGGATGACCCGCCAGCTGCGCAACCAGATCCGCGACAACGACGCATTCACTGCCAACGGAAATGCAGTCTGGCGGGCGACCACCGGCGCGGTGGAGCACAAGGTGCTGTTCGGCGCCGATGTATACCGGCTGGATGCGGACTTCACCGCACAGACCGCGAACAGCGCTGACCTTGCGCGTGGCGCCGGGCCGGTGCGCGGCATCGACCTGTTCAATCCCGTGTACGGCGCCAGTACCTGGCACGACTACAACCTGGCGGCCCTGCCCTGGCGCAGCACGTCCACCCGCAGCAAGCGCTATGGCGGCTACCTGCAGGACGAACTGGCACTGGGCACACGCTGGCATGTGCTGGCCGGACTGCGCTGGGATGGCTTCAAGGATGAGGACCGCATGGGTGGCAGCAGCGTGGATGGCAACGATCTCAGCTGGCGGCTGGGTAGCACGTTCACCGTGCGCGAGGGCCTGAATGTCTACGCCAACATCGCCAATGGTTTCGTGCCGCAGAGTGCCGCCAACCAGAACCCGGCCGCTGGCGGACCGTTCGATGCCGAGCGCAGCAAGCAGTGGGAAGTGGGCATGAAGTCGCTGCTGGCCGACCGTGTGACCTTGAACATGGCGGCCTACCGGATCGACCGCAGCAACATCGTGCAGGCCACCGGCGAGGTGATCGGTGGCGTGAACCAGTTGGCCGCGCTGGGCCTGGTACGTAGCACCGGCATGGAGCTGGACCTTCTGGCCGACCTCACCGAGCGCTGGGTGCTGAACCTGACCTACGCCTACAACGATGCGCGGGTGAAGGACGCCGGCCCGAATGGCATCACCAACGCCTCCGGCGACCGATTCGCCAATGCGCCGCGCAACAAGCTGGGATTGTGGACGCGTTACGACCTGCCGGCGATCAACTCCGCCATCGGCTTTGGCGCCGATCACGTCGGCGAACGCCTCAGCCTGGATGGGCAGACGGTCAAGGCCTACACCGTGTTCGACGTGAGCTGGAAGACCACGTGGAGACAGTGGCACTTCCAGGCCAACGTCAAGAATCTGTTCGACAAGGTGTACGCGGCCAGTGGCTTCATTGAACGCAACGGGCATTTCCCCGGCGAGCCACGGCGGGTGTATGTGCAGGCGGCTTACAGCTTCTGACACAGGGCTGCGAACCATGATGACAGGGGGAGGTGGCTGCCCACCTCCCCTCCCGGTGTCAGTGCGAGCAGGCCACCAGCATCGAGCGGGTGGCCATCTGGGTAGAGGTGAAGCCGTTCTTGTTGCCCACCGCGATGGCGTTGCCGTCGTCGCCATCCTTGCTGAAGACCACATAGCCGCCTGGGCACATCTGCCCGGCCTTTTCGTAGCAGCCACTCCAGGAGCTGGAGCCGCTGCAGTCGATGGAGACGCCGCGTCGGCCATCGGGGGTAACGGTCATCCTGGCGGTGGTGCAGCCACTCAGCGCGGCCACGAACAACAACGGAACGAACAACTTCATGGGTACTCCAGGGGGTGGGATCAGCGAAAGGGCGCCAAGGCTGGAGTGCCCGGATTGCGCGAACCTTGCGCCGACATCCGCTTTCCTGCGTCCATGACAGCCTTGCGGGACATCGGGAAGGCACGCCATGTTCGCGCAATGTTCCTGTAATACGGTGCCGGCGCGTGCCGAACCGCCCCGCCACGCCCCCTTCCTGCGCAAACCCCGCCGATGCACATCCTGCTGATCGAAGACGAAGCCGAACTGGCCGCTACCCTGAAGTCCGCCCTGCAGCGCGAGCGCTACGTGGTGGACCTAGCCAACACGCTGGCGCTGGCCCGCGAAGCGGCCCTGTGCGGATCGCACGACCTGGTATTGCTGGACCGCACCCTGCCCGACGGCGACGGACTGGGATTGATTTCGCTATTGCGTGAGCGCAACCCCGGGGTGCCGATCATCGTGCTGAGCGCGCTGGGGCAGCTGCCGGACCGCATCGCCGGCCTGGATGAGGGCGCGGACGACTATCTGGCCAAGCCCTTCGCACTGGAGGAGCTGTTCGCCCGCATCCGCGCTGCCGGGCGTCGGCCGAGCGGCATGCAGGTGGAACTGGTGAGCATCGGCCGGTTGGTGTTCGACCCGGCATCGGGCGAGGCGAGCGTGGGCGGGCAGCGGCTGGAGCTGCCGCGCCGTGAGATACGTGTACTGGCCGCGTTGGCCCGGCGTCTGGGTCGCACCGTGCTGCGCGAGTCGATTGAAATGGCGGTGTATGGATTCGATGACGGCATCCATTCCAACACGCTCGATTCGCACGTATCGCGCCTTCGCCGCAAGCTGGCCGATGCCGACGCAAGAGTAGAGATACACGCCATCCGCGGTGTCGGCTATCTGATGCGGGAAGCCAAATAATGGCGCGTCGTCCATCGCTGAAGCGTCCGTTGATCGTCAAAACGCTGATCTATCAGCTAATGGCGTTGCTGGTGGCGTTCTTCGCGCTGCTGATGGTGCTGATACGTGCCGACAGCGGTGGCTACTACACCATCCAGACCTTTGCGCCGGTGGCCGCCAACGCGGTGCACCGCGACCGCAATGGCGAACTGTACGTGCAGAACACACCGGAACTGGCCGAACTGCTGAAGATCGTTCCCGGTGCATGGTTCATCGCCGAGGATGAGCATGGCCACTACGTTACGTTCGGACCTGTGCCGCCGGCCTATGCCTCGCTGGTAGGCGCACTGGATGGCATCCCCTTTGGCGACCTGCGCGGGCGGGATCGCAGCGATGGCCTGGCCGTCGTGGTCCGCCAGCACAGCGGGCCGGCCGGCAAGCTGACCATCATGGCCCATGGCGAAACCGATACGCTGACCTGGCAGATGGCGCTGGCGGCACACATCATCACCCTGCCGATCTTCCTGCTGCTGGGCCTGGCCACCATCGTCCTGACACCGATCATCGTGAGACGGGCCCTGGCCGGGGTGGAGCGCATCGCCGAGGAAGCCCGCAACATCTCCGCCAGCCGCCGCGGTGTCCGCCTGACAGAAACCGCTGTGCCTGTGGAGATCGCTCCGTTGGTGACGGCGGTGAATGAAGCACTGGAGCGGCTGGACGAAGGGCACGAACGGCAACGCCGCTTCATCGCCGCCGCCGCGCATGAGCTGCGCACACCCATTGCGATTCTGAGGGTAAAGGTCGATGCGGCCGACGACGCCACCTCGTGCAGCCTGGCCGTGGAAGTGGCGCGGCTGGCGACGCTGGCAGAGCAGCTGCTGGATCTGCACCGCATGGACGAAGACGGGCCGAAGGAAACAATCAACCTGGCGCGGGTGGCCAAACGGGTGGCCGCCGATCTGGCGCCGCTGCTGATCCAGTCGGACAAGACCGTAGCCGTGGCGGTGGAATCACATTTCCCGGTGCTCGGCGAGACCGGCGCAGTGGAGCGGGTAATTTCCAACCTGGTACTGAATGCTGCCGAACATGGCGGACGCCAGATCATCGTGCGCGTTCAAGGCAGCTGCCTGGAGGTCGAGGACGACGGCCCCGGCATACCGGTCGACCAGCGCGAACGGGTTTTCGAACCCTTCCAGCGGTTGCGGCCGCGGCAGACAGGCGCGGGCCTGGGGCTGAACCTGGTGCGCCAGGTAATCGACCGCCACGGCGGCCACGTCACGATTCTGGATGCGCCAGGCGGTGGTGCATTGATCCGTGTCGAGTTTCCATTGCATCCGGGCGTGACCAGCACGCCACCGCTGGAGCACTGAACACATCGCATGCACCTGTGTAACCGGCGCCTGTCCATACGTGGCCGGGAGCGAGGACAGGCAAGGTTGCGGCAATGTTCGCTGGACAGCATCGGGGTGTGGCACCTGCCGTGCCACCGCGTTCCTATCTGACAGGAAGCCTGCATGTGACCCAGGGAGCTCCCCCACCGTCCCCTTCCGCACGCACTGTGCCACCGCGGAATTCGCCGGGACTTACGGCTGCCGCATGGAATCGCCGCCCACATAATGTCCGCGCGCCCGGCCTGCAACATTGGCCGCTTTGGCTGCGGACAGTCCCCGATATCGAGCGCGCTGGCGTGTTGATGCGGCTGTTCGGCGCGTTGTTTCTGCTGCTGCCCGGCATTGCGCTGGTGGCTTCAGCGTATCGGCATGCGAGCACAGCGGTGGCGACGGCCGTGCTCCTGTTCGTTGCCGTGCATGCTGCGCTGCATGGGCTGGCGGCATGGCGGGCGGCAACCCCGCACCCAACGCCACCGCTGCTGCGGGCCCTGGACGGCCATGCCGCTGGGATAATGATTGCCAGTACGCTGCTGATCGCCATCGGTGCAGGAATGGCGAAGCTGCATGCTTCGACCTTCCCCTGGTTGTTGGCCAGCGCGGCGATTCAACTCTGCGCTGCGCGCATCGCAGGTCACCGGCTGCGAAATGCACTGCTGGTTCTCGGTAGCGCCCTGCAGTTCATCGCCGTGGCACTGCTCGCTCTTCATGCCGCGCGCTGACACAACGATCGCCCCGCAAGGTTCGCGCAACCCAGCGCATCGAGACTCGACGGCCAACCACGTCTGCCCCGACAGACGTGTGTCTCTTCTGTCGCAAGGACCCCCGATGACCTGTCTCTTCTGGTTGCTGAGCCGATGAGCACCGTAACCCGCAAGCGCCGCCGTGCGCTCATCGTTGCTGCCGGCCTGCTGTGCTGCGCGCTGACTCTGTTCGCGTGGTTGCGGCCCGCACCACCTCCGCACCTGCAGGTTGCACCGGTCGCTCGCGGCAGCATCGAACAGGTGGTGGAGGCCACTGGCACGCTGAAGCCCTCGCAACTGGTAAGCGTGGGTGCACAGGTCTCCGGCCGCATCGATACCCTGCATGTAAAGCTGGGCGACAAAGTGAAAGCCGGCGATCCCATCGCCGACATCGACTCGCGTACTCAACGCAATGCATTGCTCAGCGCGCAGGCCGCACAACGCACCGCGCGTGCCAACCGCGATGCGCTGGCCACCGACCTGCGCCAGTTCGAACTGACACTGCATCGGCAGCAGCAACTGGTGGCCTCGCAACTGGTAGCCCGCGCCGACTTCGATACAGCCAAGGCCAAGGTCGATGCCACCCGTGAACAGGTCGCTGCGCTGGACGGTGAAGTGGCGCGCCGACAGACCGACGTCGATGTTGCTCAGACCAATCTGGAGTACACCCGCATCACCGCCCCCACCGACGGAACCGTACTGGTCGTGGTCGCGCGCCAGGGGCAGACCGTGAATGCGGTGCAGAGCGCCCCCACCATCGTGATGCTGGGCAACCAGGACGTGATGACGGTGTACGCCGAGATCTCCGAGGCCGACGTCGTACACACGTCTGTTGGCCAGGAAGCATTCTTCACCATTCTTGGTGATGCCGGCCGCCGCTACAGCAGCACGTTGCGGGATATCGCGCCAGCGCCGGAATCCATCACCAACGAAGACAGCTCCAGCCTTGCTGCACCGGCAGTGTCGGGTGGCAGCCGCACGGCCATGTACTACAACGGCCAGTTCGACGTGGATAACGCCGATGGCCGCCTGCGCAGCTACATGACCGCGCAGGTCCGCATCGTGCTGGGCCGCGCCAACAACGTACTGACCATTCCCTCGGCCGCATTGGGTGCGCGCGCCGCCGATGGCAGTTACAGCGTGCAGGTACGTGGTGCCGACGGCAGCGCCAGCACGCGGCGCGTCACTACCGGGCTGGATGATCAGATCCAGGTGGAAGTACGCACCGGGCTGAAGGAAGGCGAACAGGTCGTGCTGGCGCAGGCCGACGCCGAAGCCACCAGCGCACCCACGCAGTCCAGATGAGCACGACCACGACCGAGCCGCTGCTGCGCGTTCGCGGCGTACGCCGCGAGTTTGCCGCAGGCGAGCAGACATTGGTGGTACTTGACGGCATCGATCTGGATATCCACGCAGGTGAACTGGTGGCCATCGTAGGCCAGTCCGGTTCGGGCAAGTCCACGCTGATGAACATCCTGGGCTGCCTGGATCGCCCTTCCGCCGGTGTCTATCAGATCTGCGGGCGCGAGACCGCGCAGATGTCGCCGGATGAACTGGCCGAACTACGCCGCGAACACTTCGGCTTCATCTTCCAGCGCTACCACCTGCTGACCGATCTGACTGCACTGAGCAATGTGGAAGTGCCCGCGATCTACGCCGGCATGCCTGCCGAGGCACGCCATGCGCGTGCGGCCACGCTGTTGTCGCGGCTTGGCCTGGGCGAGCGCATGCAGCATCTTCCTGGTGAGCTGTCGGGTGGCCAGCAGCAACGCGTTTCGATTGCACGTGCGCTGATGAATGGCGGCGCAGTGATCTTCGCCGACGAACCTACAGGTGCGTTGGACACGCATTCCGGCAAAGAAGTGATGAAGATCCTCGGCGAGCTGCACGCCGAGGGCCATACCGTGGTGCTGGTTACGCACGACATGGCCGTGGCCGAGCATGCGCAGCGCATCATCGAAATCCGCGATGGGCGGATTGTGGATGATCGTGCAGCCGGTACTGGTCTGTCAGCGGGCGTGGCGACGCCAGCCGTGACCCAGCCTGTGGGCAACAGCGGCTGGCGGGTCTGGCGGGACCGTTTCGCTGAAGCCTTCCGCATGGCATTGCGCGCGATGAACGCCCACCGCATGCGCACCTTCCTGACCATGCTCGGGATCATCATCGGCATTGCATCGGTCGTAGCGGTGGTGGCACTGGGTACCGGCGCACGGCAGGCCATCCTGTCCAACATCTCCTCGTTGGGTACCAATACCATCGAAATCTATCCCGGATCGGGTTTTGGCGACCTGCATTCCGCGCGGGTGGAAACACTCACTCCCGGCGACAGCTTGGCCCTTGCCCGGCAGCCATTCGTGGACAGCGCCACCCCCGGTGTTGCCACCAGCGGCACCGCCCTGCGCGGCAACCGTTCGGCCAGCGTGCAGGTGCAGGGCGTCAGCGAGCAGTATTTCCGCGTGCATGGCCTGAAGCTGGGCGAAGGCGCATTCTTCGGCCCACCGGGTGTGAGCGGCTACCAGCAGGTCGTGGTGATCGACGCCAATACCCGCGCTCGCTTCTTCGCTGCCGCGGACAATCCCATCGGCCAGACCCTGCTGCTGGGCAACGTGCCTGTGCGTATTGTGGCCGTGGTGAAGAAAGATGCCGGTGCTGCCGGCGATGCGTCACTGCTGCGGGTATGGCTGCCTTACACCACCGCCATGGCACGCATGCTGGGGCAGAGCCACGTGTCCAGCATCACCGTACGCGTTTCCGATGCGATCAGCATGGAAGCGGCCGAGCAGGCCATCGGACGATTGCTGACGCGGCGTCATGGCAGCACCGACTTCTACATGAGCAACAACGCGCAGATCCGTGAATCCATCGAACAGACCACCAGCATCCTGACCATGATGATCAGCTCCATCGCAGCCATCGCATTGGTGGTCGGCGGGATCGGCGTAATGAACATCATGCTGGTGTCGGTGACCGAGCGCACCCGCGAGATCGGCGTGCGCATGGCGGTGGGCGCGCGCCGCAGCGACATCCTGCAGCAGTTCCTGATCGAATCGGTGCTGGTCTGCCTGCTCGGTGGTGTACTCGGCATCGGCGTGGCCCTTGCGTTGGGCGCGGCTCTGGAGCTGGCCGATGCGGGCTTCAGCCTGGTGTTCTCCGTCAACTCGATTCTGGCCGCCTTCGCCTGTTCCAGCCTGATCGGCGTTGGCTTCGGATTTCTGCCGGCACGACGTGCCGCACGGCTCGATCCGGTGGAGGCACTGGTCCAATAGCCAATGCATCTACCTGTATTGACAGCAGGTTCGCGCAATGTCCGCAGTGTGTACTACGGCTACCGAGAATGTCTGCACAGGAGCTGGACGATGTTTCTTAGAACAGGAAAGCCCGCACTGCTGCTGGTAGCTGCCGCGCAGCTACTGGTGTTGATGCCCTACTCCAGCGACGCCCACGCACAGCGTGGCGATCGCTACAGCCCACACTGGAGCCAGGACTACCGTGATCGGGAGCGCGATGCATGGGAGCGGCGCGAACGTGAGCGGGAACGCGAGCGCCGGCACGACGCCAAAGCCACCGGCGTGGTAGTGGGCGTGGTGGGTGCAGCGGTGGTGGCCGGCGTGATTGCCGCTGCTGCCAAGCGCGAACGCGAAGTCCGCGAGCGCGCCGACTACTGCATGAACCGCTACGGCAACTACGACCGCCGCAACGATACCTATCGCGGCACCGACGGCTACACCTATCCCTGCCGCTGATTGACCCTCAACAAGGACAAACACCCCATGACCAGAACTGCTCTGTTGATTGCCCTGGGCGCTGCCCCATTACTGGCCGAGGCCGCACCGGCCGATCCGAAACAGGCCTACATCGATTCCACGTTCACCGCGATGGATACCAACAAGGATGGACGCGTCGACAAGTCCGAGTACGCAGAATTTCAGCAGGGCCGTTTCGACAAGCAGGCCGATTCAATCAACGCCGCATTTACCGCGATGGACAAGAACAAAGATGGAAGGATCAGCAAGGAGGAAGCCATCGTGGTGCCGGAGATCGCGAAGTACTTTACGGGCCTGGACACCGATGGTGATGGCTATCTGTCACTGAAGGAAATGCAACAAGCCATGGTGGCCGCTCAGACTGCAGACGCGCCAACAAAGTAAATCCAGGGCGGGGCGCTGAAGATGGATGCACATCCGGACGCGGTGCGGGTTGAACACACCCTCTTCCCACGTTAGCCTCCGAGGTGCCCATGGAGGGCTATCAACGGAGTGAAGCATGAAGATTGGATTCAAGCTGCCTGTTGCTATTGCGGCTGCTGCACTGACCCTGGGAATCGGCAGTGCCTCCGCGCAGTCCCGCTGTACCCCGTGCTACACCGCCTACGAGGCTTGTCTGGCGGCGGGCAATGGCGAGAACGTCTGCTACCCGGCGTTTGCCCGTTGCCTGCGGAACAGCGGCTGCACCATCCCGTAAGTCACGCATTGCCGTGATGTGTGCCGGCCCCCATTTTGGGGGCTGGCACTGGTGCGCGCCACATTCCATGCGCGGCTGACAATCAGCTCAGGGCGAACGCTTGAAACCACGATAGGTTTCACCCCACTCGCGCATGGCCAGCAGCACGGGAACCAGCGTGCGCCCGAACTCGGAAAGCTCGTATTCCACCTTCGGCGGCACTTCCGGGTACACGTGGCGGATCACCACCCCGTCGGCTTCCAGTTCCCGCAGCTGGCTGGTCAGCATGGACTGGGTAGCGTTGGGCACACGCCGCGTGAGCTCCATGAAACGCCGCTTGCCTGTCATCAGGTGGAACAGAATGATCGGCTTCCACACGCCGCCCATGACCGACAGCGTGACTTCCACCGCGCAACCGCTCTTGCCGTCCCAACGCTTGCTACGCATGCATACTCCGGAAAACCATAGTACCTACGGAAAATCATCGTTCTTGTTGCGATAGTGGTGCGAGCCTAGCATGGGTTCATCCATTGAACGTGAGACCGCACCATGAGTTTCAAGGCACTGCTGACCCGCAAGACCAACGACGGCGTTTCCACGGAGCTGGTCGATTTCGATGAAGCCAACCTGATGGATGGCGACGTGCTGGTGCAGGTCGAGTACTCCACGCTGAACTACAAGGACGCGCTGGCCCTCACCGGCGCGCGCCCGGTGATCCGGACGTTCCCGTTGATCCCTGGCATCGACCTGGCTGGCGTGGTGCTGGACTCCAGCAGCGTCGACTTCAAACCCGGCGACCGCGTTGTGCTCAATGGCTGGGATCTCAGCATGGGCCACCACGGCGGCCTCGCCCAGCGCGCCCGTGTTCGCGGCGCATGGCTCAACAGGATTCCCGGCAACCTGAGCACCCGCGACGCCATGGCCATCGGCACCGCCGGCTACACCGCGATGCTGTGCGTGCTGGCACTGGAAGATGCCGGCGTGACGCCCGATAGGGGCGACGTGCTGGTAACGGGGGCCAACGGTGGCGTCGGCTCGATCGCGGTGGCGATCCTTTCAAAGCTGGGCTATCGCGTGGTGGCCGCCACCGGGCGCCCGGAACACGCCGAGTATCTGCACAGCCTGGGCGCCGCCGAGATCATCGACCGCGCGCAGCTTTCAGAACCGCGCGAGCGGCCGGTGAGTGCCGAGCGCTGGGCCGGCGTGGTCGATGTGGCAGGCGGCCCTACCCTCGTCAACGCCCTTGCCGAGACGAAGTACCGCGGCGCAGTGGCCGCGTGCGGGCTGGCGCAGAGTGATGAGCTGCATGGCTCGGTGCTGCCCTTCATTCTCCGCAACGTGACGCTTGCCGGCGTGGATTCGGTGAATGCGCCGCAGGCCGTTCGCCAGCGTGCGTGGGACCGGCTTGCCACCGACCTGGACCCGCAGAAGCTCGAAAGCACCGTGCAGCTGATTGGGCTTGCCGAGGTGCTGGACGTCTACGACCAGATCATCCCAGGCAAGGTGCGTGGGCGGATTGTGGTGGATGTGAATGCCTGACGGCAGGCAGTCCCGCGGTGGCACGCTGCCGCCGCGGGGCCGATGCCGTGCTCTGCGTCTATGCAGCGCTATTCTGAAACTTCAATCGGCAGCTTGCATTCGCTGCGGAATTTCCCCGCTTTCCGGTCCAGTTCAGCACGTAGCTTCGGAATCTTCGCCAGCTTGCCGCGCATCGTCGCGATGGGCAGCACGCCCTTGGCGTAACTTTCCGTCACACCCAGAGCGTTAGGCGCACCGCGGATGTGCCACACCAGTTTTTCCAGGCCCGTACCGTAAGCCAGCAGCGTATCCAAAGACAGAAAAGCCCTTCCGCCGAGGTTTCCGTTTCGGAGGCGATTCCAGTCCATACTGCCCGTCAGGCTGGTGGAGTAGACCGAAAACTGCTTGTTCGGATCTTCCGACCGATACAGGTGTATCCAGGTGTGGCCGGGATCCTTCGGCTCCTGGCCGATTTCCTTGGCGTCAAAACGGAAATCCATGACCACTACAACCTCGGCCTCTGGAACAACCTTCTGGCGCGTCGCGTCTTGTGGCCAGTAGTAATTCAGGGTCCAGCTGCTGGCCATGCCAGTGCCGAATGGCGTGCTGTTTGACGTCCATTCGTAGGTGTCGCGCGATGCCGTGGCACCCGTTGCTGCGTCCACCTCTCGGGACACACTCCATGTTCCATCCGCCTCTTCAGTCCAGAAGCCACAGAACAGTGATGGGGTGGGCGATTGCGCCGCCGCAGGCAGTGCTGCCAAAGACAGTACAACAGCCAGAAGGCAGTTGCGGCCAGATGTAGAGAACATTCCTGCAGGCATTGGATTCCTTCCCGGGGCGCCATCCACGCAGTGGTCGCAGCCATCCGCTACGGCATGGCGACATGCCTAACCCACTCCGACCGCACGGCAACAGTCACGCGCCTGATCAAGCCCCCTTATCATGGGGCTGTAAGGGCGCTTTACGCCCAGTGACGTACGCAAGGCAGTATCTTGATGTCTATGGAATGGCGCCCCTCGGGCTGGGGCCAGCGTGTGACCCGCTCGCCGGACTGGCGGCTGCGGCTGGATGGCGAGCATGTCGAGCTTCTGATTGAAGGCCGGCAGTACCGCCAACACGTCGATGATGACCAGCGTGTGCGGGTTCTTCCGGGCCTGTTCTGGGCCAGGGTTGCGCTGCAGAGCGAGGACGGCGAAACGCTGTCCGTGGACGGCCTGCCCAACGGCCAGGCTTCCCACCTCGCGGGTGCTGTCCAGCAGGTGCTCTTCGCGCGCACCACACGCGGGCGCAAGGCGCTCTTCGAGGACATCCTGGAGCAGATCCAATCGTGGCTGGCCGAGGCCGACGCCCTCACTGACCGGGGCACCGCCGGCCGCCGCTGGATCACCCACGAACAGCAGCATATCCTGCTGGCCGAGCGCCCCACCCTGCCCTTGTCGCCGGCCGAGCTGGAACGGCTGTTCCTCGATGAGGATGTGCACGACGACCTGCACTCCCATAGCCATCGTGCCGCATTGGATGCCCTGCACGACTGGCAGCTGGATTGGCCCGCCGTATGGGGGGACGCCAATGCGACCATGGCGACGCGGGAGCTGGTGCTGGCCAAGGACTTCCTGGACCGGGTCGAGAGCAAGCCGCTGACCGAGGAACAGGCCCGCGCCGTCATCTGCTTCGACAACCGGGTCCAGGTCGTGGCCGCGGCCGGCTCAGGCAAGACCTCCACGATGGTCGCCAAGGCCGCGTATGCCATTGACCGCGGCTTTGTCGAACCCGAACGCATCGTGATGCTCGCCTTCAACAAGGATGCCACCAGAGAGCTTGAAGAGCGCGCACAGCGTTCCTTCAACCGATTAGGCATGGGCGACATCACGATTGAGGTACGGACCTTCCATGCACTCGGCCTGGCCATCATCGCCAAAGCCACGGGGCGCAAGCCCGATATCCCGGAATGGGCCATTGACGCCACGCTGGGCTTCAACAAGCTGGCCGAACTGGTGGACGACCTGAAGGATCGCTCGACCCACTTCCGCACCCAATGGGACATGTTCCGCCTGGTGTTCGGGCGCGACCTGCCACCATTCGGCGCGGAAATGGAGGCCGACGGCTACGACCGCGATGGCATGCCCTACATCCGCACCCTGCAGGGTGAGCGGGTGAAGAGCCTGGAAGAGTGCGTGATCGCCGACTGGCTCTTCTACAACGGCGTGACGTACGACTACGAGCGGCGCTACGAATTCGATACGGCGACCGACACCCATCGCCAGTATCGTCCGGACTTCTATTACCCGGACGCCGGGCTGTATCACGAGCACTTTGCGCTGGATGCCAATGGCCAGCCGCCGGCGCACTTCGCCCACTACGCTGAAGGTATGCACTGGAAGCGCCAGCAGCATGCAGCGCGCGGCACCGCGCTGGTCGAGACGACGTCGTTCGGCCTGCGCAGTGGACATGCCCTGCAGGATCTTGCGGAGCGACTTGGCGCGTCTGATGTCGAACTCGACCCGAACCCTGACCGCGAGTTGCCCGATCAGGGCGCCAAGCCGATGCCGGATGCAGACCTGATCGGCTTGATGCGCACCTTCATTGCCCACGCCAAGAGCAACTGTCTGACGCTGGACGATATGGCCGCGCGCCTGCAGCAGATGCCCGAAGATCAGTTCAAGGAACGGCATCGACGCTTCCTGGAAATCGCCAGCCCTGTTTTCCAGGCCTGGGACAACGCACTAGCTGACGAGCACGGCATCGATTTCGAAGACATGCTCAACATGGCGGCCGGGCTGCTGGAACAGGGTAGCTACGAATCGCCCTACGAGCTGGTGATGGCCGATGAGTTCCAGGACGCTTCGCGCGCCCGCGCACGCCTCTGCCGTGCCTTGGTCAGCCGCCCCGGCCGCTCTCTGTTTGCGGTGGGCGATGACTGGCAGTCGATCAATCGCTTCGCCGGCGCCGACGTTTCAGTGATGACCGGATTCCGCGAGTGGATGGGCCATGGCCGGGTGCTGAAACTGGAGCAGACGTTCCGCTGCCCTCAGGTGCTGTGTGATGTTTCCAGCCGCTTCATCAGCCGCAACCCCGCGCAGATCGTCAAGCAGGTTCGCTCCGCTGCACCGGCAATGGGCCCGGTGCTGCAGGCGTTCCAGATGAATCGGCGTGAGGAGGTGCAGGATGGCGTTCGCCAGTACCTCACCAAGCTGCATCAGCAATTGTTGTCCGGGGCGGTGCCACAAGGGCGCGATGGACGCGTGACGGTGTTCATCCTGGGGCGCTACCGCGCCGATCGCAGCGCGATGCCTTCGGATTGGAAGACAGCCTTTGGCAGCACGATGGACGTCGAGTTCCTGACCGCTCATCGCTCGAAGGGGCGCGAGGCGGATTATGTGATCCTGCCGGGAATGGTCCATCGAGGCTTCCCGAGCCTGCGTGCGGAGGATCCTGTGCTTTCCTTGGCGATGCCGGATGGCGACACCTATCCACTGAGCGAAGAACGGCGTTTGTTCTATGTGGCGCTGACGCGTGCGCGACGGTCGGTTGCCATGTTCACTCTGCAGGGGAAACGTTCGCCGTTCCTGGATGAGCTGGTGAAGGATGGGGCGGTGGAAGTGACCGCGATTTCAGGCGCGGCCATCCACGAAGAACGCTGCCCAGTGTGCAAGGTCGGCGTGTTCGTGGACCGCAATGGGCCGCATGGGGCGTTCCGGTCGTGCTCCAGCTACCCGTTGTGCCACAACAAGCCGAGGGGTGGGCGACGCGGGTAAGCGCGTTCAGCCAAACCCATATGCACCCACGCCAACCCGTGCAAGCTGGCCTGATGGTTCGATGGCCGGACAGCAGCTGCGGAGGCAGAAAAAAGCCCCTGTTCCCAGGGGCCATTTCATGATTCTGGCGGAGAGAACGACGGCCATGTAGGCGACGTCGCTGGTACCAGCAGCGTCGCCAGCTGCACAGACCGTACGGAGCTCAATACACGGCTCAACCAGTCAGAGAAGCTTATTGAGGCAGTCTCTAGTTGGGCTGGAACCCCCAAGCCCTGACGCGACTGAACGGCATTCCGGTGAGCGACTTGCACTCGCCCGGCAGCGGCGTGTCCGAGCGCGCAGACTTGACAATGCCATAACCGGTATCCTGGAAGAACATTGCAGCACCGCTGTCGCCACCACCGCACGCGAGCGAGCTTCCCTCTACCTTGAACCAGACCTCATCGCATTGCATAGACTCGGTGGGCCCACAAATGTTTCCAGGACTATGCTTAACCGACGTGACTATTCCACAGCTATATCCGCTACGCGAACCACGGAAGCAGATGGTACCGTCTTTCGCTGGCACATTGTAAACGTTCGCAATAAATCGCGTTGACACCGTTGACGAGGCGTACGCCTCCAGCAAAGGAATGTGCGGAGATGGAATTCGATGCCACTGTACATCGGTTTGCGCATCGTTCCTTTGATCCTGGAATATCAAGGGGAACGTAACCAAGGTCCCGTTCTGGCTACTCCCATAGTTGCCATAGATGACATCGTCGGGGCAATGCGCTGCCGTTATGATTCCCTTTAGACCTGTAGCCACGTGCTTCACCGTAAATCCGGTGGTGCAGTATGAATTGTTTGACTGCAGCACGGCTCCGCCGATTGCATATATGGAATTGCTTTCAGGAACGTCCGACGTCTTGAAACGGAGCTTTACGCGATAGGCACGTTCGAGCTTGGACAGGATTCCCATGTACTTCTTGGCGTCCTGTTCATCCCCACGTATTCTGACCTCAGCCTCGTTATCTCCGGCATATCCGGTCAATCCAACGAAACCAGGGATAGCTGACTGTACTGCCAGCCGAATTTCCTTCAGTTGCTTGGTGAACTCCTCCTCCGTGAAAAGGTGCCCAGAGGAGAACTCGACACGTGCTTTACCAGCCGCCGTCGTCCATTGCCGCCCTGCTACAGCACCATCTCCCTTGAGCTTCACCGAAACGTGAAAGTCAGGCGACTGCTCGATGCTGATTTCCGTCAAGCGCCCGGCATACTCTCGACGAATGTCCTGGATGCTGGGTGCCACTGCCGCCTCCAGCTGAATCCGTCTGATTGCTTCATCAACCGATAGAGACTTGACTCTGGAAAGGAGGGAGCTGACCGCAACCGCAGTCTCCTCATCCAGCTCCTCCAATTTCTCACTCTCGGAAACATTCTTCTGAGCAAGTGCAGTGGTGGACACAACACTCCCGAAGAGCAGTCCGAGCACACTCATGTAAATAGCGCCTGCTTTCACTTAGCCTCCTCCAATGAATGCCGTGGGAATCCTGCGCAGCCTGTTGCGGGCCGAGTATTAGTGTACGACGTGGTTACGATTGCTATTGAGTAGAGTGTTCCATTTTCAACCGTCAGTGTGTTGTCACGGAGCCGGTAGCCCGAGATGCGCTCGCTGGAACCCACGCGGGATCTTGGCCCCTGATCTCACGTCCTGCACACTCTCTCTGTCGCCTGTCAGCCAGAACGCTTGGCAGCATGCGTGCTCTGCGCGACTGCAGCCCCTCTGCCCCTGGAACCCAATAGCTGGATTGATGAACTGACGAGCAGCAAGGCGAGAAAACAAAAAAGCCCCTGTTTCCAGGGGCTCTTTGAAACAACTGGCGGAGAGAGTGGGATTCGAACCCACGGAAGGTTTGACCCTTCGCCGGTTTTCAAGACCGGTGCCTTAAACCGCTCGGCCATCTCTCCAATCGGGTCCCGGTTGCCCGGGCAGCGGCGTATTCTCGCACGTGAAGGGCATTTGCCCAAGACCACCCTTGCTCCCGACCTTCGCATCCGGCACGGTGGGGCCTTCACTGCAATCGGAGCCCCCATGGCCCATCTCGACCTGGCCAACCTGCGCACCACCCTGCTGGACGACACCCAGCTGGCCGCAGTGGCCCTGCACCGCACGTTCGCCGGGCACCTGCCGGTCAGCAGCGGGCATCTTGTGGTCTGCGATCCGTTGGTCCAAGCCGAAGCACCGGCATTGGCCGACTACACCGCTCCGGTGGGTCGGCATCCGGTCGAGATCATCGTGCACAGCGGCCGCCCGGCGCTGGCCGTGGTCTGGTTCAAGCCCCGCGAAGCCCTCACTGCGTCTGCCCTGCACTGGCAGATGGCGCGCTGGACCACGCAGGACCTGACCGGACTGGATGAGGACAGCTTCATCGGCTACCCGGTCGACGCCGGCATCGGCTGCTTCATGGACACCGACACCCAGCAGGCACTGCTGGCCCTGATCGAACGGGCCGATGGCGACGAAGGCGGCGAGTGGTCGGATGCGCTGATCGACCATGATGGCCTGGACGAAGGCACCGAATACCGCCCCTGGGGCGAGGACTCACCGCATGGCCTGGTCGTATTCACCAGCGGCTGGGGCGACGGCGTTTACCCCAGTTACTGGGCGCTGGATACGTCCGGCATTCCGGTCGCTCTGGTCACCGATTTCCTGTGCATCCAGGGCGGAGACGGGCGCGACGAGCGCGAGATCGCCGACCAGGCCTATCGCGACAGCCTTCCACCCGAAGAGGCTGAAGCGCTGGCACGGCTTGTAGCGGCGGTGGGACGCGATGATGCGAACGCACTGCGCGACCTGCTGAAGGATGCGCCACAGCGCGCCAACCAGATCGAGCCTGGTTGCGGCGGCACCGCCGTGTTCGAGGCGATCCGTCTGGACCGTCCAGAGGCATTGCGGGTACTCCTGCAGGGCGGCGCGTTGCCGGCAATGCCCGAGCGGCTGCACATGAGCAAGGTGACCAGCTACCTGGACTATGCGCGCTTCCTGAAGAAGCCACGCAGCGCGGAGCTGATGGCGGTGCTGGAAGCACCGGTCATGGCCGAGCCCACACCGGCCGCACCGCCCCAGCGCAGCTTCTGGGACCGGTTGTTCGGGCGGAAGTGACCGGGGCCGGAAAGCAGCAACGCCGGGCATGGCCCGGCGCTACCGTTTCACAGATTGGCGGTGCAGTTGTGGGCAGGTGCCTCAGCCCGCATCCACTGCCAACGCGCCCAGCGCACTGGCCTTGATCCGCTCCTTGGCCTTTTCACAGGCGCCACCGCAATCCAGGCGCGAGGCCTCCAGCTGCGGCGGCAGGTGCTCGGCCAGGAAGTCGATGAACACGCGCACTGCCGGCAGCAGGCCGCGACGCGAGGCGAACACGGCATGGCACACGCCCTGCGGCAGCGACCAGTCCGGCAGCACCACTTCCAGCTCGCCGTTACGCACCGCATCGGCGCACACAGTCTCCGGCAGCATGGTGATGCCGAAGCCGTCCTTCACCATGCTCTGCAGCAGCGGGAAATCGAAGCCGGCCACGCGTGGCTGCAGGTCGACCCGGCGCACTTCGCCTTCCGGCCCATGCAGTTCCCAGCGCTGGCGCGCTTCGTCTTCGCTGATGCTGAGGGTGACGTGCTGGGTCAGCTCTTCCGGGTCCTTCGGGCGGCCAGCGCGGTCCAGGTACTTCGGGCTGGCCACCAGGAGTTCCTGCACCTGTCCGAAGCTGCGCATCACCAGGCTGCCGTCGTCGTCCAGGCGCGAACGCACGCGCAGGGCCACGTCATAGCCTTCGTTGATGATGTCCACGCGGCGGTTGCTGATGTTCAGCTGCAGGCGCACCTTCGGGTACTGCTCAAGGAACTTGGGCAGCAGCTTGGGCAGCTGCATCTGCGCCAGCGACACCGGCACGCTGGCGCGCACCACGCCGCGCGGTTCCGCACTGAGGCGGTCGACCACTTCGCGGGCGGCCTGCGCCTCGGCCAGCATCGTCTGCGCGTGGCGGTGCACGCTGGTGCCGACGTCGGTGACCGCGAAACGGCGCGTGGAGCGCTGCAGCAGGCGCACGCCCA
>NZ_LLXT01000101.1 GCF_001431625.1 Stenotrophomonas geniculata ATCC 19374 = JCM 13324
TCCATCAACACAGTTGCTCCACGGACGGATTCACGGCGTCCCCCGCGAACCCAACCCGCCCCGCCAAGCGCGACATAACCCAGAGCCGCCTTTGACGTTGCTGTTGCCGTTGCTGTTGCCTGCCGCAGGCAGCGCCCGCGGCCGCCGCCGCAAAGGAAACCCCTTAGATCTTCTTCGCCAGCGATTCCGCCAGACCGGTGTAGCTGCCCGGGGTCATCTCCAGCAGGCGCTGCTTCGCATCCGCCGGCAGTTCCAGCCCCTGCACGAACGCACGCATCGACTCGGCGGTGATGCCCTGGCCACGGGTCAGCGCCTTCAGCTGCTCGTACGGATTCGGCAGGCCATGGCGGCGCATCACCGTCTGCACGGCTTCGGCCAGCACTTCCCAGGCCGCGTCCAGATCCGCGTCCAGGCGCTGCGGGTTCACTTCCAGCTTGCCCAGGCCCTTGGCCAGCGAATCCAGTGCCACCTGGCTGTGGCCGAACGCGGTGCCCAGTGCACGCAGCACGGTGGAATCGGTCAGGTCACGCTGCCAGCGGCTGATCGGCAGCTTCGCGCTGAAGTGCTCGAACAGCGCGTTGGCGATGCCGAAGTTGCCTTCCGCATTCTCGAAATCGATCGGGTTGACCTTGTGCGGCATCGTCGACGAGCCGACTTCGCCTTCCTTCAGGCGCTGCTTGAAGTAGCCCAGCGAAACGTAGCCCCAGATGTCACGGGCCAGGTCGATCAGGATGATGTTGGCGCGGCGTGCGGCATCGCCGATCTCGGCGATGTTGTCGTGCGGCTCGATCTGCGTGGTGTACGGGTTGAACACCAGGCCCAGGCCGGTCACGAAGCGCTCGGCGAAGGCCGGCCAGTCCACGTCCGGGTAGCTGGCCACGTGCGCGTTGTAGTTGCCTACTGCGCCGTTGATCTTGCCGGTCAGCTCGACGGCAGCGATCTGCCTGCGCTGGCGCTCCAGGCGCGCGACCACGTTGGCCAGTTCCTTGCCCAGGGTGGTCGGCGAGGCGGTCTGGCCGTGGGTGCGCGACAGCATCGGCTGGCCGGCCTGGGCGTGGGCCAGGCTGCGCAGGCTGTTGGCGATGCCGTCCAGGGTCGGCAGCAGCACCTCGCGGCGGGCCTGCTCCAGCATCAGGCCGTAGCTGAGATTGTTGATGTCTTCGCTGGTGCAGGCGAAATGCACGAATTCCAGCGCCGGTGCCAGCTCGGTGTCGTCCTTCAGCTGTTCCTTGATGAAGTACTCCACCGCCTTGACGTCATGGTTGGTGGTGCGCTCGATTTCCTTCACGCGCGCGGCCTGGGCCGGGCTGAAGCGGGCGGCCAGGGCGCGCAGGCGGGCGACGGCGGCGTCGGAGAACGGGGCCAGCTCGACGATGCCCGGCTCGGCGGCCAGGGCCAGCAGCCACTCCACTTCGACCGTGATGCGGGCCTTGATCAGGCCGTACTCGGAGAAGATCGGGCGCAGGGCATCGACCTTGCCGGCATAGCGGCCATCGAGCGGGGACAGGGCGAGCAGGGCGGAATCGGACATGTCGGCAGGGCTGGGACGAGCGGCGGGGGCCATATTCTACGACGTGCCGGGCAGGCGTGCCCTGTAGAGCCGAGCCCACGCGCGGCTGCTCCGGGTAATCCAGCGCCCACGGGCCAGCCGAGCGTAGGTTCGGTTCTACAACACGGCCCTGCGAATGAAACGATCTGGCCCGTGCTCGTCATCCCACGCTGCGGGCAAGGGAGTATCGTTGGCGCAGCCGCCAGCCCGGGAAGCGACACCCTGCCAGCCGCCGCTTCCCTTTCCCCAACTGAAGTAGTGCGGAGTTGATGCAATGAGCAAAGCTGCAAGCAAGGGTTTCAGAATCGAACACGACAGCATGGGCGAGCTGCAGGTGCCTGTGGACGCCCTGTGGGGCGCCCAGACCCAGCGTGCCGTGCAGAACTTCCCGGTGTCGGGCCAGCGCATGCCGCGCGGTTTCATCCGTGCCCTGGGCCTGGTCAAGGGCGCCGCCGCGGGCGTCAACGCCGAGCTGGGCCACCTGCCGAAGAATGTGGCCAAGGCCATCCAGACCGCCGCCGCCGAAGTGGCTGCCGGCGACTGGGACGCGCACTTCCCGATCGACGTCTACCAGACCGGTTCGGGTACATCCTCGAACATGAATGCCAACGAGGTCATCGCCACCCTGGCCAACCGTGCCGGCAAGGCCGCTGTGCATCCCAATGACCACGTCAACCAGGGGCAGAGCTCCAACGACGTGATTCCAACCGCGCTGCGCGTGTCGGCGGTACTGGCCGCGCATGAGCAGCTGCTGCCGGCGCTGGTGCACCTGCGCAAGACCCTGGACAAGAAGGGCCGCAGCCTGCGCAAGGTGGTCAAGACCGGCCGTACCCACCTGATGGATGCGATGCCGCTCACCTTCGAGCAGGAGTTCGGCGCATGGTCCGCACAGCTGGCCTCGGCGCAGGAGCGCATCGAAGACAGCCTGAAGCGCGTGCGTCGCCTGCCGCTGGGCGGCACCGCCATCGGCACCGGCATCAACGCCGACCCACGTTTTGGTGCACAAGTGGCCAAGGCGCTGAAGCAGCAGACCGGTGTCAAGTTCGACAGCGCCGAGAACAAGTTCGAAGGCCTGGCCGCGCAGGACGATGCAGTCGAGCTGTCCGGCCAGCTCAATGCGCTGGCCGTGGCGCTGATCAAGATCGCCAATGACCTTCGCTGGATGAACGCCGGTCCGCTGGCCGGGCTGGGCGAGATCGAACTGCCGGCACTGCAGCCGGGCAGCTCGATCATGCCGGGCAAGGTCAATCCGGTGATTCCGGAAGCGACCGTGATGGCCTGTGCGCAGGTCATCGGCCACCACACCGCGATCACCGTGGCTGGCCAGACCGGCAACTTCCAGCTCAACGTCACGCTGCCGCTGATCGCGGTGAACCTGCTCGATGGCATCGGCCTGCTCGCCAACGTGTCGACCCTGTTGGCGGACAGCGCGATCGCCGGGCTGAGGGTGCGTGAGGATCGCGTGGCCGAGGCGCTGGCGCGTAATCCGATCCTGGTCACCGCACTGAATCCGATCATCGGCTACGAGAAGGCTGCGGCGATTGCCAAGCGTGCCTACAAGGAACAGCGCCCGGTGCTGGACGTGGCACTGGAGGACAGCGGGTTGGCCGAAGCCGAGCTGCGTCGTCTGCTGGACCCGGCCGCGCTGACGGCCGGTGGCATCCAGGCCGGTGGCGGTGGCGGCGGTTGATCCGGATTCTGTAATCTGTAGAGCCGAGCCCATGCCCGGCTCTACAAAAGGAAACGCCGCCCTCGGGCGGCGTTTTTCTTCAGCGACGGTCGGCGACGATGTTGCCGAAGGTGCCGGTGTAATCCTTGAACTCGGGGATGCGCTGGATCAGGTCCGTCGGAATCACTTCCATGCCCTCTGGCGGCTGGATCTTCACCGGCTGCATGTTGGGATCGGCCGGTGCGGCCACCAGGGTGTTCTGGCGCAGCACCTGCAGCTTGCCGAACATGGTCTGCAGCATCTGCTTCTGTCCGTCGTCCAGCGGAATCTGGATCTCGTCCATCTTCATCGTGCCATCGGCGAGGATGATGATGTTCGGTGCTGGCGGGCGACGCACGGTGACCATGCCTTCGCTGACGGAAATCTTGGGCTTGCCGCGCTCGGCACGGTGGTTGCGGTATTCCTGGTCACAGCCGACCAGGCCGAGGCAGAGCAGGGCGGTCAGCAGCAGAAACAGCTTCTTCATGACATTCGGTTCGGGGGCGTCCGGGGCCGCCATTGTAAGCCGGACGGCGCACTACGGCCGGCAGCCGGACGCCGCTGCCGGCCGGGTGCGCTGATCTGTCACAGGCCTAGCGCTGGACCACGGTGTCCTTGCCGCAGTCGTCCACGTCGCCCTGGTCCATGGTCGCGTAGGGCTTGAACGCCGGCAGTTCGCGTGCGAGCGCCTGCTGGCTGGCCAGCATCGCCGGAAGGCGGTCGCAGATGCGCTTGGCCTGGGCTTCGATCTTCTCGGCTTCGGCATTGATGCGCTTTTCGACACCTTCGCTGTCGCCGCTGAAAATGCCCTTCAGCGCTTCGCCGGCCGCGCTGGCACCCAGTTTGGCGCCTGCCAGACCGACATCCATGCCGTCCATCGCGATGGCGACCACGTGGCCGCGGTACTCCTGCAGGTGGCGGCGCTGGGTGTCGTTGGCCGCGACCTCCTTGCCGGCGATCAGCAGGCGGCCGTCGGGCGTGATCTCCGCACGCGGCTGCTTGTCAGCGGAGATCTTGATGTTGCCCTGGGCGATGTCCTTGCGGGCATCGTCCATGGCTTCCTTGACGGTCTGGCCGACGCCGCTGGTGGCTTCGGCGACGCTCTTGCCGATGGTCTTGTCGGGGGCGGAGGACGTGCCGCCGCAGGCGATCAGCGGCAGGCACAGCAGGGTGGCAGGCAGCAGGCGCAACAGATTCATGATGTTCCCCTGGACGTGTCTGGAAGAGAATTACTTGCTGCGCGGCAGGGTGACCCGGCCGCTGACGTTGCGGTGTTCGACATCGCCGCTGCCGCTGTGATCGACGGTCAGGCTGCCGCGTACGCCGTCCACCTGGATGTCGCCCGAGCCGTGGCTGCGCACATGCACGTTGCCGCCGATATCGGCCAGGTCGACGCCGCCGGAGCCGACCACGCCGACTTCGACGCTGCCCTGCACGCGCTTGAACTCGATATCGCCCGAGCCGACCGTATCCAGACGTGCGTTGCCACGCACCTCGGTGATCTTCAGGTCACCCGAACCGACCGTGCCGGTGACCGCGTCGCCGCCGATGTTGCGGGCATTGACGTCACCCGAACCCAGCGACAGCAGGTTCAGCGAACTGCCACCGTCGATGTTCAGGTCGCCCGAGCCCACCGCGGCGTGGATGCTGCCGCGCGTACCGCGGGCGACCGCATCACCGGAGCCGACATCCACGCTCAGCGACTGTGCGTTCTCTACGCTGGCATCGCCGGAGCCGACCTTGAGCTGCAGCGGCAGGTTGTCCGGCACGCTGCCGCGGATATCCAGCCAGGCGTAGCTGTTGCCCAGACTGATGCCACTTTGGCGGCCGTCGCGGCGCAGGCTCACCACCAGCTTGTCGCCCACCTTGCGCTGGTCCAGTACCAGCTGGTCCAGCCATTCCTGGCTGGACGCGCAGGCGCGGCCGTCCAGCTGGCCGCCGCCAGCGCTGGCGACCACCTTCAGGTCATGCTGGTTGACCTCGAACACCACCGTCTTGGCACCGGCCACGTCCAGCTTCAGCGCGCGGGCAGCAGTGAACTTGCAGTTCGGAGCATCGGCGGCCAGCGCCGACAACGGCAACAGCAACAACGCAGAACAGGCGAGCAGGGAACGCATGGGTAATGCCTCCGGATGGATGGGATCAGATCTCGCCGGCGCGCTTGCGCAGGCGGATGGCAAGGAAGATGAACACTGCACCGACGACGGCGCCGATCCACAGTTCCGGCATCGCCAGCGACTTCAGCTGCGAGGCGGGGGACATCAGACTGACGACCGACTCGAGATCGCGGCGCGAGCCCTCATCGGCGCTTAGGCGGTACACCAGGTCGGTGCCCGGCACGGCGCCCAGCAGCAGGCGCCCGACGATGTTCTGCCAGAACCAGCCCGTGGTCAGGCCGATCAGCGGCATCACCTTGGTGGTGCTGATGATGACGCCGGCAAACAGCGGCAGCATCACCGCCCACAGGAACGGCTTGCTCCTGGCCCATGCCGAGCACAGCAGCAGCCAGCCGGCGGTGGGCAGGGCCCACAGGGCATAGACCGGAATCCAGGCCAGGTGCCCAGCGGCAAGGGTCAGCGGGCTGGCCGGGCCCCAGATCAGGGTCATCGGGCTGCCACCGTGCAGCAGCGCGACGGCACTGATGATCAGCATGAAACCGAACATGGTGAGGATGCCAGCGATCACCGCGATCAACGGTGCCACGATCAGTGCGCTGATCACCTTGGACAGCACGGTCTGCGTGTCCGACAGCGGCAACGACTTCCAGAACAGGATGCTGCGGTCGCGGCGATCGTCGTACAGGGCGCCCAGGCAGTAGAAGAACACCACGAAGGCCAGCACCAGGAACGGCCAGGCCGAGCTGAGCACCAGGGTCAGGTCGAGGCCGTTGCCGAGGTCGGCCAGGTCCTTGGTGCTGATGTCGCGGGTCAGCAGGGCCAGGTCCAGGCCGTTGATGTTCACGTCTTCGCCATCGATGTGCAGGCCGCCATCACGCGCGGCCCGATGCAGAGCGAACAGGCCAAAGGCGATGCCGATGGTGCTCATCACCAGCGAGATCAGGCCGGCGATCAGCGGTGCATACAGGAAACCGCCACGGTTCTCCCAGTACTCGCGCTTGAGCAGCCAGCGCAGGGTGCCCATCGGGCTGACGGGGTGGTTGACGGCATTCATGCGTAGGTCCCCTTCATGATGGCGACGAACAGATCGGCCAGGCCCGGGCTGCGGGTCTCGCCAAGGGTGGAGAGCTGGGTGCGCGGCACGCCATCGAACAGCATCACGGTCTTGCCGAACGCCAGGCTGCGCTCGTCGATCGGCTTCAGGGCGCGGGCGGTGTCCAGCTGGTCGGCATTGACCAGCAGCTCGGTGTAGCGCCGGCCGACGTCGTCCATTTCCGCGTCGAGCACGATGCGGCCGTCGCGGATGAACATCACGTCGCTGAGGATGTGCTCGATCTCCTCCACCTGGTGGGTGGTGACGATGATGGTCTTCTGTTCGTCGAAGTAGTCTTCCAGCAGGCGCTGGTAGAACTCCTTGCGGTACAGGATGTCCAGGCCCAGGGTCGGTTCGTCCAGCACCAGGATGCGGGCATCGATGGCCATCACCAGCGCCAGGTGCAGCTGCACGATCATGCCCTTGGACAGCTCGCGCACGCGCTGCTTCGGCTGCAGCTTGGTATTGGCCAGGAAGCGCTCGCAACGGGCGCGGTCGAAGCGCGGGTGCACGCCGGCGACGAAGTCGATCGCCTCGCGGACCTTCAGCCAGCGCGGCAGTACGGCGACGTCGGCGATGAAGCAGATGTCGTTCATCAGTTCGTCGCGGTGCAGTCGCGGGTCGCGGCCGAGCACGCTCAGTTCACCCTCCACCGAGGTCAGGCCCAGAAGGGCCTTCAGCGCGGTGGTCTTGCCGGCGCCATTGGGCCCGATCAGGCCGACGATACGCCCGCTTGGAATGCTGAAACTGGCATTGTCGAGGGCGACCGTGGTCTTGTAGGCCTTGCGCAGGCCTCGGGCGGTGATGACCGACTCACTTGCAGTGCTATTCATCAGACTTTCCCCTGGGGCAGCAATTCGTCGAGGCTCAGGCCCAGGCGCTGGATGCGCTCCAGAACCGCGGGCCATTCTTCGTTGAGGAAACGGTCGCGCTCGCTGCTGCGCAGCTGCGTGGCCGCCTGCTCGGTCATGAACATGCCCAGGCCGCGGCGCTTCTCGACCAGGCCTTCGTCGGCCAGTTCCTGGTAAGCGCGCGAAACGGTGATGGGATTGAGTTGATAGTCGGCGGCCACCTGGCGCACCGAAGGCAGGGCATCGCCCGGCTTGAGGATTCCGTCGAGCATCATGGCGATCACGCGCTCCTTCAACTGACGGTAGATGGGAGCGCCGTCGCTCCACTGGATGTCGCTCATATTCAGCTCCGTGGGGTCAGCGGCTGGGCGAACGAGAAATACGGCATGGACAGCGCGCTGTGCAGCCGACGCGGGGGAGGGGGGGAGGAG
>NZ_LLXT01000102.1 GCF_001431625.1 Stenotrophomonas geniculata ATCC 19374 = JCM 13324
AAGGCGCCCTAGGGCGCCTTCGCATGTGGCTGTCAGACTTTGCCGGAGGTGCCTGCCCGCCAGAGGCCGGCACTACACGCAGTGGCCGGGCCGCCTGGCGATGGCTACTTCGCGTCCGGGTGCAGTGCGTTGAACCCCACGCGCACCGGCTTCACGCCCTGCATCACCAGCGCGTAGCTGACGTTGTCGAAGGTACGGAACACCATGGCGTGCGCGGCGTATTCGTCCGGCAGCGAGACCCGGCCTGCGCCGGTGCTGAGCGAATCGTCCATGCGCGACGAGGTCGGGTACTTCATGCGGTGCGCCACGTGGCGGCCTGGGCGCCACAACGAGAACACGGTGCCGTTGTCCACGCCCTGCGCGCGGCCTGCCGAGATCGCGATCACATCGCGCGGGCCGGCGGCGGTGAACATGTCGGTGACGGCCAGCACGCGCACGTCGACGCCCTCCACACCGGCGGCCGGGACATGGGGAATGAACTGCAGGTCGTACGGCTTGGCCTCGACCGGGACCAGGCGGTCGCCAGCACGCACCTCGCGGCCGCCCTCGTTCTTGTCCAGCACCAGGGTGGACGCCTCGACCTTGCCGCCGGCGACATGGGTGATGGTGCCGGTGGCGACCTGGGCCAGCTCATAGCCGAGCACGCCGCGGCGGTGGTTGGGGGCGTTGTAGGCCCGCCACAGGTTGCCGCTGCCCGGGGTGACGTCGCCGTTGGCGGTCAGGTCCTCGGTCGGCTTGGGCTGGGCGTAGCGCACGGTCGGGCGGACCACGGCCCAGCGCTGGCCCAGCTGGGCGTCGGCCAGGCGTACGTACACCGCGCTGCCGCTGGTGACGCGCAGGCGTTCTTCCTCCAGGCCGGCCACGTAGGGCAGCTGCTCGATGCTGTCGACCACGCTCAGCTGCTTCAGGAACGGCTCGACCTGGGCCAGCGGAATGGCATCGATCGGGGCTTCCTGGCGCGGGCCGGGCTTGGCAGCGACGGTCACCCGGTCCAGATAGGCCAGGCTGAGCACGTCACCGGGATAGATCAGGTGCGGATTGGCGATCTGCGGATTGGCCTGCCAGATCTCCGGCCACAGCCACGGCTTCTGCAGGAAACGTGCGGCGATATCCCACAACGTATCCCCTTTTCGGACCACATAGGTGTCCGGGTGCCCGCCATTCACTTCCACGGCGGTAGCATAGGCAGCCACGGTCAGCATCGCCGCGGCGACGACCGTACGAAAACGAAGCAACATAGGTGTGAAGCCCTGATTCCCCAACAGGTTCGCGCACTATAGTCCAGAAACCGGGGCGCAAGGCAAGCGTTGGAGCTAGAATCTGCGACGTATGCCGGCGTGCCGGCCCCCTATCCGGAAACAGCCATGGCCCTTCTCCCCATTCTCGAGTTCCCCGATCCGCGCCTGCGTACCAAGGCTGCGTTGATCGAAGCCGCCGAAGTCACCACGCCGGCCTTCCAGGAACTGATCGACAACATGTTCCTGACCATGTACGACGCCCCGGGCATCGGCCTGGCCGCCACCCAGGTGGACGTGCACAAGCGCTTCATGGTCATCGACGTCAGCGAAGAAAAGAATGAACCGCATGTGTTCATCAACCCGGAAATCGTCGCCAAGGACGGGGGCCGGGTGTACCAGGAAGGCTGCCTGTCGGTTCCGGGCATCTTCGCTGACGTCACCCGTGCCGATACCATCACCGTGAAGTACCTGGACCGCAACGGCCAGGAACAGCAGATGGAAGCCGGCGAAGTGCTGGCCACCTGCATCCAGCATGAGATGGATCACCTGGACGGCAAGCTGTTCATCGACTATCTGTCGCCGCTCAAGCGCGAGATGGTGCGCAAGAAGCTGGCCAAGCAGCGCAAGCACGTGGCGTGATCGCCAATCCGGGCCACCCTTCGGGTGGCCCGCGCCTGCGCGGCACGCGCGGGCTGTACGGCGCCGGCCGACGGCGCCGTTTTCTTTCCTGCACGAATCCATCCTGCAAGTGGGGTAGCCATGAGGATTGTCTTTGCCGGTACGCCGGAATTCGCGGTGTCATCGCTGCGCGCGGCTGCGCGCCATCATGAGGTCGTGGCCGTCTACACCCAGCCTGATCGTCCGGCCGGCCGTGGCCGTGGCCTGGCGCCGTCGCCGGTCAAGCTGGAAGCCGTGGCCCGTGGCATTCCGGTCTACCAGCCGGAGTCGCTGAAGGACGCGGCCGCCCAGCAGCAGCTGCGCGACCTGCAGCCGGATCTGATGGTGGTAGTGGCCTATGGCCTGATCCTGCCCAAGGCGGTGCTGGCCATTCCGACCCACGGCTGCTGGAACGTGCATGCCTCGCTGCTGCCGCGCTGGCGCGGTGCCGCGCCGATCCAGCGCGCGATCCAGGCCGGCGACGCCAAGACCGGCGTCTGCCTGATGCAGATGGAGGCCGGCCTGGATACCGGCCCGGTGCTGCTGCACCAGGAACTGCCGATCGCGGCCACCGATACCGGTGGCCAGCTGCATGACAAGCTGGCCGAGCTGGGCGCACAGGTGCTGTCCGATGGCCTGGGCCTGCTGCGTGCCGGCATCAAGCCGATCGCGCGGCCGCAGCCGGAGCAGGGCGTGACCTACGCGCACAAGCTGGACAAGGCCGAAGCGAAGCTGGATTGGGCGCAGGACGCCGGCGCGCTGGCGCGTACCGTGCGCGCGTTCAATCCGTGGCCGATCGCCGAGGCGACGCTGGCCGGTGAACGCGTGCGCATCCATGGTGCGGTGGCGCTGGAGGCGGACCACGGCCAGGCACCGGGCACCGTACTGGCCGCCAGCCGCGATGGCATCGACATCGCCTGTGGCCAGGGCGCGCTGCGCCTGCGCGTGCTGCAGCGGGAAGGTGGCAAGGCGATTACTGCGGCCGACTACCTCAACGCCCGCCGCGATCTGCGCGTGGGGGCATAAGCGGTGTCGAAGCAGAACGATTTCTCCGTCGCCAAGGCGGCGCCGGGCGCGGCCACGCGCATGCTGGCCGCACGTGTGCTGGCACAGGTGTTCACCCGTGGCCGTTCGCTGAAGGCCGAGCTGGCCTGGGCGCTGCCGAAGCTGGCCGACAGCCGCGACCGCGCGCTGCTGGAAGCCCTGTGTTTTGCCGTCCTGCGTCGTCGCAGCACCTATGACGCGGCGCTGCAGTCGTGGATGCAGAAGCCGCTGTCGGCGCGTGATGCCGACCTGCGCACGCTGCTGATGGTCGGGTTCGCCCAGCTGGACGTGCTCGAGCTGCCGGCGCACGCGGCGCTGTCGGCCACGGTCGATGCCGCGCGTGCACTGGGCCGTGAGCGCCAGGCAGGCCTGGTCAATGCGATCCTGCGCCGCGCGCAGCGCGAAGGTTTCCCGGAACAGCCCGCGCGCGATGCCTTCCCGGAATGGCTGGCCGATGCGGTGGAACGCGATTGGCCGGCGCAGGCCGACGCGATCTTCAGCGCCAGCCTGCAACCGGCGCCACTGTGGTTGCGCGCCAACCGCCAGCAGGGTGGCCGTGACAAGGCACTGGCAGCGCTGGCCGAAGCCGGCATCGCCGCGGAAGCCAGTCCGCTCAGCGCCGACGCGTTGCGCCTGGCCTCTCCGGTTGCCGTGAATCAGCTGCCCGGATTCGCCGAGGGCGCGATCTCGGTGCAGGACCTGTCGGCGCAGTGTGCGGCCGATGCGCTGGCCCCGGTGGCCGGTGCCCGCGTGCTGGACGCCTGCGCGGCACCCGGCGGCAAGTCGGCGCACCTGCTGGAGCGCGACCCCAGCCTGCGCCTGCTGGCGCTGGATATCGACGCGCGCCGTCTGGCCCGCGCACGCGATACCTACACCCGCACCGGCGTGGGCGAACATGCGCAGACCCTGGCTGCCGATGCCAGTGATCCCGGTGCCTGGTGGGATGGCGTGCCGTTCGACGCGATCCTGCTGGATGCGCCGTGCTCGGCGACTGGTGTGATCCGCCGCCAGCCGGATGTGATGTTCCACCGTCGCGCTGAAGATATCGATGCACTGGTTGGCGTGCAGGCGCGCCTGCTGGAAGCCTGCTGGTCGATGCTGCGCCCGGGTGGCGTGCTGCTGTATGCCACCTGTTCGATCCTGCGCGCCGAGAACATCGATCAGGTGCGCGCGTTCCTGAAGTGGCATCCGGATGCCGTTGCGCAGCCACTGGGCGACGCGTTCGGCGTCGATTGCGAAGGGGTGGCACGCCAGCGGCTGCCGGGTGAAAACGATGCTGACGGTTTCTTCTACGCGCGTCTGTTAAAAGCAGCCTGACCCCCGCTGCCGTTTCGAGTCCCATGCTGAAAACCCACGCGTCGCGCCAGACGTGGTTGTTGGTGGTGATGGCCCTGCTGGTGCTGGGGGCCGGCCTGGGCCTCCGAGATCCGTGGCCATCGGATGAGCCACGTTTCGCGCTGGTGGCCAAGCAGATGGTCGACAGCGGTTACTGGTTGTTCCCGCATCGCGGCCCCGAACTGTATTCGGACAAGCCACCGATGCTGATGTGGTGGCAGGCCGCGCTGTACAGCCTGGTCGGCCACTGGCGGGTGGCTTTCCTGCTGCCCTCGCTGCTGGCCGCGCTGGGCACGCTGTGGTGCGTGGTCGATCTCGGCCGCCGCCTGTGGACGCGGCAGGTGGGGCTGTACGCGGGTTGGGCACTGCTGTTCGCGCTGCACTTCACCTTCCAGGCGAAGAAGGCGCAGATCGATCCGCTGGTGGTGCTGTTCATCACCCTGGCCAACTACGGCCTGCTGCGCCATCTGCTGCTGGGCCCGGCCTGGCGCTGGTGGTGGATGGGCTGGTTCTTCGCCGGCATCGGGGTGATCACCAAGGGCGTAGGCGTGCTGGCGCTGATGATGATCGTGCCGGCCGCAGTCGCATCCATGCTGCATTGGCCGCGGGTGAGCCTGCACGTGCGTGACCTGCGGTTCTGGCTGACACCGCTGGCCTTCCTGCTGGCGGTGTCGTTGTGGCTGGTGCCGATGCTGCTGGCCGGCCTGGCCACCGGCTCGGAGCCGTACCGCGCCTACATCGACGACATCCTGTTCCGGCAGACGGCACGGCGCTATACGCAGTCCTGGGACCATCACCAGCCGTGGTGGTACTTCCTGGCGATCATGCCGTCGATGTGGATCCCCGCGTTCCTGCTGCTGCCGTGGGCGCTTCCGGCCTGGTTCCGGCGGCTGCGCCGGCGCGATGCGCGCTACCTGCTGCCGTTGGCCTGGTGGCTGCTGGTCGTGCTGTTCTTCTCCATTCCGCACGGCAAGCGCGACGTCTACATCCTGCCGGCATTGCCGATGTTCTGCCTGGCGTTGGCGCCGTTGCTGCCGGGGCTGCTGAGGCGGCGCGATGTGCAGCGTGTGCTGGGCGCATTCACCGCGTTGCTGGCACTGGCGCTGGGCCTGGTCGGTGCGCTGGCGCTGCTGGGTGATCCGGATTTCGAAGTGCGCCTTACCCATGGCCGCGGGTTGCTTCCCGGTGCCACCGATGCGCTGGCCTGGGCGGCGCTGGCGATGGCGGCCTGGTCGGCCTTGAGCCTGTGGGTGTGTGGGCGCCGGCGCAGGCACGTTGCCCTGGTCGCTACTCTGGCCGGGGTCTGGGTGCTGTACAGCCTGGTCGGTTATCCGGTGTTGAACGATTCCAGCTCGGCCCGTGGCCTGATGCGCGAGGTCAGCGCACGCATCGGCCCGCAGGCCGAGCTGGGACTGGTGGCATGGAAAGAGCAGAACCTGCTGATGGCCGATCGCCCTGCGGCCACCTTTGGATTCGAAGCGCGTTGGCATCAACAGCTGCAGGCAGCCGTGCGCTGGCAGCGGCTGGTTCCGCAGCACCGCTGGCTGCTGGTGAACGAAGATGCGATGCAGGCCTGCATTGATCGTGCGCAGGCCGAAATGGCGGGCATTTCCAATCGTCGCCGCTGGTGGCTGGTGCCTGCCGACGCGGTCGCCGGCACCTGCCGGCCGTCGGCGGCGGAACTCGAGCACGAGCGCCGCCTGCAGGGGCCCGGCATCACCGATTGAGCGTTCGGGCAACCTGGCTCAGGGGCTGGCCAGGGCGGCGTGGTAGCTGGCCAGCGTGGCGTCGGCGAATGTCTGCAGGCCGAACTCCCGCTGTGCATGGCGGCGTGCTGCCCGGCCATGTTCCGGCAGCGCATCGCGCTGTGCGTACAGCGCCTGCACCTGTGCGGCGATGGCGTCGATGTCGCGGGTGGCAACGACCCAGCCATCGACGCCTTGTTCGATGTTTTCCGGCAGGCCCGCGTAATCGCTGACCAGCATCGGCTTGGCGCTGGCCATCATCTCGCGGCAGGCGAAGGAGATCGTCTCGACGTCATGGGACAGCACGAAGCCAGCATCGCCGGCCGCGATCAGTACGCGGGTATCGGCCAGCAGGCCGGTGAAGTGCACCTGCGCGGCCACCTCGCCCAGCGCCTGCACCTGTTCGCGCTGCTGCGCGGTGGGCAGGTGGCCGGCCACGGCCATGTGCACGTGCGGGCGTACCGCATCGGGCAGCCGCGCGATGGCCTGGGCCAGGTCGATCCAGCCCTTGTAATCGTCGGTGCCGGCATTGCTGACCAGCACCAGCGCCTGTGGATCCTGCGTCCATTGCTGGCGCAGCGCGCTGCCGGTGCCGGCCGGCTGTGGCGAGTAGCGCTCCAGGTCCACGCCGTTGCGGACCACGTCGATCGGGCAGCGACGGTATGGGCCCTGTTCCAGCAGGCGCTTGGTGTCGGCCGAGACTGCGATCAGCCGATCGGTGGCCCAGCGCGCGCGCAGCACATTGCCGAAGGTATCGGTGGGTTTGCTGTTGTGCTTGGTCAGCACGATCGGCGGGCGGCGCATGCCAAGCAGCCCCTGCATCACGAAGCGGTGGTCGCGCGCACCGTTGACGTGGATCAGGTCGATGCCTTCATCGCGCACCAGCCTGCGCAGCGCACGCTGTTCGGCCAGCTGCCGGGGCAGCGTTGGCAGGCCGCTGCCGAACGCAATCGGCAGTGTGCGGGCAAGGCCTTCATCGGCCATGGTCCGCAGCAGCCGGCTGTCGGCCGGCGCGGCGACATGGAGCGTGTGCTGGCCGTGCAACGCACGCGCCAACGAGACGATGTACGTGGTGTGGCCACCACCGTCGCCATAGTGGAAGTTGGTGTACAGGATTTTCATGGGGGATCTTCAGGCAACGCCCGCGAAGTGTGACACAGCGTGGTCACGGCCGGTCCGCGGAAGGCGCCGGATCGGCCACCGCCTGTCCATTGCCCAGCATCCACAGCATGATGGTCTTCTGCCGCACGTAGTTGGCGCGTACGTAGGCGTAGACCAGGCCATGCCAGCCATCGCGGAAGCCGCCACGGAACAGGAAGCCGCGCCAGAACCGCCAGGCCGGCGCCAGTACCAGCTTGCCCAGGGTGGCCCGCTTGCCCCGTGCGAACTCGTGCTCGGCCATCATCCGCGCATACTTCTCGGTCTTGGCCAGCTGCTGCTGCAATGACCGGTACGGGTAGTGGATCAGGTCGCCGCGCAGCGTACCGACGCTGCCGTCGACGCTGGCCGCCTCGTGGATCTCGCGCTTGCCGCGCCAGCCGCCCTGGCGGCGGTCGAACAGCCGCATCACCCGGTCCGGATAGGCGTTGCCGTGGCGCAGGAACCTGCCGAAATACTCCGAGAGGCGGGCGAATCGGTAGCCGGCGTGGCCGCTGAAGCCGCCGTCGCGGGCCTGTTCGATGGCCGCGCGCAGTTCCGGGCTGATCCGTTCATCGGCATCCAGGCACAGCACCCAGTCATGGCTGGCCTGCTCGACGCAGAACGCCTTCTGGCTGCGGAAACCCTCGAACCGGCGCTGCAGCACGCGGGCACCGGCGGCCTCGGCGATGGCTACGGTGGCGTCAGTGGACTGCGAGTCCACCACCACAATCTCATCGCAGAAGGCCAGCGAGGCCAGGCAGTCGCCGATGCGCCCGGCCTCGTTGAACGCGATAATGCACGCCGAGATGCGAGGCCGTTCGATGGGAGCGGTCGTGGAGGACATGATGGCCGGGTACCTGTTGTTTGCGACGGAGCGCTATGCGCTGCCTATTCTCGCCCCGTTGGCGCAGGCCTTGCACGCGTCCGGGCAGGAGGTAGCAGCCTGGTTCGAGGATGGCGCGGCCGGCAGCAGCCTGCCGGGGGTGCCCAACCTGGGCCTGAAGCAGGCCCTGGCAATGCGTCCGCGGGCGGTATTCAGCGCGGCCAACTGGGTGCCGACGTTCCTTTCGGGGGCCAAGGTGCAGCTGTTCCATGGCTTCAACGTGGAAAAGCGCGACAGTGCGCGCGGCCACTTCCGGGTGCGCGGCATGTTCGACCTGTACTGCACGCAGGGGCCGGCCACCACTGCGCCGTTCCGCGAGATCGCTGCCCTGCAGGGCCATTTCGCGGTGGCAGAGACCGGCTGGCCGAAGCTGGACCCGCTGTTCCGCGATGACGGTGGCGAGAGCGCCGCGTTGCGTGCTCCGGCCGGCGAGCGCCCGGTGATCCTGTTCGGCTCGACCTTCACTGAACGGTTGAGCGCGGCCCCGCACCTGCACGCACAGATCGCCGCCAATATCGCTGCTGGTGATCACTACTGGCTGCTGACCCTGCACCCGAAGTGCCCGCCGGAACTGTTCGAACGCTACCGCGCGCTGGCCGGTGCCAATGCCCGCTTCATCGAGCCCGAGCAGGTGATGGCCGCACAGCGCGCCGCCGATGTGCTGGTATCGGATACCTCGTCGATCGTTTCGGAGTTCATTGTCCAGCACAAGCCAGTGGTGACTTTCCGCAACCGCGTGCCCAAGCCGCACATGATCGACTTCGATGATCCTGCGCAGCTGCAGGCGATGCTGCAGCGCGCGCTGCACCCGGACGCGGCGCTGCAGGCGGAAATCGTGCGCTACGCCGATGCCATCCACCCGTACCGCGATGGCCTGTCCAGCGAGCGCGTGATCGCGGCCACCGAGGATTTCCTGTCGGGTGAAATGGGCGCGCTGCGGCGCAAGCCGTTCGGCAGCTGGGTGCGCGATCTGCAGATCCGCAAGGACCTGGGCTATTGGGGCCCCTCGCAGCGGTAACGGGGGTGATGTAGCGCCGAGCCCATGCTCGGCTGCGTCAAGCCGAGCGTGGGCTCGGCGCTACAGTAGATCCACGCCATGCGTGGATGCGCGGCCGGGATCCGGCCCCGCCGTCACCAGCGCAGCTTGCGCCGCGCGAGTGCTGCGGCCAGCTGCTCCATCACCTGTTGCGCCTGTGCCTGCGGCAGATGGTGCAGGGTCAGCGCCACATCGCCATGCGCGCCGGCGGTATCCAGCTGCAGGCTGCTGGTGCCCAGCAGCCTGTCCAGCGGCGAGCGCTGCAGGCGCAGGCCCTGCACCTTGTCCAGCTCGGCCCAGCGCCACCAGCGCTTCCACCAGCCGCCGCGCACCGCCACATAGTGCTCGTCCAGGTACCAGCCCATGCGCGCCATCTGCCGGTGCGCGACCAGCAGCGCCACCGGCAGCCACGCAAGCACCAGCAGGCCCCATGGGCCCCAGCGCCAGTACGCGGCCGCAGCCAGCAGCGGCACCAGCAGCAGCGCGCCCAGGCACAGCCGCCACCAGCCGCGCTGCGGAATGGACTGCCACTGCGCGGGTGGCCACTGCAACTGTGGCAGCAGGTGCTGCACCAGCTGCTCGCAGCGCGTACTTGACGCCAGCGGTGCCAGTTCGCGCAGGGCGCGGTCCTCATCGCGCGCAGGGCCACCGGCGGCGCTGTCGATGCGCAGCTGGCGCAGTCCGAACCAGCGCTGCAACGTACCTTCGCGCAGCGTCCAGGCCTGGATGCGCCGGCGCGCCACGCTGCTGCGGGTGCGGCTGAGCAGGCCAGCCGAAACGGTCAGGCGGCGATCCTGCTCGCTGAGGGTGAAGCCGTGGTAGCGCAGCAGGGTCAGCACCACCGACAACACGCGCAGCGCCAGCCAGCCCAGCAACAGAGCCGCAGCCAGCAGCAGGAACGCGCCGGCCACGCCGGGGTGCAGGTGGCTGGCGTAGCCGAATGCCTCGCGGCCACCGCGCTGGAGGGCATCGTCCATCACCGGCCGCGGCACGGTCTGGAACAGGACACCGAACGCGGCGATCGCCAGCGCCCAGCCACGGTTGGAGAGCAGCCCCATGCGCACCACGTCCCAGCTCGACAGGCGCAGCAGTACCTGTTCGGTGTCGGCCTCGGTGATCGAGGCGGCGGCGACAACGTCGGCGGCCTGCGGCGCCTGCCCGCGCTGGCGCACCAGTCGTTCCAGCGCCAGCGCCTGGTCCAGCTGCAGCACCCGCATTTCGGCTTCTGGACGCACGCCGCCGGCCGATTCCAGGCGCAGCTCGGCCACACCGAACAGGCGGTGCAGCGGGTTCTGCCGGACCTCCACGTTGTGGATGCGCGCAAACGGAATCTCGCGCCGGTTGCGCGCCAGCAGACCGCTGCGCACGGTAATCGCATCACCGCCGATACGGTAGCGGTAGCTGAGGTACTGCAGCACCGACACCAGTACCAGTGCGGCAATTGCCGTCAGCGGAATCAGCTGCGCCCACATCGGGTCGCGGTCACCCCGCTGGCCGAACACCAGCAGCGCGACCAGCGGCAGGAAGTAATGGCGCAGCTGCATCAACAGTACGAACAACCATGACCACGGATGCAGGCGGTGGTCCTCGCCACCGGCGGGCAGTGCTGCAGGCAGAGGCGGTGGCAGGCTCACAGGGCGTCGGCGTCCTGGTCGAGCTGATGGGACAGGGTGTCGCGCAGGCGCTCGGCATCCGCCTCGTCCAGGCCGCTCACGGTCACCGCGCTCATGCGGGTGCCGGCGGTGTGCACGATCAGCGTGGCCAGACCGGCGCGGCGTTCCAGTGGCCCGCGGCGCAGGTCCAGGTGCTGCACGCGCGACAGGGGAATGCGCGTTTCCGGCTGCCACATCAGGTCTCGTCGCAGGCCCAGGCCCTGTGCGTCCAGCCGCCAACGGGTGCGGACCAGGCGGCGGTGGCCGAGCCACGCACCACATGCAGCCCCCACCAGCAGCCCGAGGGCTGCGACCCATACGCCACCGGGCAGATCGAAGAACCACCATGCAGCGGCCAGCGGCAGGCCTGGCACAAACAGGCCACCGAAGGCACCTTCCAGTGCGGCCAGCCGCGAGGCGCGGCGCGGCAGCGACTGCCAGGCATCGGTGGGCGGAGCAGTAAGGGGAACGTCGGTCACGCGGGCTCCGTCAGGTGGCAGGGCGGGCGGTGGCGGCCGTGGCCGCCGTGGCCGCACCGCGCAGACGGTAGCAGGTCGGCTGCGTTACTGGGCAGCCTGGATCAGCGCGTCCACATCCAGCAGGTGGCCGGCACGATCGGCCTTGGTGCGCAGGTAGTGTTCGTTCTCGGCGGTGATTTCGCCGGTGACCGGAATGCAGTCCAGCACTTCGATGCCGGCATTGCGCAGGCGCTGCGCCTTGGTCGGGTTGTTGCTGAGCAGGGCCACGCGCGAAATGCCCAGGCCACGCAGCATGGCCACCGCGCTGCCGTAGCGGCGCTCGTCGGCACCGAAGCCCAGCTGTGCGTCGGCGTCGATGGTGTCCAGGCCGTCGTGCTGGTAGCCGTAGGCGCGCATCTTGGCCGCGATGCCGGTGCCACGGCCTTCCTGGTCCAGGTACAGCAGCACGCCGCCCCCCAGTTCCTTCAGCTTGCGCAGGCCGCGCCGCAGCTGGTCGCCGCAGTCGCACTTGAGCGAGCCGAACAGGTCACCGGTCAGGCACGAGGAGTGCACGCGCACCGGCACCACCGCCGACAGGTCGGGTTCGCCGACGATGATCGCGACCTGGTCACGCTGGGCGACGCCGCCGCGGAACACCGCGAACGTGGTCATGCCGACGTCGCGCAACGGCACCGGTGAACGCGCCACCAGTTCGTAGTCGTGGGCCGCATGTGCTGCGCCTTCGGCGAGGTCGCACAGCGCCACCTCGGAAGCGCCATCGAAGGTGCGGTCTTCGGCGTCCAAGCGCACCGCCACCATGGCCGGCAGCAACAGGCCAAGGCGGGCCAGTTCCACGGCGCCTGCATCGAATGCGTCACCGGCACTCCAGCCGTGCGGCATCGGGCCCGGTTCGCGCAGATAGCCCAGCGAGGGCAGGGCGTCGAAGGCAACACCGGCCAGCGGCAGGCGCGCACCTTGCGGGGCCTCCACGCCAAGCACGCGGGCGCGGGTGGCGGTCAGGAACAGGTAATGCCGCTCGTGGGCGGCATTGGCGAAGGCAGCGAAGCTGCTGGCCGTGGCGCTGTCCAGCGCGATCACCGCCAGGCGCTGGCCCTGGCCATCGTGGAGCAGCACCGGGCGACCGGCACGCAGTTCGGAAACCGCGCGCTCGCAGCGGATCGCGGCCGGATCGCCGAACAGGGAAGAAGCAGCAGGCATGGCAGGACCGGGGGAGGCGGACATCGCAGTCTCTATGGGGGCGCCGGCGTCGTATTCAACGTGGTGCGGCCGCCGGTCGCAGGGGGCGGTGGCCTGAGTGGAGCGGCCGTCAGTGCGGGTGTTCCTCGGTCGCGTAGGGGTCTTCCTCGCCACTGCTCGATGGTCGCAGCGTATAGCGCTTGTAGGTCCACTGGTACTGCGCAGGGTCGCGGCGGGCGATGCGCTCGATGCCTGCATTGAGCGCGGTAGCGGCCACCAGCGGGTCCGGGTCGGCCACGGCGGGGTCGGTCGGTTCGATGTGCAGGGCGAACTCCATGTCCGGCCCGATGCGCTCGCACCAGCCATACAGCACGGTGGCGCCGGTACGCTCGGCCAGCCGGTTGACCAGGGTCATGGTCAGCGCCTGCACGCCGAAGAACGGCACGAACACCCCATCGCCGGCCTTGGGCTGCTGGTCGGGCAGGATGCCGGTGGCACCGCCGTCCTTGAGCACCTTGAACAGCTGGCGCACGGCCGGGCCTTCGGCACGCACCTGCTGTACGTTCTGGCCGCCCCGCACCAGCTGCAGGAAGGCATCGCTGGCCTCGTCCTCCGGTGGCTTGTAGACGATGGCGATCTGCCCGCGCGAGGCCAGCCACTGGTTCAGCAGCTCCCAGTTGCCGAAGTGCGGCGCCGCCACGATCACGCCCTTGCCGCTGGCCAGCGCCGCGTCGTACAGGGCCTCGCCGTGGCGCTGCTTCAGGTGCAGGCGCAGGTTGTCGGCCGGCGCCTGGCTCCACAGTCGCAGGGTTTCGATGGCCTGCAGGGCGGTGGAGCGCAGCAGCTCCCGGTGCAGGCGGTCGCGCGCGGCGCCCTCCAGGTCCGGGTAGGCCAGCTCCAGGTTGCGCCGGGTGACGCGGCTCTCACGGGCGTTGAGACTGATCCAGGTCCAGGACAGGGCACGGGCGACTCCCCGCAGCAGCGGCCAGGGCAGGCGGGCGAACAGGGTGGTGGCGCGGTAGACCAGCCGGGCTTTGCGTTGCGGATTCATCGGCGCCAGTTTAGCCAAGGGCGCTGCTATCGTGGCCGGCCGTGTTCATTGGAAGCCCCCGCATGCTCGTCCTGATCCAGCGCGTTAGCCAGGCCGCCGTCCACGTCGAGGGCGAAGCGGTGGGGCAGATCGGCCCCGGCCTGCTGGCGCTGGTCGGCATGGAGCCGGGCGACAGCGAGGCCCAGCTGCAGCGAATGGCCGAGCGCCTGCTGGGCTACCGGGTGTTCGCCGACGAGGCCGGGAAGATGAACCGTTCGCTGCGCGACACCGGCGGCGGCCTGCTGCTGGTCAGCCAGTTCACCCTGGCCGCCGACACCCGGTCGGGCATGCGGCCCAGCTTCACCAGCGCCGCGCCGCCGGCCGAGGCTGAACGCGGGTTCAATCGATTTGTCGAGATCTGTCGTGAAAATCACGCGCCAGGGGTGGAAACGGGCCGATTTGGTGCCCATATGGTCGTCAGCCTGGTCAATGACGGTCCCGTGACCTTCCTTCTCAGGCCCTAAGCCGCCGGGACCACCGCCCGGCAGGCCGGGCCCCGGGCTGGTATAATGCTACGTTCCCTATTTCTCCCTAGCCGGTGGCGCGAGCACTACATGGCCAACGAACGTCCTGCCCAATCCGAAATCAAGCAACTGATCAGCAAGGGCCTGGAACAGGGCTACCTGACCTACGCCGAAGTCAATGACCATCTGCCGGACGACATGGTCGACCCGGAACAGATCGAAGACATCATCGGCATGATCAACGGCATGGGCATCGATGTCCATGAAGTTGCGCCGGATGTGGAAACCCTGCTTCTCAACGACGGCAACACCGGTAACCGCGAAGTCGATGACACCGCGGCCGAAGAAGCCGCCGCCGCACTGAGCGCGCTCGACACCGAAGGTGGCCGTACCACCGACCCGGTGCGCATGTACATGCGCGAAATGGGCACCGTCGAGCTGCTGACCCGCGAAGGCGAAATCGCCATCGCCAAGCGCATCGAGGAAGGCCTTTCGCAGGTCCAGGCGGCCCTGGGCCAGTTCCCGGTCTCGGTCGAGTCGCTGCTGACCGACTACGAAGCCCACAAGGAAGGCAAGAAGCGCCTGGCCGAAGTGATCGTCGGCTTCAACGATCTGACCGATGAAGAGCCGGCACCGCCGGCGGCCGCTGCCGATGACAGCGCCGATGCCGACGCCGAAGGCGACGAGGACGAGGACGACGATGTCGACGGTGGCGATGAAGAAGCCGCACCGACCGGTCCGGATCCGGAGGAAGTCGCCGCGCGCATGCAGGCGCTGAGCGATGCCTTCAACGCCTTCAAGAAGGCCGCGACCAAGGGCGACAAGAAGAACCTGCCGCGCCTGCGCGAAGAAATGTCGGCGGTGTTCGTCACCCTGAAGCTGCCGCTGCCGCTGACCGATGTGCTGACCAAGCAGCTGCGCGACACCATGGCGTCGATCAAGGCCCATGAGCGCCGCGTGCTGAACCTGGCCACCGTCACTGCACGCATGCCGCGCAAGGACTTCATCCGTTCCTGGGAAGGCAACCAGACCAACCTGGAGTGGGTGGAAGACGCACTGAAGCGCAAGCAGAAGTGGTCGTCGGCCCTGCGCGAAGTGAAGGACCAGATCATCGCCGAACAGCAGGCGACGATCGACATCGAGAAGCTGACCCAGCTGGACCTGGAAGAGCTGAAGGAAATCAGCCGTGCCATGGCCTACGGTGAAGCCAAGGCGCGCAAGGCCAAGAAGGAAATGGTCGAGGCCAACCTGCGCCTGGTGATCTCGATCGCCAAGAAGTACACCAACCGCGGCCTGCAGTTCCTGGACCTGATCCAGGAAGGCAACATCGGCCTGATGAAGGCCGTGGACAAGTTCGAGTACCGCCGCGGTTACAAGTTCTCGACCTACGCCACCTGGTGGATCCGCCAGGCGATCACCCGCTCGATCGCCGACCAGGCACGCACCATCCGTATTCCGGTGCACATGATCGAGACGATCAACAAGTTGAACCGCATTTCCCGCCAGATGCTCCAGCAGTACGGCCGCGAGGCTACGCCGGAGGAGCTGGCCAAGGAAATGGACATGCCGGAAGACAAGATCCGCAAGGTGATGAAGATCGCCAAGGAGCCGATCTCGATGGAAACCCCGATCGGCGACGACGAGGATTCCCATCTGGGCGACTTCATCGAGGACACCAACGTGGAGTCCCCGATCGAGAACACCACCAACATCAACTTGTCTGAAACCGTGCGCGACGTGCTGGCCGGCCTCACCCCGAGGGAAGCCAAGGTGCTGCGCATGCGCTTCGGCATCGACATGAACACCGACCACACCCTTGAGGAAGTCGGCAAGCAGTTCGACGTGACCCGCGAGCGCATCCGCCAGATCGAAGCGAAGGCCCTGCGCAAGCTGCGTCACCCGAGCCGCTCGGAGCAGCTGCGCAGCTTCCTGGATATCGATTGATTTCCAGCGGCTGTTGAAGCGTTGAGAGAAACCCCGCTTCGGCGGGGTTTTTCTTTTTGGGGTGTGTGTGCTTTCTGTAGAGCCGAGCCATGCTCGGCTGCCGTTTGCGATTACCGGGTAGCCGATCAAGCACAGGCTCTACTACACTGTGACGCTGCGCCGGGCCTATAGCTCAACGGTTAGAGCAGGGGACTCATAATCCCTTGGTTTCAGGTTCGAATCCTGATGGGCCCACCATCGAATCAGGCACTTAGGATCATCCGCAGTGCCTTCTTCGTCAAGCCAGTACCGCTCGGTGACCGCTCGGTGACCGTTGACCCTGCGGACACATGATTCCGGTAGAGCAGGCAGTCGCGTGTCATGGGTCAATGAGACGATGAGGGCACTTGCGCAATCTGAAGCAAATTGGAACAATCCCGCGTCTTGCTTGCGGAAAGTGTCCCGCGGCACTTGCAGGCTTTCTTAAGTTGCGAGAGAGTGGTACCGAAAGACCCCACCCACCCCACTTAGGAGTGTGCCATGCGTGAAGTTGTCGGCGGTTTCTGATCCTCTTGGATCTAGTTGTTCCATCAACTACACATTGGTAATGAATTACCACCCAACACAGGAGTGTGCCATGCGTGAAGTTGTTGGCGGTTTCTAACTAGCTTTCCACGCGACAACTTCCGCCCGCTGATAGCGGGCGGAATTATTTAAGGGATTTACAGGGGGTAACAGGGGATGTTGACGTTTTTGGCGGGAGTGCTGAACTCTCCAGGATTCAATAGTGTTGTCTTGCTTTTCGGCGTGCTCGTGGCATTGCGCCAACTCAAGATTGCCGAGGCGGGGATCAAGTCCCAACTGTCGGCCGTCCAGCAGCAAATTGATGCTTCGAAGACAGGACAAGACGATGCCCTTCGCGAATCACGGTTGATCGCCAAGCGCAAAGAGACAGCGCGTTTACTGCTTGAGAGCCGCGGAGATGAGAAGCTCCAACGAGGATGCCGAACTGTAGAGCGCTACTACAGCAGTTCGGGCGTCAACATCAGAGATCTCGTCAGTATCGACTACAAACCGCCGAAAATCGCGGATGAAAGTGATGAAGATCACGAAAAGCGTTGCGCTGCAACCTCAGCAGATAGAACTGACATCTTCTACTTGCTCAACCACTTTGAGAACGTGGCGATCTGTGTTGAGCGAGATATCTATTGCCGGGACATGATCGTAGACGCTTGGCGAAAGATCATGATTGACAGCTTCCGGCACTCCCGCGCGCTAATTGACGCACTTAGAACAAGTTCGTCCAATCCGAAGATTTGGGTGAAGTTCCAAGAATTGACCCAAGAGCTCGAGCGTGAATCTCGGACGTAAGAATTGAGGACTAGTAGCTGTCAGAGTAATTGCCGAGTTCCTGTTTTCTTTACGGCGATCCACTTCTGTACTTCACTTTGACACCATCTAGTCCTTGCCCCGATTTTCAAAGCGCTAGGGAAGTTGCCTTTGCTCATCTCGCGATAGATGTAGCTCTTCTTCATCCCGGTCTGGGCTTCGACCTGCTCGAGCTTCAGCAGGACTTCGGGGAAGTTCTCAGCTGCGCCCATCTCAGGCCTCCGTTACTTCAGTGGTGGGCGCCAACAGGAGCGCAGTGTGCGAATCCGACCGCGCCGTGGTCACAAGGTTTGCGATCTGTGTCAGGTCCATTGTGGGGTCATCGAAAAGGGCGAGGCCGATCTGGGCCGTCAGCCGCTGGGTCGCCGTCGCCGCCAGTGGCGCCTGCGTGTCGATGGTGGCGAGGGCATATGCGCGCCAGGCGTCGCACGCGGCCTGCAGCTGCGGCTCACCGGCAAATGTGAAGGTCAATGCGCGGCCGCCGCCGCTGGCGGGGCGCGTGCTGGTCAGGGCGGTTTCGAGCGCTGCTGCAACCGCTATGGCCGCGCGCTGCTGGTGGACCAGTGGTGACCGCCCGCCCGCGGCGGCCTTGATGTGCTCAACGGTCAATGTGATTTCTCCTTCGTATGCTCTTCGATTGACTTACGCATCTGCGAAATCCGGAAACCCCACTCGTCCCTTTCCCGCTTGCCTTCACGCTTCAAAGCTCGCTCCAGTCGGTCGAGCAGCGGGAGAACCCAGGACGGATTGAACGGCTGGGGTTTCAGCGCGATCGGCGCCGGCGGCTTGGGTGGGTTGCAGTACGGATCGGCCCAATCGAAGGGGTCGTTACAGACGGTGCAGTGCGTTCGATCCGCCGACCAGATGTGATCCCGATCTTTGCCGGCCCTGCGGACCTCGTGGAGAAGCGGCTGGGTGTAAAGAGCCCGGACCTGTTCGCCAGCTGCAAGGGCTCGGTACCACTGCCTTTCATCGATCTGATACCAGAACGATCCGCCCCATTGCTCGAGCCTGACGGCCCGCTGCTGGCCGAACAGACGCATCAGCGTGGTGGCCCATCGATTCACCTGATCGGCCGGCACCGCATGACCGGCGCGGCCTGCTGCTCGCATCTCACGCACGGCGTCACTCGCAGTCGGCGGCGGTGCTGTGCTGATGGTCGAGACATCGCCGCTCATGCTCCGCCCTCGAGCAGCATCTTGGGATCGATGTGCCACCCTGCTTCGCGAGCAGCACGCAGCCGTAGCTCGTTCGCATCGAACTCGTCCAGCTGCAGCGTTGTGATCGCGCCCTCAACCTGATGCGGCTGCAGGGGGCGGGACGTCCGGCCGAACGCGCGCCAAACGCTGAACACCTGGCAGCCCCAGGCAGGCGCAAGGCAGGCAAGCTGCTTGCCGTGCTCCCGGCAGTGGCGGCGGATCATGTCCCGCGCGGTGACGTGGGCGGGAACGGCGCCGCGCAGAGCAGCGCGGATTGATGCAGCATTGCGGCCGGGGCTCATGCGAACAGCTCCAGTTGGGCCGGCAGTGCCGGTGCGCGCGGCGACGCCGGTAGTGGTGCGGGAGCGGTCGCGCGCATGCGCGCGCGCTGTGCAGCATTGAAGGCGAACCAGAAGCCGAGGCCCTGTCGGCGCGCCCGGCATTCGGTCAGCAGCACGCGGGCGACGTGCTTGTCCAGAGCAGCACCGGTCATGCCGCCACCGCCATGTCGGCCGGCACCGGGTCCAGGTTGGCCTCTGCGATCGCGAACATCGGTGGCGGACTGACGCTGTTCCCGCACATGCGCACCTGAGCCGTGGTCTTCAGCACGGTGCCGTCGGCGGTGCGGTCGATGATGTAGGTCACCGGGAAGCCCTGCGCGCGGAAAAGCTCATGCGGCTTGAGCATGCGCAGGCCGATATCCACGATGACGTAGGGCGTGCCCTTGATGACCACGGTGACCAGCGCAAGCCGATCCTTGGTAGTCACCGTGTCCACTGGGTCGTGCAGATCCACGGCGATGCCGCTGCCGTAGTACTTCACCAAGAATGCTGCCACGCGCAGGGCGCCTGCCTCTTGCTCAGGGGAAAGTCGCGCCAGCTCCGCCTCCGCAACGGCATGCCCACCGTTGCCACTGGCAGTGACCGTGCCGACCGGCGAGCGAGCATCCTTGCTGCCAGTTCCCCAGCGTTGGACGCCGCCAGTTCGACCTTCGCCGTGTGCCGCCTGGACCATGAAGGCACTGGATATCGCGTGGTGTTCCGCCTGAGCGGCTACTGTGGTGAGCGGCGTGCGCGCATCGGCGCCGACCATGTTCCGTCGCAGAGTGACCAGCGAGGCGGCGGCCACACCGAGAGCGTGCGCTGCGCCGGCCGGCCTGGCTGCACCAGCACCAGAAGTGATCGTCGGCACGGGCTCGGTGGCCGCCGTGCCGATGCTGTCGCCGCGGAACTTCACTAGATGCGGCGCGGCTACAGCGTGCTTTACACCGCCCGCGACAATCGTGCCCAGCGGCTGCTGCAGATCCAGCGCACGAGGGGCCTGGCCCTCGCGCTCGCCATAGCCGGTCTGGACAAGTGTCGGGGATACCACCGAGAAGTGCCCACCCTTCACCCCGGCGCACACGGTAGGAAGTGGCCCGTCTGCTGCCATCGTCCGCTGACGGCTTGCGTTGGCATGCTCGGTGAGGAACGGCGCCAGCTCGGGCGCCACCAGCATCAGCTCGCCGCGATTGGCGGCGGTGATGGTGCGCATTGGGTCGCGCACGCTATGCACGCGATCGCCGCCCTGGTGCGTTGCAGGGACGATGAAGGGATCGGCCGAGTTGATGACGTGCCGCATGACGCCCTTGGCGATGCGGCGCATGGTGGCGTCGGCCAGCGGCCGGTCTCGAGTAAAGATGGACGGACAGGGAATCGAGAAGTCCAGGCAGTCAGCAGCAGTCACGCGCGGCTTCTGTCCCGGTGCTGTGCCATGGGTCGGCTCAGGCCACACGATGGGCTGGCCATCGCGGCGGCCGAGCAGGAACAGACGTTCGCGGCTGGTGCCGGCGCCGTAGTCGCTGGCCACCAGCTTCCGCCACTCCACCGCGTAGCCCAGCGCCCGCAGTGCTGCGACGAACTGCCGCCAAGTGCGACCGCTGTAACGCTTGTGGGGGACAAGCGCCTGGCGCTCGACGGGCACCCGCTCGCCCTTGTCGGCGACTCGGTTGACCATGACCGGCTTGCCTCGCCGGAACAGCGGCTTTCCCGACTCCGGATGCACGGCTTGGACCAAGTCCAGGGTGATCACCCGGCCGGTCTTGGAGCAGCGCTTTGCCACCAGCGGACCCCAGGTCAGGATCTGCCACACGTTCTCCATGGAGATGATGCGCGGCGCGGTGTTGGTACCGTGCAGCCGATCAGCACGCAGCAGCTGGCCAACCCACTTCAGCACCACCCACGACAATGCGCGGGTCTTGCGGCTGCGCGGCTGGCCGCCCTTGGCCTGGCTGAAGTGCGTGCAGTCCGGTGAGGCATGGAACCAGCCGATGGGCCGGCCGGCCACGTCCACGCGTGGGTCTGCGTGCCAAATATCCTCGCGGTGGTGCTGGGTGAGCGGGTGGTTCGCGGCGTGCATGCCGATGGCCAGCTCGTCGTGGTTGTAGGCCAGAGCGGGATCGATGCCCAGGGCCTGCTTGAGACCTTCCGAGGCGCCCCCGCCGCCGGCGAACAGATCCACAACGATCTCGCCGGGGCGCAGCCGGGAGCGCTGCGGCATGGGGAAGTTGAAAGCACGGGAGCCGTCAGCCATGGATGGGTTCCTTCGGGCATTGGTTGCATGGGGCGGTGAATGGGGCACGCAGGGAGAACCTCGTGCCGCGGACGTGCTCACCTGGTCGGATGACGATGTGACCGCAGTCCAGCAGGCACTGAAATCGAGCCGCTAGGATGCTGTTGCCGCGTGAAGTGATGAACCGCGCGCTGGAGACGGCGCGCGTCGGTGCAGCGGTGAGCGGCTGGCTAGCCATTGGTAGTCACCAGGCGCATTCGAGCCGTGGCAGAATGCCGGCCACACCACCGATGGAGTGCGGGATGAGCATCATTGATGGAGTGAGCCAGTGCTGGTTGCTCAGCCGATCTTGTGTAATCGACTGGGATGCTTGGGCTGCCATCGCCACCGCGGCAGCAAGTGGGCTTGCCCTTGCTCTTGCACTCAAAGAGACCCAAGCGCGCCGGCGCAAAGCCAAGCACGACGCATTGCGATCGAAGATCGCGCTTTACCCCCACGTCCATGAAGCTCAAGCCGCGGTCACATCCCTCGGATCGGTGATTCGTCCCGACACTCAACTCATCCTTCCGAACATCGAGTACGAGATCCAAAGGGTCACGGCTGCCATGGAGGCCATCAAAGGAACAGGGCACCAGCTGGAAGATGATGACGCGCTGCTGCTCGCCAACGCCACGTCGCTCGCTGAGTACGTTGTTCGTCAGTCCAAAAGGCTGGTCAACGGCGATGCTGCCGCACACAGTGACGCTACGCTTCGTGACGAGTGGGCGAAGGATGCCCGTAGGGCAACACAGCTCTTTCTTAACCTTGCCTCCGACTACAAGAGGGTTTCCAAAGCCTAGCGGGTCATCGGAGGCGCAGCACGCTTCAATCGCGCTATCGGGAATCGGTGTTGGAGGTTTGGCGTCGCTGGGCTGAGGCTGTTTCATTCGGGAGATCTCAGGCTGCGGTGGTGGCCGGCTCCTCGGCCATGGCTGCCAAGCGCTCAAGGCGTTCGGCTTCGGCGATGTAGTAGTCGTGACGGTCCTGTCGGACCTTCTGGGAGAAGAACGGATCGGTCAGGGCGTTCTCGGCCGCAACGCGGTTGGCCTTGGCCAGGCGGGCTGGGTCGTGGTCGAAGATGTCGAGCTGGTTGCGGAGGTCCATGGATGCCGCCGGCGAAGCGTCAGCGGAGTTGTGTGCGTGGCCAGAGAGCCGGCATCTGCCGTTGCCACGCCGCGTAGCCCACCCGGATGCCCTTCTTGAGCGAGCGCTGCAGGATCTGGCCAAACTGGACGCGGAGCGAGAACCAGCGGCACGGGTGGGTAGCAACTGCCGCCGCGTACCTCTGCAGCCTCTCTTCGGGCGTCGGTGTGGCCGTGCTGACGATCACCGCGTCTAGGCCGCCGCCGATTGGATGCAGGCCGTCCATCAGCGCACCAACCTGTGCAGGTTCGGCGCGACGCGCTGTCGCTGTTCTTCCGCCTCGCGCTGACGCTGCGCGCTCGCCTGGTGCGTGCAATACACGCGGTAGGGATGTCGGCGGGGGCGCTTCGCGCGCTCCAAGGCCGCGCGCTGGTCCGGCGTGAGTTCCGGTGCGGGCAGCTTGATGGCCGGAGCTCTCATGCCGCACCACCCTTGGAGACCGTGTAGCCGCGTCCGCGAGTGGCGAGGATTCTGTAACCGTGCGCTGCGATCTTGCCGCGCAGGCGGCAGATCGCCACCTCGATGGTGTTCGACTTCCGCCCGGAGGCACCGTAGATCTGCTGCTCGATCTGCAAGCGACTGATCGGTGTATCGCCTGCGGCCAAGATCAGCTCCAGGACTTTTGCCTCAGTAGGGCTGAGCGGCAGGCGCTGGCTGCCGATCATTGCCGCGCGCGGCTCGATCTGAATGCCGGTGATCACGGTGCCACCTCGACAAATGCCAGGCCGCTCATCACGCACTGCGCCCGGGCCAGCACGGGGGAGGTGCTCGGCTCTTTGCCGTCTGCGGTCGACAGGGGGACAACCGCATTGGCCCGGACGCATCCCTCGATGGACACCTGGTAGGAGCCGGATTGCACTGCGTCAACGGCATCGAGGGCCAGCTGCCAGCGTGCAGGCTGGAAATCGTTGCTCAGGGCCGTGGTGACACCGGCGGCGCAGTCCGGGACGCGCTGCGCCTCGCTGAAGGCATTGAGGGTCGTGTGGGCGATGGTGGCGCGCAGGCCCCAATCGTCGGCCGTGGCCAATTCGTACACCGCCAGTGCAGCGCAGATGCGGGGGCTGGTGATCACCAGGTCGCGCGGGGTGTCGGTGGCGCGCTCGTTGGCGGGTGCGTCCGAGGGAGCGGCCCAGCCAACCAAGGCCAGGAGGGCGAAACAGGCGATCACGGCGAGCCCGATGCGGGCCGTTCGCTTGGTGCTTTTGGTCAGGGGCATGAACTCTCTCCGTTGCCCGAGAAGTCGGGCACGGAGAGAGTATTACCTGTAGGTATTCTTTACGTCAATACCTGGAGGTAACTTTTTGGTGGATCAATCAGCGAGTTCGACTTCGGTCTGATAGGAAGCCAGGGCCTGGCGGTACTCCTGGACTGCGGGGGAGCGCTCAACTTCTCGCGAGGTCACGCCACGCACGAGGAAAGTGCTGTACGGATCCCAAGTTGAGTACACCCGTTTGGCAGCCTCCCTTAGCTCGTTGGAACCATTTGTCGCAGGGATGGCCTTAAGCGAGGAAAGCAGGTTCTCTCGCGCCTCAGTCAAACAATCAACGATCTTTTGCCGGTCTGCATCTAGGGATCGACCGCTGTACTGCTTCGCGAATGCAAGATCGCTTGACGCAAGCTCACAGTAGAAGCTTGCCCTGCGTGCAGCCTGAAAGAACGCATCGTCCTTTAGAGGCTTGGCTTGCACGACCGGGGCAATGGCTAGCATGGCGATGAGGGAGATTGGCAGCTTCATTTTGGTGTTTCCTTGTCAATCATGTACGCAGATGGTGCCGCCAAGTGGCAGCTAGAAGCGTCGGAAGCCTGCATGTACCAGCGCCTTTCCACGGATGTTCAGGTCGTCCACATCGCAACGCCATTCTTTAAATTCAGGATTGGCGCTTACGACGTACATGCCGTCCACACGCTTCTGAAGCATCTTGATTTGGGTCTCCCCGTTGTAGCTGATCAAGTAGTAGTCATCGCCATCGAAGTAGTCACAGGCGGTGTCTATCCACACAATGTCGCCGTCTTCGATCTTGGGCCGCATCGACGGCCCTCGTCCTGTGATGATCTGGATCCGACCTGCCCGGGGCAGAAAGCCGAGCTTCCGGCGCACTTCCCACTCAGCGACTTCCATGACCCGCATGACTTCTGGATAGTCCTGGTTGACCACCCCAATACCCATGCCTGCTGCTCCCTCCAAAAGCTGGAAGCGAACGTATCCCGGAGGCGTCTCAGGCACTGAGAAGATTGGAGGAGAGGCGTTCTGATCGAAATAGTCGGGGTAGGCGAGGGTCAATTCGGCCCACACATCCTCTCCGATGCGCTTTCCGCCAGCCTTCCCCGGCTCGTAAAGCATCCGCGACACATAGCTCGCGTCCTTGCCGACCTTCGCGGAGATCTTGGCTATTCCGCCTCTACCCAGGGCATCTACCAGCCTTTTCAGCGCCGTTCGGCGCGCTTCGTACTTGTCCATGCCGCTATTCCAAGGATTGATTACCTGCAAGTAAATTCCCTGCGGGTATTGAATCGATGCTTACCCGGAGGTATTGTTTTGGTATGGACACACTTCGCACCTACCTCGGCACCTTGGCGCCAGACGATCAGGCGGCGTTCGCCGTCAAGGCTGGGACGACGATTGGCTATCTGCGAAAGGCTCTGAGTAAGCGGACGCGGTTCGATGGCGCGCTTGCGCGGCGGCTCGATGAGCAGAGCGGGGGACAAGTTTCCCGAAGCGAGTTGCGCCCCGACATTTTCGATCCACCCGAAGCTGCGTCCACTGACCCCGACGCCGGCCGCATCGTCCCAGTGGAGGGGGCTTGATCATGCCCCCTCAACATCCTCGCCCATCGCGTTCGGCGCCACCTGGTTGGCGGATCAAAAAGCTTGCCGAAGGCCGTTACGCACTTGAGTCAGCCGATGGCGGCGGGCCCGGTCAACGGCGGCCGAACGACCATATCGATCTCTGTGACGTCTCCCTCGGTCACAAACGAGAACGAGGCATTGGCCAAGAGAGGGAAGGTTACCGACGAGCCTGAGTTGAAGTGGACCGTGACGTCTACGTCCCGGCCGTTGAGGTTGTTGATGGTGTTCTTTTTGCCGGCATTTGGCTCCAGCGGAATCTTGTACACCTGATCGCTTTTCATGTCGCACTCCCTGCGTGCTGTGTTGTTGGCACATAGAGCTTAGCGCGGGGAGTGCGGCGCCCCAAATCGAAGTGTTGGTCGTCCTGTCCATGGCGATCACTTTGCATCGCCTCCCGAGGTGCGTAAATGAAGCCTGATCCTCAGTTCCACGAGCCCCGCTCAGCGGTGGTGTTCCGCCACACGACGGATGCCATTCGCAACAGCGCCCACACCGACTCCAGCCTGGCCCAGTCGATCGCCGAGCAGTACATGGCGGACGTGGCTCCGGGCGAGCGCATCCTGCAGTTCCATGTCGGCGTCGACGCCGACAGCACCGAGAAGGCGTTGAAGGCCAACGGCCAGATCATCGCCCGTATCCGCAATGGCACAGTCAAAATGCCGGTCGACCTGGAAGAGTCGTGGGTCCGCGCGCTTCCGCCGCAGTGGCGCGATGCCTGCGCGCGCGAGCTGGCCCGGCGCTACGGCTTCCTCGGCGCCCGGATCCCCATGATGGAGCCGCACGCCGGCGTCTTGGCCGTTGCCCGCCTGTCGGTTGAGTTTGGCCACACGCTTGAGGCGCTGACCAACATCCTGGCCGACGGCCGCATCTGCCCGAAGGACATCCCCGAGCTGCGGCGCGCGCTGGACGAGATTGGGCAGTTGGAAGCGGAGCTGATCACCGCCAAGCGGTATGTCACCTGCCACCTGCACGAGCTTGCGCCGCGCGCTGTCGTAGGGGGCGCTGCATGAGCACGTCAGCGATGGTGAGCTGGGCCATTACGGTCGTCAGCGAATTCGAAGGTGCCGGCCGCCGTATCCCCGCCGCGGTAGTGCCGCTGCTGCCGATGGTAGAGGTGGTGCTATGGGCGAAGGAGCAGCCCGCGCCGCTAAAAATCGAAGTGCTGCAGCAGCGCTTCAACCTTTCCCGCGCCACCGCCTACCGTTGGTACAGCGCACTCCTTGACCTTCACGACCCCGCAGCCGCGTGCCGCCGCATTCCCACAGCACAGGTCCTGCGCGGATCGATGTTCCGCGCGCTGCAGGACGCAGCACGGCAGGCTGATGCCCCGGATGGTGCTGTATGAGCCCCATCGCGAGCCTCGGGACTGTTTGCGGTCCCCAGCGCGTGACTGGTTTCACTGAGACGCCATCGCGCGCACCGGATCACCGCCGCAAGGCGGCCCAGGACGGTCAGTGCCAGACGCAGATCATCATGGGCTTTGTGCTCTGGGCGAGCACCTGCTGTGCGTTCTTCCCGACAGTCCAGCAGGTGCAGAATCGATTCAACGTCAGCCGTGCCACGGCCTTTCGCTGGCGACGCATGCTGGCCGACGCACTGTGCATGCCTGACGTGCCCCGCAATCCGTGTCCAGGTGTTGACTCAGAGCCGGTAGCGATGGCGCCGCTGCTGCGCGGTGCGGGGGTAGGTGCGTGATCTACTTTGAGATGTACCCCGGCGACTACCTCAAGGACACCACGCGGCTGTGCCTGACGGACCACGGTGTCTACTTCAAGCTGATGTTGGCTTACTACTCGGAAGAGGAAGCATTGCCAGAGAGCCTGGCGGAGCTGTATGTCATCGCCGGTGCCATCAGTGCGGCCGACAAGGCAGCGGTCAAGAAGGTCGCCGAGCGCTACTTCCCTGTGGCCGAGGACGGGCTGCGGCATAGCAAACGTTGCGACGAACAGATTGCCACCGCCCAAGGGCGAATTGCGGAAGGGCAGGGTCGTAGGGAGGAGAGGAAGAACGCCGAGGCTGAGCGGCAGGCGCGGACCCGCGCACGCCGCACGATGCTCTTTGAGGACCTCCGTAACGTCGGTGTCGTGCCGAGCGGCATGGCCACCATGGCGGAGCTGAAGGCATTGCACGTCACGCACGTCACCGGCGACGAGGACGTGACACTGGATAAGTTGTCACGCGTGACAAGTCACGGTGCGTCACGCGTGACAGGGGGTGTGAACACAGGTGTGAACACGGGTAACCAGACCCCAGACCCCACTTCTTCTACTCCAGATACATCACAGCACGCTCAAGGATCTCTGAGCGGTGTGACCGACGCAGGGCATGCGTGCCTGCTGATGCGGCAGGCCGGGTGCCATTCGACCAACCCCAGCCATCCCGATCTCCTGGCGGCGCTGGCCGAAGGCGTGACCCCGCAGGAGCTGGCCGACACCGCCGCCGAGGGACTGAGCCGTTCACCGCCTGTCGCCAAGCCATTCCCCTGGGCAATCCAGACCGCTCGAAGCCGAAAAGCCGCCGGCGCAACGCCGACGAACACCACCAACACCGGAGGCCCCAATGCAAACCCTCAACTCGGTTCTGCCGAGCACGTTGCCGAGCAGCGGCGACTCCACGAACAGCGCGCGGCAGCTGGCGGCTTTGGCGGATCAGGCGGCGACGTCATCGAAGGCGAATTCCAATGCGTCCAGCACTGACCCGGACCAGCGCGCGGTGAGCGCCCTGTGGACCGTGTGGGAGCGCATGGCCGGCATGTTCCCAGGCAAGTGGGTGCGGGAGAACGGCGCAGCGCCGGTGAACAACGCTGGCAACCTAACCACCGCCGGTGAACTGTGGTTCCAGGTGATGTCCGGAATCACCCCGCGGCAGGTGGCTGAGGGGTTGGCCAACTGCCTGCGCAGCGCGCTGCAGTGGCCGCCGAACCCCGGCCAGTTCCGTGCCATGTGCCTAGGCGTGCCGGCGCTGGCGGAGGTCGACGGTCAGATGCGGCCGGGGCAGGCCCACAGCGGTTTCACCGTGCTGGTGCGGTCCATGCTGGACCTGCACGCCTACCGCACTGCCGAGAGCGGAGCGCTGCAGCAGCGCATGTTGGCCAACGCCTACGAGCGGGCGGTGAAGCACGTCATGGACGGCGGCGCCGTACCTGCACCGGCGGCAGCGCTGCCTGCTCCCAAGCACGAGCCGCAGGTGGTGCGCGATCGCGATGCCGCGCGCAGCGCTATGGCGCTCGCTGCTGCCGAGCTGGGGTTTGGAGGCGCGCATGGAGCCGGCTGAAATCCGCATCTACCAGCGGCACCTGATGCTGTTCTGCCTCGGGATCCACGGTGACAGCACCGCAGCTGAAGCGCTGGAGCTGATGGGGAACGCTGCACTGGAGGTGGGGGCACCACGCGAGGCCATGTTGCTGACCACGGCCGCCGCCGCCGGCCTGCTGCGAGAGCTGGACCGCGATGGCCTGGTACGCCGCTGCGAAAACCGCGACAGCGCCCGGCACGGTCGGCCGGAAGCCACCTGGGCGGTAACCGACGCCGGCCGGGTGGACTGCATGCCGCTCCCGCCCTCGGGGCAGCAGCAGCTGGCCATGCCGCAGCTGGCACCGGCACCGACCCACCGCACCCGTGGCGGCCTGTCGATGGAGCAGCTGATGGGCCTGCTCAACGTCGAGTTCGACTGCATGCTCGAGCAGATGGACCGGGAGCACCAGGCCGCGCAACAGCGCGCCCGGCACGAGTTCGATGCATTCCGGCAGCGCGCGATGCGCGTGTGGGGCGCTGCGGAGGCATCTACCTGATGCCGCCGAAGAAGACATCCAGCCGCTCACTGCGCTACGCCACCACGCAGGACATGCCGGAGGGCATGCGTCGCCTGGTGCAGGCAAGTACAGCCGCCGCTGCACTGGCGCCGACCGCGCCACGCGCGTATCGGCCGCCGACGGCGGGCCAGCCTGCCGGAAGCGGCAACGCCGCCGGCAAGGTCGCGCGTGGCCGGCCCCGCCATGTTCCCGGCGAGATGAACAAGACCGAAGAGGCCTACGCCGCGCACCTGGCGCTGCAGCTGGCCGCCGGCGAGATTGCTTGGTTCCGGTTCGAGTCCGTGAAGCTGAAGTTGGCCGAGAAGACCCACCTCACCATCGACTTCTTCGTGATGACGGCCGCCGGCGACCTGGAGGCCCACGAGGTGAAGGGATTCTGGGAGGAAGACGCCCGCGTGAAGGTGAAGGTGGCCGCCGAGATGTACCCGTTCCGATTCCTGGCAGTCCAGCGCGCCCCCGGCGGCGGCTGGAAAACGGAGGTGTTCTCTTGAACGCGATGATGATTGGCGGCGCCAGCGTGCGCCGCGACGATGTGGGCAGGTTCTGCCTGAACGATCTGCACCAGGCCGCCGGCGGCGCCAAGCGGCACCAGCCCAGCGACTGGCAGCGCCTGAAGCAGACCGAGGAACTGGTGGCCGAACTGGTCAACTCCGGGGAATCCCGGGTTTACCCGGTGCACTCGGTAGCCGGCCGCTACGGCGGCAGTTACGTGGTGCGCGAGCTGGTCTATGCCTACGCCATGTGGATCAGCCCCAGCTTCAGCCTGCAGGTGATTCGCGCCTATGACGCGCTGGTGGCCGGGTCGCCTGCACCTGACCCGATGCAGGCGTTGACCGACCCGGCGACGCTGCGCGCGCTGCTGCTGTCCTACAGCGAGAAGGCCGAGATCCTCGAGGCGCGCGTGCAGTACCAGGAGCCGCAGGTCCGCGCGTTGCTGCGCCTGACCCAGGCCGACGGCGCCTTCAACATCAGCACCGCGGCCAAGATGCTGCAGGTGCAGCCGCGCCAGCTGTTCGCCTGGCTGGCCGAGCACGGCTGGATCTACCGCCGCGCCGGCAGCAAGAACTGGCTGGCGTACCAGACCCGCCTGCAGCAGGGCGTGCTGACGCACAAAGCCAGCGTGCAGCGGCGGGAGGGGGAGCCGGATCGCGTGCACGAGCAGGTGCTGGTGACCGCGAAGGGGCTGTCGCGACTGGCCGAGAGCATCGACCGGGACCAGATGACCTGGGCGCAGGCCGACGCGGCGACCGGGCTGCAGCTGGCTGCGGAGGTGGCCTGATGGACGCCATCGAGAAGCGGTCGCGGGCGCTGCTGGACGCCGAGCTGCGAAAGCTCGGGTTGCATGAGGACGCCCATCACGTTGGTTGCGGTGCTGACCTCGACAGGAACGATCAGGCCGCGATCAACGCCATTTCTGCCGCCAGCACTCCGCCCGAGGGCTACGTGCTGGTGCCGGTGGGTCTGTCGAGTTCGATGGCGAAAGCCGCCTGGGCGACTTTGGCCGACGACGGATCCTTTGGGGAGATATGGACGGCCATGCTCGCCGCTCGCCCGGAGGTGCCGTGATGGGCGGCGCAATCGTCACGCGGCGGGAAGTGGCACCGATGAAGCCGGGTACTGCGATGGAAGAACAGCTGCAGCTCAAGGGCATTGGCCGGCTGCTGGCCGGGTTCGGGTATCGCTACGGGTCTGAAGTCCAGCTGCACGAGGTGATGGCCACCGTTCTGGACCAGGCTGGCCATGCGCACGTGCGCGAGCACCGGCTGGACGCCAGTAACCGCGCTGACTTCTGGCTGGATGGCCTTGTGATCGAGGTGAAGGTGGCCGGCTCGCTCGCCGATGCGCTGCGGCAGGTCGGGCGCTACATCAACCTGCCACAGGTGCGCGGGGTGCTGCTGGCCACCACCGAACGCTGGGGGGACCGCCCGCTGGTGGCCCGGCCGGCTTGGCAGGGCAAGCCCTTCAACATTATTCGCCTGAAGAGGCAGGCACTGTGATGCAGACGACTTATGGAACCCTCCTGTACAGCGCCGACCGCAGTACCTGGCGGGTGGTCTGCGAGCCGCAGGTGCGTGCGCGCATGAAGCGCGTGTTTCCCCGGGTGCGCCAGCACGCCGCAGAACATATCGACCTGTCGGCGACGCCAGAGAACAGCCGGGAGCTGCAGTGGTTCACGCAGCGCTACCCGCTCTCGATGGACGACGCCACGGGGCGCACGCTTCAGCAGCTGGCCGACCAGCACGTGGAAATGGAGCGCAGCCTGGCCGAGCTGGTGGCTGGGCGCGTCCAGGTTCCGGAGTTCGCATTGGCGAGGCCCCCGCGCGAGTATCAGCGCGTGGCGGGAGCGCAGTTGGCAATCCGCGGCGGGCTACTGCTGGCTGACGATCTGGGCCTTGGCAAAACGGTCACCGGCATCTGCCCGATGGCGGTACCGGGTAACCTACCGGCGGTGGTGGTGTACCCGGCGGCGCTGCCGAACCACTGGCCGGAGAAGCTGGCCGAGTTCGCGCCGCAGCTGCGCGTGCACCACATCAGGAAGAGCACGCCGTACCCACTCGTGCGGCAGCCGAAGCAGCGGATCAAGGATCTATGGGACTCGCTGCCGGACGTGATCCTGGTCAGCTACCACAAGCTCCGGGGCTGGGCCGAGACGCTCGGGGAGATCGCACAGTACGTGGTGTTCGAGGAATGCCAGCAGCTGCGCAGCCCAGACAGCAGCATCCACAGCGCCTGCCGCCACCTGGCCAGCCGGGCACGGCTGCGCATGGGCCTGACCGCCACTCCGATCTACAACTACGGGTGCGAGTTCTTCCATGTGGTCGACCCGCTGCTGCCCGGCTGCCTGGGCACCTATGACGAGTTCCTCCGGGAGTGGTGCATCTCCGCGCCCGGGGAGAAGGCCAAGCTGCAGGACGCTGAGCAGTTCGGCCAGTACCTGAGGCGCCAGGGGATCATGCTGCGCCGCACCCGCAAGGAAGTGGGGCGGGAGCTGCCGGCGCTGTCGAAGATCCCGCACGAGGTGGAGGCCGACGCCAAGGCCCTGGACGCCATCACCGGCGACGCAGCGGCGCTGGCACGGATCATCCTGCGGGCCAACGAACAGTACCGCGGCGAGAAGATGCAGGCCGCCGGCGAGTTCGACCGTCTGCTGCGCCAGGCGACGGGCGTGGCCAAGGCGCCCTACGTGGCCGAGTTCGTCAGGCTGCTGCTGGAGAGCGGCCAGAAGGTGTTGCTGTTCGGCTGGCACCGGGAGGTCTACAGCATCTGGCAGGAGAAGCTGGCCGCCTACAACCCGGTCATGTACACCGGCAGCGAATCGCCCACTCAGAAACAGGCGGCGAAGGAGGCATTCATCACGGGCGACAGCCAGGTGATGCTGATCAGCCTCCGCTCTGGTGCTGGCATCGACGGGCTGCAGCATGTGTGCAGCACCGCGGTGTTCGGCGAGCTGGACTGGTCACCGGGCGTCCACGAGCAGTGCATTGGCCGCGTGCACCGCGACGGCCAGACGGAGCCGGTCATGGCGTACTTCCTGCTCTCCGACAGCGGGAGCGACCCGGTCGTTTCTGACGTTCTCGGCGTCAAACGGGAGCAGATCGAGGGCGTGCGCAGCCCCGGTGAGCACCTGGTGGAGCGGCTGGACGTCGGCGAGAACCAGCTGCGCGCGCTGGCGCTGCAGTTCCTTCAGCAGCAGGGCGCGCCCCTGCAACCCAACAACGTGACGAACATGGAGCACTCCCGATGATCCGCGACTTTGCCAGCCTGGATGAGGCCGCCCACTACCTGTACCTGGCCGAGAAGCCCGGCCCGGTCCGCTGCCGCGTGGATGGCAGTGTCTGGGACGTCTGGCGCGATGGGCGCTCTGTCTTCGTGCAAGACGGTGAGGTGGCTTGAACATGGGGCTGGAACTGGACAGCAGCATGGCCGGCTGCGGCAACTGTGGCAGCGGGGGCGTCCGCAATCGCGTGCGGCATTCCCGTGGTGGGGTATGTAGCGCTCAGGTGGTCTGCCAGCGCTGTGGTGCCTATGGCGCGCTGTTCGTCGGTGCCGACGCGCAGCGGCTGGCTGCTGAAGACTGGTTGCGCCGGCCAGCGTCCTTGGCCGTTCGTGGACTCCCGGCAGAGGTACGGCCGGTCCCGCCGGTAGCGACAGCGCGCGCCAAAAAGGTCGAGGAGCGCGACCCGCTCGAGCTGATCGCCCGCATGGTTGTTGGTGGCAGCTTCCGGATACCGACGCAGGGCCGCAGCACGGCCGCGATGCTCTCTGCGGCAGATGTGGCGGGCGCTGTGGGGATGATGCGAGATCCTGTTGCAAAACAGGCGGCAACCGCTGTGGCTCTGCGATCTGAAGGGCAGGCGCTCGTGCTGTTGGGGCGGAGCGCAGCTCGTCGGGTGTTCCGCATGTGCCGCGCATTCGGCGACGCAGGGCCACTGCGCTTGGATGATCCTGCCGACCGTTGGCGGCTACGCCTGGTGCTGCAGGACGCCGTGAACGATCTGGTATGGCCCGAACGGAAAGCTCCGTCGCACGCGGCAGCGAGAGCTGCGAAGATGCGGAAGGCGGACTATCTGCGGGTGTACCGCCTTGCCAAATCCACTCTCGACCACGCTGTCGACGCTGGAAGAAGGGATTTTAGTCGGAGATTGTTCTCACGATAGCTGGGCGGTTCTAGGCCGCCTGAATGTGTGGGACCATCTACAGTTGGGGAACACAGGAAGCGGTCGCGATGGACAAGTGGAAATTCAGGAAGTTCGGGCTATGGCTTCGCGATCTACAGTGGGCAGCTATCGCCATCACAGTTGGAGCATTGGCGACTGTCGTTCTCAGGGCGCTGTTTCCAGACGCATTCAAAATTGACGCGATTTCGCTCGCGCTAATCGTACTGGCTGTTCTTCCTTGGCTACGATCAATCGTGAAGTCGGTTGAAGTTGCAGGACTAGGAAAGTTAGAGCTTCAGGACGTCGAGCGAGCCGCCAAGAAGGTGGAGGACGCAGGTCTTCCGAAGCCTGAAGAAAGCGGCGTTGATGATCCGGAACTTCCTGAAGTCGGTGAGGAAACTCCTTCGGATATCGATACCGAAGAGGTGATTCCGGTTGTCACGGCTGATGAGGAGAGGAAAGAGGCATCACAAAGGAACGCAGCAGAGGGCGGGCACCAGCCGGCGCCGAGAACGGAGCCCTCAGTTTTTGCACCAATTGTTTTTGACTCATCGGAGTGGCCGCCGTCCCCACCCAAGATGTATAGACGTGGATTCGAATTGCGAAATCCATTGCATGACTACTTTTCGCTCTACCCAGAAGCCGATTCTAAAGTCCCTCTTGAGTCGGCTCGGCGGCTTCTTTATAGAGCATTGGCGCGGCTCGCTACGGAGTTCGGAGTATTCGCTACATCGACCGAGGCTACAGTTGATAATCTGGTGCGCGAAGGGGCGCTTGACGAGAAACAGGCAGACGCAGTGATCACTGCGTCCAAACTCATAAATACGGCATCGCATGGAATGGTCAGTGGCCTAGCCATTCAGAGGACGGTTGAGCTCGTCGATGCGGTGATCAAGTCGCTCGACGTGTTGCGAGATCGGGCCGCGTCTCGAAAGCGAAAGACTGTCTCGGGTGCTGACGGACTGACATCTCCGATACCTGAAGAATCACCTGAAACTTCGGAGGGTGGCGAATCCAATGCAGGGAAGTCGCCTGGTACTGGAAAGCGGACAACGGGCCGGGAAGGCGGCGAGCAACAGTAGCTGGCTGGATTCACAAAGATTACCGCAGTCGCCGCGAAACTTACCGCATTCGACCGACTGCGGTAAGGAACCTTACCGCAGTTGCATCGGGAACCAGAAGTTGTGCAAAGTATGTACCGTGGGCGAGGTAGTAAGCAGCTCACGGAACAACGGCCGCAGGCCTGGACTCGGGAGGTCCAGTTACCTGCGGTTCGTTGTTTCAGGAGGACTTCAAACCAGATGCAGACGAGACGAGTTCCTCTCTCAGTTGCGTTGGTAGGCGCAGAGTTCTTCTGACCGACTGAAGAGCCTGATTGTTTGGAAGCCTGTCGGACAGTCGCTGAATCGCAAGGATGATCGTTTTTACATCAGTGGTTACGAAGTAGTCTGCATGTGCTTCCAGCGACGCCTCTAGATGCTCCACATCAAATTCCTTTTTCCGTATCTTCTCCTCGTAGAGAAACGAGCCAGCTGACTGTGCACGTACGGCGGCTTCATGGAGCAAGCGTTCATGATCAACGCCATCCGCTGTGAGCAAAACGTCCAAGCTCCCGCCGTAGATGCCTCCGCAAAGAACGCTTTCATCAGCCTTGAACGAGCCATCAGCTCGCGTGAGCGGAATAGGGACTCGGGCTGAGTGGCCTTCGGTTCGCGTTTTGATCTCTGCAGCACGCCTCTCCCCCAGCTCAAGTACTACTCGCTCGTCGTACAGAAGTTGGGCTTGGACGTTGCCATTGCTGATGGCCGTTAGCACGTCGTCGAATGCGATGGCATCTACAGAGTGAGTCGATGTGTCGCTGAATAGGCCTTCTATCCACGAAAGCCAATGGCGCCATACGCACGTATCAACAAAAATTTTCAGCATTTCTTCCTGACCTTGCTGTCGGGAGTAACCAGGTGCTTTCCAGCGCCTTAATTTACGCCCGCATCCCCCGTCCGGATCAACCCTCGCGCCTAGCCGGCAGCGGGGCGGGCACCTTTCTGCAGGAACCAGTGATGGCCAAGATCACCGCTCAACAGGCCGGCGGCACCAACGTCGTGGCCTTCCTGGACATGCTGGCCTGGTCTGAAGGCACCAGCACCAGCCCGGCGACCAAGGACGGTGGCTATGACGTTATCGTTACTGGCGCCGATCGCGTGCCGGAGGTGTTTGCCGACTACTCAGTGCATCCCTTCTCGCATGGCCGGAGGTCCAAGAGCATCAACAGCAAAGGCCTGACCTCGAACGCGTCTGGCCGCTACCAGTTCATGCTGAAGGACTACGCCCATTACCGGTCGCTGCTGAAGCTTCCGGACTTTGGCCCTCTATCGCAGGACATGTGGGCAATCCAGCTGATCCGCGAGCGGCGCGCGCTGCCGCTGATCCAGGCTGGGAAGATCGAGGAGGCCATCGGTCGTGTCCGGAACATCTGGGCGAGTCTCCCTGGTGCAGGCTACGGCCAGCCCGAGCACAGGCTGGCTGACCTGCTTGGGGTATATCGCAGGGCTGGTGGAACGGTGGCGCCGTGACCGAGCCCGTGAGCACCCTGAAAACCATCGTTGGGACGTTCACCGCGGCCGTTGTGGCGCCTGCGACAGCCGATGCGCTGCGTGAGGCGGAGCGGGTGATCCTCGGCGTTCCGCAGTCCGTGCTGATGGTGGCAATGGCTGGCGCCTTGATTGGCGTGCTTCTGCTGCCGGAGAAGGACGCAGAGCGGGTTGCCGCCGATGCCAGTCGCCGCCGGGGGCACCGCCTCCTGCAGACAGCCGCGCGCTGGGCTGCCCTGGCTGTGGCGGTCGTGGCTTACGCCATCGTGGCCGCCTGGGTCATTGCCGTTGCGGCATCCATCTGGCCAGCACTGGCGGGTGCACCGCAGCTGCCCTTGGCCGGCCTGTCCGGCGTCCTGATCCGCCGGCTGCTGCCCGGCTACGTGCGCATGGTGGAGCGAGCCACCGGCGCCATCGGAGGCGACAAACCATGAACGTCCTGATTCGGTTCTTTCGCGCGCTGTGGACGCTGATCGTAGGTGCCGCTGCCGACGCACTGCAGTGGCTGAGTAGGCCCGGCAGCAAGGTGAAGCTGGTGTGCGCCGTGCTGGCCTTTGGCTGCATGGTATCCGGGCTGACCGCTTGGGAGAAGGAGCAGAAGATCCGCGACCTGAGCGCCCAAGTGATCAAGGTCCGGGCCGACTGGCAGGCTGATGCCGCCCGACTGCAGGCAGACGTGGACACCCGGGATCAGCGCCTGGCCGAAGTCGCCACCGCGTTGAGGTCTGAAGCGGAGAAGCTGGAAGCCCTCAAGGCGGAGAGTGCCGCAGCGTTGCAGGACTTGGCCGGAAAGATTGAGGCATCTGAGAAGGAGGCCTCCACCTGGCGCGGTCGCTACGAACAACGGCCAGACACCTGCAAGGCAGCCCTGGAGCTGCTTGATTCCGCCTGCCCGGCGCTGAAGGGGTACTGACATGCGCGTCATCGTGGTTGCTACCGCTGCGCTTCTGGCCGCGTGCCAAGCCGCGCCTGCGAAGCCGAACCCGCCGCCGGCAGCCGTCATCAAGGTTCCGGTGGCCACCTATGTGCCCATCGACGCCAAGCTGCGCAAGCGCTGCCAGTGGGTGCGCGAGGCGCCGCCGTCCGCTGTGTTCGACGTCAGCAATGGCAGGAAGCGATGCCTGTTGCAGTACGAGGCGCAGTTCGACGCCATCGACCAGGTGCAGGGGAAGCCTGCGGCGGATGCAACGGCGTCGCATTCGACTGACCTGTAATGTTTCACGGGATGGATTCACGGAAGAGAATGTGAATGCGAAACTGAACGGGAAGGCTGAATGTCCACAGGTTATCCACAAAAAGCTGAACGGGCGGGGCCCCTGGGCTCAGCCAGAGCCACCGGGGGGAATTCGGACCCCGGTCAAAGACAGTATTTCGGCCTCTAGGGTGCTCCACCACAGGCCGCACTTTTGGCGGTTTTTGCCGGGAGAAACCGCACTTTCTGGCCTGAATAGGCTGTACATCGGGTAGGACATGGCTGACATCCACGAATTCACCAAAGGCTGGTCCGTGGCCAGGCTGGCGGATGAGTTCGGGATGGACCGCCGAACCGCCAGCAAGCGGCTGAAGGAGGCCGGTGTACCACCGCTGGCAAAGCGCGCCGGGCACGACGTCTATCGCTTGGCCGATGCAGCACCGGCGCTGGTGAATCCGGGCGCCGCGGTGTTCGGCGCAGAGGGCGTGGTGGATCCGCGTGACCTGCCGCCGATGGAGCGCCGCGCCTACTACCAGTCGGAGAACGAGCGCCTGAAGGTCGAGTCGACCATCGGGCAGCTGGTGCCGGCGGCAGAGGTCGAGGCCGACTACGCAGAGCTGGTGAAGAAGGTCGTGCAGTTCTTCGACACGCTGCCTGACGTGCTCGAGCGCAAGGCAGGGCTCACACCAGAGCAGGTAGTTAAGGTCCAGGACGAATGCGATCGCGTCCGGCAATCCATGTACGAGGGCATCACCGATGACGACGTACGCAACAGCGCGTAGCGTGCGCCAAGGCGTTGCCGAGATGATCCGGCCACCGCGCCGAATCAGGGTGAGCGAGGGTGCGCGGGTGCTGCAGGTGGCCAATGCCGCCGGCGCCGCCGGTTCCTGGGATCCGCACACGACGCCCTACATGGTCGAGCCGCTGGATACGACCGGCAGCCGCCAATACGAGGCAGTGGTGTTCGTCGGGCCGGCGCGATCGGGCAAGACCATCTCGCTGATCGATGCGCGCCTGGCCTACTTGATCACCTGCAACCCGGCCGACGCCATGGTTGTGCAGATGTCCAAGGATGCGGCCGAGGACTACAGCAAGACCCGTATCGCCCGCAGCATTGCCGCCAGTCCGGAGCTACGCTCCCGACTGAGCCCACGTGCCCACGACGACAACATCCTGCTGAAGTTCTTCCGGTCGGGAATGTCGCTGCGCATGGGCTGGCCCTCGGTGTCGGTGCTGTCGGGCAAGGACATCCACGACGTTCTGATGACGGACGTGGACAACTACACCGGCGACCTGACCATCGACGAATGCTTCGGCCTTGGCCTGAAGCGCACGCAGACCTACATGTCAGCCGGCATGGTGGTGGCCGAATCGAGCCCGGCAACCGACTACGCCGACGGTGCGTGGAAGCCTCTGCACCCACACCAAGGCCCGCCGGCGGCCGGCATCGCGGCACTGTACGCGCGCGGCGACCGCCGACGCTGGTACTGGCCATGCCCGGAGTGCGGCGAGCGGTTTCAGGCAGCGCCAGGCTATGACGGCTTCGCGTTACCGCCGATGGAGGAACTGCTCGAACGGGTCGTGCTGGACGACGTGCAGAAGATGGCGCGGCACTACTCGCTGCTGCACTGTCCGCACTGCGGTGTGGGCCTGCAGCACCGGTGGAAGGACGGGATGAACCGCAGCGGCGTGTGGGCTGCGGAGGGCCAGGTCGTGCACGCCGACGGAACGGTCACCGGTGAAAGGCCGGAAGCGCGCATCGCCAGCTACTGGCTGGGTGGTGTTGCAGCCGCCTACCAGTCTTGGGAATCGCTGATCGAGCGCTACTTCCAGGCGCTGCGGACGTTCGCCACCACCGGTGAAGAGCGGCCGCTGAAGACGACGCATAACGTCGACGGCGCGATCAACTACGTGCCGATGGCAGCGCGCTCTGCCAGTGATCCGAACGAGATGCAGGAGCGGGCCGAGGTCTGGCCTGCGGGTGCTGTGCCGGCGGGCGTGCGTTTCCTGCTCGGTGAGGTCGACGTCCAGGCCAACCGGTTCGTCGTGCTGGTGCTGGGCTTCGGCATCGGGGAATCCGGGCAACTGGAGCGCTGGGTGGTCGATTCCTTCACCCTGCGCACCTCCAAGCGGGAGGACGGTTCGGGCGGCTTCCTGCCACTGGACCCTCCGAAGTACCTGGAAGACTGGGAACGCCTGGTCGAAAAGGTCATCAGCCGGCGCTACCCGCTGGACGATGCCACCGGCCGCAGCATGCCGGTGCATGCAGTGGGTATCGACTGGGGCGGCAAGTCGGGCACTTCGGTGCGCGCGCTGGAGTTCTGGCGTTCGCTCAAGGCCAGGAAGCTGTACGCCAGGGTCAGGCTGATCAAGGGCGACGCGCGACGCGAGGGTGGGCTGTTCCGGGAGACCTTCCCGGACAGCAGCAAGCGCCGGGACCGCAAATCAGGGTCGAAGGGCGATGTGCCGCAGTTGCTGCTCAACGTGGACCGACTGAAGGACACGGTGGACGCCAACATCAAGCGGGCCGAGCCCGGGCCGGGCTACTACCACTTTCCCGACTGGCTGCCCGAGGCGTTCTACGCGGAGCTGACGGCCGAATCGAGGACGGCAAGAGGCTGGGAAAACTTGGCCAAGCGCCGCAACGAAGCCTTCGACCTGTGCGGCTATGCCGAAGGCATGGCGTTGTGGCTGAAGGTTCCGGCCATCAACTGGACCGCGCCGCCGGCATGGGCCGCGCCGTGGGACGACAACCCAGACGTGAGGGCAGACGACGTCGCGCCGGCGCCAACGCCGCGCACGCGAACCCGCCGCGTCATCCGAAGCAAGTACCTGGGACGCTGATATGGCATTTACCAAAGAACAGGTCGCGAAGCTGGAGGCAGCTATCTCGGCGGGCGTCCTGAGCGTCCGCTACGCCGACCGAACTGTGACCTACCAAAGCCTGGACTCGATGCGGCGGCTGCTGAAGCAGATGCGGGACGAGATTGGCCAAGCATCAGGCGCGACACGGCGTCGCCGCATCGTGCGTCTCTACCAGTCGGGGACCGGAAATGTCTGATATCGCCGAAGGCCCTTACCGCGCCGCCGGCAGTGGCCGACGTCTGCGCACTTTCCGGCCGACCTCGCTCGGGCCCAATGCCGCATTGATGGGCCTGTCCACATTGCTGGCCCGGGCACGGCATCTGGCCCGCAATGACCCGTGGATGGTAAGTGCGCTCAACAAGAGCGTATCCAACGGCATCGCCACGGGCATCCAGGCAAAGCCAGTTTGGGGGTCGAAGGAGCACAAGAAGAAGCTCACCAAGCTGTGGACCCGTTGGGGCAAGTACGCTGATGCAGACGGCGTGCTGGGCTGGGAGGGCCTGCAGGCGCTGTCCTGGCGCGAGTGGAACGAAGCCGGCGAGGTGTTCGCCCGGCTCCGCTACCGGCGGCCCGAGGACGGTTTGCCGGTGCCGCTGCAGGTGCAGCTGATCGAATCGGAGCAGTGCCCGCAGCACTACAACGGCGTGGCCAGCAACGGAAACGCGATTCGACAAGGCATTGAGGTCGATCGCATCGGGCGCCGCGTGGCCTACTGGATGTACCGGGAACATCCCGGGGATCTGCAGCAGACAGTCAACGGCAACGAGTTGGTGCGTGTGCCTGCGGAGCAGGTGCTGCACCTCTTCCGGCCCAGCCGCGCCGGTGCGATGCGGGGCGTACCACGCTCCGCTCCGGCTCTGCTGCGCATGTTCAACCTGGACCGCCTCGATGACGCGGTGCTGGAACGGCAGGCGCTGGCCAACCTGTTCGCCGGCTTCATCACATCAGATGCCAGCGCTGATGGCGACGAGGGCGATGCCGTCGGAGATCTGATCACCGGTGAGGACGCCGATGGAACGGCCATCGGTGGCCTGGAACCCGGCACGCTGCAGGAGCTGCCACCGGGTCGGAAAATCGACTTCGCCGATCCGCCCAGTGCCGGCTCTGACTATGCGGAGTTCCTGCGCGGTCACCTGCTGGCGATCTGCGCCAGCCAGGACGTGCCCTACGAGGTGCTCACCGGCGACTTGCGCAACGTCTCCGACCGCGCGCTGCGCCTGATCCTCAACGAGTTCCGCCGTGTCATCGAGCAGGACCAGTGGCTCTACATGATCCCCATGTTCTGCCAGAAGGTTCGCGACGCCTTCATTGATCAAGCGGTGCTGGCCGGCCTGCTGAAGGTGCCACGGTATGTGGCCCTTCGCGACGACGTGACCGAAACCCTGTGGGTGCCCGAGGGTTGGCCGTGGAGCCACCCGGTGCAGGACGTGACGTCCGAACTCAAGGCTGTGCGGGCGGGCTTCAAATCACGCAGCAAGGTGGTGCTGGGCGCTGGCGAGGATCCCGAACAGGTCGACGCTGAGCAGGCGCTGGACAACGAGCGCGCAGACGCGGCCGGGCTTCGCTACGACAGCGACCCGAGGCGTACGAACGCCTCCGGTGCCCGGCAGGACGACAAACCCGGCGCCCCTGGCGCCAACAACGATGAAGGGAATGACGATGACGAGTAAGCCTGGCCTCTTGGCCCGAATGCTGGGTCGCGGCAGCCGTGCGCCTGTGGTGGCCTCGCTCGCGGCCGCGGTCCTCAATCAGCCGTTGTTGGTGCAGCCGACCATCGGCGAGGCACTGGTGGGCGGCTATCTGGAAGGGAAGGTCACCAGCGACGACAGCGTGCTGAAGGCCGACCGCTTCGACGTGTCCGGCGCCGACGGGCAGCCGGTGGGCGTCGCCCAGAAACTGATCGGTGTGATCAACCTATCCGGTGCAATGGTCAACCGGCCGATGCCCGGCGCCAGCGGCCCAGGTCCGGTGAGCTACGCCGCGGTGCGCGACTTCTTCGATGAACTGCTCAACGATGATGCGGTGACCTCCATCATCCTGCGGCTGGACACGCCGGGCGGCATGGCGTCTGGCTGCTTTGACCTGGTCGACCACATCTTCGAGGCGCGTGGCAGGAAGCCGATGTATGCACTGGTCGATGACCACGCGTACTCCGCCGGATTCGCCCTCGCTTCGGCGTGCGACGAGATCTGGGTCAGCCGCACCGGCGGCGTCGGGTCGGTGGGCGTGGTCCGCTTCCACCATGACTGGAGTGGCAACAACGCACAGATCGGCCTGAAGGTCACCCCGCTTTTCGCAGGTGCCCGCAAGGTCGACTTCAACCCCAACTTCCCCCTCAGCGAGGAAGCGCACGCAGAGGCAATGGCGGATCTGGAGGACATGTACACGCTGTTCGTCGATACCGTGGCGCGCAACCTCGACATGCAAGCCGAAGCGGTGCGCGCCACCGAGGCGGCCTGCTACCGCGGCCAGGCGGCTGTGGCGGTTGGTTTTGCTACCCGGCTCGGCACCTGGCACGACCTGATCGCGCACCTCGGCGCGGCCGAAGCGGCACAGCCGCCCGCGCCGGGCGGCCCGGATCCGGACGACGAGCCGGAGGCAGCTGCAACGCCGTTGGTACCCGAGGCCGCACCCGCACCGCCTGCAGCAGTCGTGGAGAACCCGGCCGCTGCGTTGGCAGCTGCGGTTGCAACCAGTGAGCTGCCGCCGGCACTCGCGGTGGCCCTGCTGCGCCGCCCACTGCAGGAGGGCGAACCGGCGGCCAGCGCCATCGAGTACGCGACCGCAGTGCAGGACGCCTGTGCAGCGGCGCTGCGTGGCGATGACACCCTCGCTGCCAGCTTCATCGAGAAGAACACCGACCTCGACACGGTGCGTGCACAGCTGCTGTCGATGAAGGCGGAGGAAGGCCGCAGTACCCAGGTCGTCACCGCACACCCGGCTTCCATGGCCGACCAACGCGCCGCCGACAACAAGGCGAAGCTGAATCCCAACCACATCTACAAGCAACGAGGTAACTGACGATGGAAATCTCCCTGGCCGGCACCCGTACCGGCGAATTCCTGCTGTCCGAAGCGGGCGGCGAGCGCAGCCGCGAACTGATCCGTCTGCCGGCCGGGCAGGGCATGCTGGCCGCCGGCACCCTGCTCAAGGCCGACAATACCGTGGCCGCCAACGGTGCCGATGCAGTGAAGGTGCTCTACGGCCCGGTGGATACCGGTGCGAACGCTGGCGAGCTGCCGGTGAAGGGTGCAGCGATCGCACGCGATGCAGAGGTCTTTGGCGAAAAGCTGGTCTGGGCTGACGGCGTTACCGACGATCAGAAGTTGCTGGCCGCGCTGAGCCTGGCCGAGTCGGGAATCATCACCCGCTGGACCCAGCAGCCGATCGCGTCGAACGCAGCTGATCACCTGGTGTTCGTGTCCGAACCGCTGACCGGCACCGCCGGGGTTGCGCTGGGCCCGATCGTGGTACACGTCAAGGACGTCTTTGGTGCCCTGGCCACCGGCAGCACCGTCAGCGCCACTCTGGCCAAGGCCAGCGGCACCGGAAACCTGGCCGGCGGCGGTGCGAAGGCAGCCGTGGGCGGCGTCATCACCTGGGATGCGGCGTCGCTGAGCGCAGCGGGCGACTACACCCTCAAGGTGACGGCCGCCGACCTGGGCGAAGCCATCAGCGACACCATCACCATCGCAGCCGCTGCCGGCGGCTGACCGCCGAGCAGCTCCCTCTTCACCCGCCGACCCCTGGCCCCGCTTTCGCGGGGCCTTTTCGTATCCCATTCCAAGAGAGAAATCACCATGGATCTGCAGACCCTTCTGGCTCTGGGCGTGCTGAGCTTCGACGCCCTGAACGCCTACATCAACAACCTGCCGCGCATCTCCACGCGGCTGGCCGACATGCGCCTGTTCCAGGAAGATGGCCTGGTCGGTACCACCATCGTCAAGGTGGGTATCAAGGGCACCAAGCTGGTGCTGGTCCCGAACGTTCCGCGCGGTGCGCCCGGCCAGCCCAAGGGGCTGGAGCGTGGCAAGGTGAAGCTGCTGGAAACCACCCACCTGCCGCAGAACTCGACGGTCATGGCTGACCAGCTGCTGGGCGTTTATGACCCGGCCGACCCGGAAGGCGCCAACGTTGCCGCCGTGGTCAACGCGCTGCAGGCGGTGCACAAGCGCGACCTGGACTTCACCATCGAATACCACCGCATGGGCGCCCTGCAGGGCAAGCTGCTGGATGCGGACGGTTCGGTCATCATCGACTTCTATGAAGAATTCGGTGTCGCTCAGTCCGTCATCGGCATGGAGCTGAACAAGGATGCCACCAAGGTCCGCGCCAAGTGCATGGCCATCAAGCGCGCGATCGAGGAAAAGCTCGGCGGCATCCCGTACACCGGCATCCACGTGTTCTGCAGCGCCGGCTTCTTCGACGCCCTGACCGACCACCCGGAAGTGCAGAAGGCCTACGAGCGCTGGCAGGACGGTGCTGCGCTGCGCGATGACGTCCGCAAGGGCTTCGTGTTCGGCGATATTACCTTCGAAGAGCTGCAGGGCAACACCGGCGGCGATCTCGCCCTGGCCGATGGCGAAGCCATCGCATTCCCGCTGGGCGTGCCGGATATGTTCCTGACCCGTTTCGCGCCGGCGGACTACCTGGAAACGGTGCGCGGTATCGGCCTGCCGTATTACACCAAGACCGCCCCGATGCGCATGAACAAGGGCATCCAGCTGGAAAGCCAGTCCAACCCGTTGAACATCAACACCCGACCGGATGCAGTGATCCGCCTGAAGGCGGGCGCGAAGTAAGCCAGCAGTGCCTGGCCCGCTTCGGCGGGCCGGGCAGGAGGTTGTATGGCCCAGATCAGGATCGGGGTCGACCCCGACAACGCGCTCGGGCGTCAGCTGAGCGACCTGGAGAAGTCGCAGCTGCCCTACGCAGCCTCACAGGCGGCCAACAAAGTTGCCTACGAGATCCGGGAGCGGTGGAAGGTGCAGGCGGGGCGGGTGTTCGATCGGCCGACCCCGTTGACCACCAACGCGGCGCTCTATCGCAAGGCCACAAAGGACAAGCCGTACGCCGAGATCTACATCAGGGACGAGGCCTTCAAGGGCACGCCGCCGGCGAAGTATCTGCTGGCGGAGGTCGAGGGTGGCCAGCGTCGGCGCAAGGGATTCGAACGGTTGCTGCAGGGAAGGGGACTGCTGTCGCCGAGCCAGTTCGCGGTGATGGGCCGCGGCGCCCGGCCAAACCAGTACGGCAACGTGCCCGCCGGCCAGGTCACCAAGATCCTGTCGCAGCTGGGTGCCCAGCGGGACAAGCACCAGAACCAGACCGAGACGAGCGCCAAACGGCGCAGGACGCGCGCGCCCACCGGTGGCGAGTACTTCGTGATCATCAAGCGTCGTGGTCGCCTCCGGCCTGGCGTCTACGAGCGGATCAGCACTGGCTGGGGTTCGGCCGTGCGCTCGATCTTCATCTTCACTAACACCGCCGCCTACCAACAGCGCTACGACATTTTCGGCATGGCCGAAGACACGTGGAAGCGGCTGATGCCGTTCTACCTGAAGCGCGAATTGGAGAAGGCGATGGAAACAGCGAGGCCATTGCCTTGAATCAGAAGGAATTCATGCAGCGTTTCGACGCCCTGGCGTTCAAGGCGTTTGGAGCCGCAGGCGTTGCCGATGCCGCTCATTTCATCGCCGACGACGGAACGGAGACGCCTTGCACCGTGCTGTTGGACGAAAGCGTGCAGCAATTCGGCGAAGTCGACGCCGGCCCGGTACCGGTCACGTTCGATCGCATCACCTTGCAACTGAGCGAGGTCACGCCCCGCAAAGGCGCTGTGGTCCGTATCGACGGCAGCGGTCGAATGTTGAAGCTGGTGCAGCCGCTCCGTGCTGACGCTTCCACTGCCCAGTGGGAGGTGGCCAATGCCTAGCCCCCGCCGGCAACTGTTGGAAGCAATGGGCGTCACCCTGCAGCAGATCAGCAAGGCGAACGGCTACCTCACCGACGCTGGCACTGGCTGGACGCTGGAGCCAACGCCCGGTGACCAGGACACGACGGCTGTGCTCACTGCTGTCATCGAGAAGCAGCAGCGGGCGACGGACCCGGCGAAGGTCAGTACGCACCGGCTGACGACTGTCAGCGTGATCGCCCGAGTGCCGTCGCAGATCGAGAACTACCAAGCCGGCCTCGATGACCTGGTCAGCGACGTCGAGGCCGCGCTGGAGAGCCGGGAGACGGCCCGCAACTACCCCGTGGGCGTCCAGGTGCCGGTCTATGTCGGCATGGAGCCCCTGATGCCGGAGAAAGCTGGCGCGGGCTGGGTGGGAGTCCTGATCACCTACCAGACCAACATCCCGAAGAAATAACCCGCCGCTCAGCGGCATCCCAACTGGAGAGCCATCATGGCCGAAGATTACAGCTACCTGGGCAGCGGCATCGTCCTCATCCGCGAGTGGAATAGCGGCCTGCCGTTCGAGGAGGTCGGAAACGTGTCCGCATTCGCGGTCGCGCCGCAGTCCACCACGGTCGAGCTGGCCGACTATCAGAACCCAGGCGGTGGCGTCGCCAACAGCGTGGACCGCGTCACCGGCTACAACCTGAGCTACACGTTCCACGACTTCAACGCAGCCAACTTCGCACGCGTGACGCGTGGCAAGTCGACTGATGTGGCAGCGGCCACCGTGACCGATGAGGTGGCCACTGCCGTGGTTGGCGCGTATGTGCCGCTGTCGCGAATTGCCAGTGAAATCACCGATGTGAAGCCCTCGACCGGGTCCACGGCCTACCAGGCCGGGAAGGACTACCGGCTCGAGCGTGGAATGCTCTTCATCCCCGCGGGCTCGACCATCCCGGCACCGGTGGCGGGTGCGCCCAACGTCAAGGTGACCTTCAAGCATGCCGCGCTGGGGCAGGTCGAGGCGGCCATTACCAGCCAGAAGTACTACGAGATGCAGTTCATTGGCGCCAATGAAGCGCGCGGCGGCAAGATGGTGCGCTTGGTGTGCCACAAGGTCACCGGCGGCGTCATCGAGAGCATGGGCCTGATCGGTACCGAGTTTGGCTCGGGCAGTGTGCCGGGCAAGCTGGTGAAGGACGTGGCCAAGGCGACGGGCCCTGACAAGTCGGCCTACTTCTACTGGCAGCAGGAGAAGTGACTGTGCAGGACATGGACGCCATCACGCCGCCCACTCGCTCGGTTCCCTTTCGCGGTGAGGTGCTCGTCGTGGGGCCATTGCGGCTCGAGCAGCTGGGGCCGTTCATTGCGGCTTGTCGCTCGACGATCGGGCGCATCGCCATGATCGCCGGCCTGCCCGACGGCTCCGCGGCGGTTGACGTCGGAGCCTTGGTGCTGGACCTGCTCGAACAGGACAGCACCGAGATTGCCGCGGCTCTGGCCGTGGCAGTCGACCGCGATCCGAAGTGGGTTGCGGGAGGCAACCTGGACGAGGTGGCCCAGCTTCTCGAGGCGGTGGCGGGCCTCAATCGGGATTTTTTTGCCCTACGGCTGAGGCGAATGGTGGTGGCGATCAGGGAAGCGGTCAGCCTCCCGCAACCGCCGACCTTGTCCAGTTCCTGATCGCTCGCGGACACGGCCGGCGCGAAGTGCTCAGCTACACCCTGGCGCAGTTGCGGGCTTTCACCGCAGCTGCCGCTAGGGATGATCGGCTGCGGCTGGTCGACTTCGCGCTTGCCATGCGTGTTGCATTCGGTGCAGATGCCGCCGGCTGGCAGAAGTACCAGACCTTGATGACGGGCGGTGACCCTGTTCATCCCCCGAAGGAGCTACCTACCAATGGCTGAGCCATCTGCCAACTTGCGGGTCCGCATCAGCGCGGACCTGGCCGACATTCGTCAGGGGCTGGGTGTGCTGACTCGGCAGCTGCGCGAACTGCGCAGCGAGGCCGGACGGCCGCTGCCAGTGAAGAACCAGATTAGCGACCTCGGAATCTCCGCTGGCCAGACCGCACAGGCCATGCGCCAGCTGCCCGCTCAGTTCACCGACATCTTCACCAGCTTGCAGGGCGGCATGCCGTTCTTCACCGTGCTGGTGCAGCAGGGTGGACAGATCAAGGACAGCTTTGGCGGCGTGGAGCCGGCATTGAAGGGGGTCTCGTCGGCGCTGCTGGGAATGGTGAATCCGTACACCGTGGCCGCGGCGGCTGTCGGTTTGGTGGTCTACGCCTGGTATGACGCCGAGCAGCAGGCCCAGGCCTACACGAAGGCGCTGGTCCTGTCGCGCAATGAGGCGGCCGCGACGACCCTGACGCTCGTCACCATGGCTCAGAATACCAGCGATGCGCTGCAGGTTGCCGCGGGCGTTGGCGCCGAGGCGGCTCAGGCCGTCGGCTCGAACGGGAAGATTGCCGCGCAGAACCTTCAGGACGTGGCCAACGCGGCCGTGGCGATGAAGGAAATCAGCGGACAGGCGCTTGATGAAACTATCGCCCTGTACGCGAAGGTGGCGGAAGACCCGGTCAAGGGAATGCAGAAGCTCAACGAGCAGGTCAACTTCATGACCCTGGCGCTCTACGAGCAGGTGAAGGCGTTGCAGGAGCAAGGTCGGAACCAAGACTCCGTGACCGTGATAACCCGTGCAGCAGCGGACGAAACGGTCATGGCGCTCGCTCGGGTCCGCGCCAGCCAGAACCCGGTGATTCGGGGATTCAAGGACCTGTGGGTCGAGGCCACGAAGGCGTGGTCGGCGATGCAGGCGAGTGTGGGCCTCGGGCCAGCGGCAGCGCAAATGCAGCAGCTGTTGGCTGAGAACCAGCGGGAACTGGAAAAGCTGAACGATCTGGCTAGCGGCACCCAGCGGGGCCTGCCGTTGGCCCGGAATCCCTTTGCCCTCGCTGCAATGGAGAAGTCGATCAAGGAGCGGTCGGAGAAGATCAAGGCATTGGCTGGCGACCTGATCAAAGAGCGAAAGGATGCAGAAGTAAAGGCTGCCCAAGACGCAAGCGCGGAGTACGTGCAGCAGCAAGACGCGATCATCGAGGCCCAAGCCACGAAGGAGCAGAAGAAGAAGAGGGAAATCGCCCAAATCAACGGGCAGGCTGAGGTCGTCCGACGTAAAGCTGAAGCGGCCGGGCTCGTGGAAGAGGTACGTGCCATTGAAGAACGCCGTGCCGCAGCCGTCGCCGCCATCGACAAAAAGTATGCAGAGAAGCCGAAGTCGTCCAGCGGGTCGGCTTCGAGGGCGGCAGGCCTCCAAGGCTACAAGGACGACCTGGTGCAGGAACAGGCGACCATATCGGCGAGCACCCAGACCCTGCGCGCGGAGTATGCAGCCCGTCAGATCACGGCTGAGGCCTACTACAGCCGCATGAAGGAACTGACGCAGGCCAGCACGGACGCGGATGCGCGATCGCTGCAGGCACAGATCGACTTCCTTCAGCGGCAGAACGTCGCGGGCAAGGAAGGAATCACGGTCAAGCGCCAGTTGGGCGAATTGGAGGCGCGGCTGGCCAAGGTGCGCACCGACGGGGCCGCGAAGCTGCAGGTGCTGGCGACCGAGGAAGAGCGCGCGGTCAAGACCCGCAGGAACGCGATCGCCGCGTACTCGGACGCGCTGGAGGCCAGCAACGACGCCTTGCGGCGTCACCTGGAGACGCGAGTTGCCCAGGTTGGCATGGGTGATCGTGAGTTCGAGATCCAGCAGCGCATCAACGATGCCTACGACGACCAGGCGGAGAAGCTGCGCCAACTGACGCTGCAGCGCAATGCCGACCAGATCGACGATTCGACCTTCGAGGAAGAGAAGGCAATCCTGTTGGCCAAGACGCTGGACCGAGTGCAGGCTGTGCGCGATGGCTATCGGGAGCTACAGCAGGCCGAGGGCAATTGGCTGTTGGGAGCAGCGAGTGCCTGGGAAAACTATAAGCAGCAGGCCGGCAACGCGGCGCAGCAGATGGGGGGTCTGGTTTCCAACGTGTTCGGCGGCCTCGAGGACGTCTGGGTGAAGTTCACTGAGACCGGCAAGATCAGCTTCTCCGATATGACCCGCTCGGTCTTGGCCGACCTGGCCAAGATCGCATTTCGGCAAGCCGCAATGGGCATCGCGAACAGCTTCGGCGGAGGCAGTGGTTACACCGGCACCCTGGGGTCTCTGTTCTCCGGCTCGTGGGGTTTCTCTGCCGGGGGCTACACCGGTGACGGTGGAAAGTACGAGCCCGCCGGCGTGGTGCACAAGGGCGAGGTGGTTTGGTCGCAAACGGACATTGCCCGGGCTGGTGGCTTGGGCGTTGTCGAGGCTATGCGTCGCGGCCTTCGTGGCTATGTTGACGGCGGCATTGTTGGTGCCGGATCGCCGGCTCGTGCGCTCGCCGGCGGGCCGTCAGTCAGCATCGACAGCACGATCAACGTGCAGAACGGCGGCGATGGGGCTGGCGATGGCGCTGCCAGCCGTAGCTCAGAGAGCGCAATCCAACGGAGCTTCAACGCAATGGCGGGGCAGTGGGCTATCCAGCAGATGAAGCCCAATGGCGTTCTGTGGGCATTGAAGAACAGCAGGTAGTCAGGGATTGACGCGGATACGGGAAGGGCTCGCAAGCAGCGAGCCCTTCCGTGGTCACATCGCGTCGAGTACTCGATCGATCGCCAGGCGCTCGACCTCGGCGAATGTCAGGCCGGCCGGGTTGGGGTGCTCGAACGAAATGCCGATGGTGCCAGAGACACCCAGCGTTCCGGGCAGGCCATCGCGAAACACAACGCGCAACACAGCGCCCACAGATTGACCGTCTTCGCCGACAGGCTCTTGGGCGGAGAACGACTCAAGTTTCAGTTTCATTTCAGACCGCTCGCTCAGCAACCGGAGGAAGCCCGATGGTAGCAAAGCGGCTGCTGGATGCGTTGCGCGGTCTTCGCCTTCATTTCAAGGGTCATCGACTATGACCGAAACATTCGGTTGGCTGGTCTACAGCCAAGAGCCGCAGGTGGAGTACGCCTACGCGGAGAAAACCGCGCGCTTCGGCGACGGCTATGAGCAGGTTGCCACTGACGGGATCAACAGCGAGCGGCAGACCTGGACCATCGAGCTGTGGGGCCATTTGCAAGCGGATGACATGGCTGGGGTGCGAGCGTTTCTTCGCCTACGCAAGACCCGGGGAGAGAGCTTCTTCTGGACTCCACCGAACGAGCCAATGGCGCGATTTCGCTGCACCAAGCTGTCAGCAACTGATGAGCGCGAAGGATACATCCGCATCAGTTGCACCTTCGAACAAACGTTCCAGCCGTAGGAGAGGCCATGGCACGCCAAATTATCGATATCGACACTGTCCAGCCGAACGGGAAGAAGGGCGACCCTGCGCGACTGATGTCGCAGAAAATCAACGGCAACTTCGAGGAGTTGTACGGTTCGGTTTCAGGCCTTGCCGCTGTCGGCGGCGACAACATGCTGATCAACTGCGGCGTTCCGATCAACCAGCGCGGTTTCGCTGGTGGCGCGCTGGCGGCCGGAGCGTATGGCTATGACCGTTGGAAGGCTGGCACAGGTGGCTGCAACGTCACCATCAATGCGACCACGGGTGTTTTCACCCATACCAGCGGCCCACTGCAGCAGATCGTAGAGGCGCCGCAGCTTGCCTGGGGGCAGCCGTTGACGATCAGCGTCGAGAATCCGAGCGGCAGCATCAGCGTGAGTGTTGGCGGGGCAACAGGGACGATCACCGCCGGCAGTGGGCGTCGAGGCGTGACGCTCACGCCGTCCGGTAGCGGCAACTTGACGGTTCAGCTCACTGCATCGGGTGTGACCTACGCCCGGCCCAAGCTCGAACGTGGCAGCGCGGCCAGTCCGTTCGTGGTGCGCCCGCAGGCGCTGGAGGTGGCTCTCTGCCAGCGGTACTACCAGAAGAGCTACAACCTTGCCACAACGCCAGGGACGGTAACGAACGAAGGACGAGTGACCTGGGGCTCCGGAAACCTTACGAATTCACTGAATCGAGCCTACGTGACTTTCAAGTGCGTGATGCGCGCGCCTCCAGCGATTGTGCTTCGTGGTGCTCCCTCGGGAACCACGGGGGTCATTTCCCAAGCCGATGGCACGAACGTCGCGGCTTCACCTGAAGCTATCGGTGAAACCGGGTTCAACGCCGCTTGGAGCAACACGAATGGCCAGTGGGGTGGCTGGTGGCATTGGACCGCGGATTCGGAGATCTGATCATGTACGAGCTGACGAAGGACACTGGTGCGGTGAAATGCCTGGACACCGGCGCAACGATTCCGGTGGACGCTGACACCTGGCAAGCCCGGCAGTACAGGGAATGGCTGGACGCAGGCAACGTCCCGGATCCTGAGCCACTGCCCTACAAGCTCTACAGTCCGGAGCATTTTGCAGCTATCCGCGCCAGCGCTTGGGCATGGATGACCAGCTGGGTAGTTGAGCGCCGCTACGACAGCATCGAAACCTGCTGCAGCTACTTCAACAGCAGGATCACCCGCTATCGCGATGAGGCGCGCGCAATGGTTGCCTGGCGCGACTCGGTCAGCCAAGTTCTGGAGCAACTGGTGCTGGCACCACCTGCGGGCATTGAGACTTGGGAGCAGGTCCGGGCACTGCTGCCGCAGCCGGAGGCCTTCAACTGGCCTGGTGAGGTATCGCTGCCGCTGGGCGCCGGTGAATCGGCGGTGCTGGAATGATCACGGCCGATGCCCAGCAGCTCGAGCCGGGTGGCCGCGTCACGGTCTACGAGCTGGACGCCAGCAGCTTCGGCGCCGACCAGCTGTTCTTCCACGCGCACCTGCAGTCGGGCGTGATCTGGTGGCAGGGGCAGGAGTACGGCGCCTGGCCGATTGAGGCGACCGGGTTCGAGCGCACCAGCGACCAGCCGCCGAACCCGCGGTTGAAGGTTGGCAACCTGGACGGCCGGATCGCCGCCATGTGCATGCTCTACGGCGACATGGTCGGGGCCAAGGTGATCCGCCGGCAGACGCTGGTGAAGTACCTGGATGCAAAGAACTTCCCCGGGCAGAACCGGGTGCGCTGGAGCAACAACCCCGGGGGAGTGAACGGTGGTGCGCGCTGGAACTATGAGGGCAATGGCGCCGGCACCAATCTGCCGCCGGAAACGGTCGAGGGGGTGACCTTCTACCCGGTGCGCTACGCGAGCAATGGCGTTAGCTGGCATCGGGTGACGACGACGAATGCATCCGGCACTGGCGGCTATGCGGCAGGTGACACCCTGATCGTTACCTCGTACCTGAAGTTCGGCAGCTCCGGCAGGGCACGCATCGGTATCAACCACAACACCGCCGCCGGCACGACCTATTCGATTCTTGCGGGTACACCCACCAGCAGGTTCACCGTCAACACTTCCACCGCCGGGCCGACCACGCTGCTGGAGCAAACCGACGTGGGCGGCGGCGTGCTGAAGCTGGTGTTCAAGGTGGTGCTGAATGCCGCGAGTAGCAGCACCACGTCCAGCATAGGCCCGGACACGAACACAGTTGGCGGGAACGTTGTCGCCTACGGAACGCAGATCGAACTGGCAGACACGCCACAAGGCTTTTTCATCCCGACAGGCGCGCAGCCAGTGATCGGTGGATTCAACCCCACCGCCGACCCCAACGAGCACTTCCTGGACGAGATCTGGTTCATCGAGCGCAAGGTCTCCGAGACGAAGGAGGTGGTCGAGTTCGAGCTGACGACGGCCATCGACCTCAACGGCGAGCAGCTGCCGGGGAGGCAGGTCATCGCGGGCGTGTGCGGCTGGCTGATCCGGGGCGGCTACCGCGGCCCGTTCTGTGGCTACACCGGACCGGCTGTGGCCGACGCCAACGACGTGCCGACCACCGACCCGTCGCGCGACCAGTGCGGGGGCAGGGTGAGGAGCTGCAAGCTGCGCTTCGGCGCCGACAAGCCTCTGCCCTATGGCGGGTTCCCGGCCGCAGGCCTGCTGCGCACCTGATTTACGCCACCGTCGAGTAACCACCAAGCCCGCCATGTGCGGGCTTTTTCATGGGCGAGACCATGCAACAGAGCACCCTGCAGGCCATCCAGGCGCACGCCGTGGCCGAGTATCCGCGCGAGTGCTGCGGACTGATTGTGGCCACGGCCGACGGTGAGGTCTTCGTTGCCTGCCGCAACGTGGCCACCACGCCCAGCGAGCACTTCCGCCTGCCTGCCGAGGACTATGCCGATGCGGAAGACCAGGGCCAGGTGCTGGCCGTCGTGCACAGCCACCCCAACGCCCCGGCGACGCCATCGGATGCCGACCGCGTCATGTGCGAGGCCAGCGGCCTGCCGTGGCACATCGTGAGCGTGGGGCAGTGCACCGGTTCCGACCCGGAGTGCGGTGACCTTCAGACCATCGAGCCTTGCGGCTACGAGGCGCCGCTGGTTGGTCGCCAGTTCGCCCACGGGGTGCTGGACTGCTACAGCCTGGTGCGCGACTTCTACGCCCGGGAGCTGGGCATCCGGCTCAGCCAGTACGAACGTGAGGACGACTGGTGGGAGAAGGGCCAGGACCTCTACAGCCTGGACCGCCTGCGCGCAGAGGGGTTCGAGCTGATCGACGGCGAGCCGCAGCGCGGCGACATGGTGCTGATGCAGATCCGCTCGCCTGTGCCGAACCACGCAGGTGTCTATCTGGGCGACGGCCAGATGCTGCACCACATGCACGGCCGCCTGTCGGAGAGGGTGGTCTACGGCGGCATGTGGGCAGAGCGGACGCGCTACATCGTCCGTCACCTGGGGGCGACTCATGGTTGACCGGCTGCGCACCATCCGCCTGTACGGCCTCCTGGGCGCCCGCTTCGGGCGCAAGTTCCGCCTGGCCGTCAGCAATCCCGCCGAGGCTGTCCGCGCGCTGTGTGTGCTGTTGCCGGGCTTCCAGCAGTACCTGATGGGCGCCAAGGCTAGGGGCATGGAGTTTGCCGTGTTCGTCGGGCGCCAGAACCTGTCCAAGGAGCAGCTGCGCGATCCTCCTGGGGGCGATGACATTCGCATCGCTCCCGTGCTGATGGGGGCCAAGCGCGCAGGCGCGCTACAGACCATCGTCGGCGCCGTGCTGATCGTGGTGGGCGCGATCTTCTCCTATACCCCAGTGGGCGTGCCCCTCATGAAGCTGGGCGTGGCAATGGCCGCAGGGGGCATCGTGCAGATGCTCTCCCCCCAGCCTACCGGGCTTGGCGCCAAGGACAGCCCCGAGAACACCCCGAACTACAGCATGAACGGCGCCGTGAACACGCAGGCCCAAGGCAACCCCGTGCCCGTCGCCTACGGCGGCCACGACACCAAGGGCATGTTCGTGGGCTCAGCGGTGATCAGCGGCGGCATCTACGCAGAGGATCAGCAGTGAACGTAGCCATCAAGTATCAGCCGACGCAGCTGGCGCGCGCCTGCTCGCCGGCGGCCATCGCTGGTGCTGGCGGAAAGGGTGGCGGCAATGCCCGCACGCCGGTCGAGACCCCCGACAGCCTGCACTCGATCTCCTGCGCGAAGATCTTGGACCTGATCAGCGAGGGCGAGATCCGGGGGCTGGTGGCAGGCAACCAGTCGGTCTACCTCAACGAGGTGCCGATCCAGAACAGCGACGGCACCCTGAACTTCGCGGGCGTGCGGGTGGAAACCCGCGCGGGCACGCAGGACCAGGAGTACATCGCCGGGTTCCCCTCGGTCGAGAACGAGGTCACGGTCGGGGTCGAGCTGCGCAGCAATGCGCCCGTCGTCCGCACTATCTCAGGTGCCGATCTGTCGGCCGCGCGCATTCGCTTTGGCTTGCCCGCCCTGCAACGGCAGAACACGGAAAACGCGGACACCGAAGGCTATGCCATCGAGTATGCGATCGATCTGTCCGTGAACGGGGGTGCCTTCAGCACCGTGCTGACCAACGCGTTCCGGGGGAAGACCACCAGCGAGTACCAGCGAAGCCACCGCATCGATCTGCCGGCCGGTTCTCAGTGGCAGGCACGCGTGCGCCGTCTGACGCCGAACGCGAACAGCTCGACCGTTGCCGATACGGTGAACATCCTCTCGCTGACGGAGATCATCGACGCCAAGCTGCGCTATCCCAACTGCGCGCTCGCTGCGGTGCAGGTCGATGCGAGCGCGTTCCAGAACGTCCCGTCGCGCGCCTACCAGATCTGGGGCCGCATCATCCGGGTGCCGAGCAACTACGACCCGCGCACGCGCGCCTACAGCGGTATCTGGGACGGCACCTTCAAGTCGGCATGGACCAACAACCCGGCCTGGGTGTTCTTCGACATTGTCACCAACGACCGGTTCGGCCTGGGCAATCGCCTGCCGCTGGATTGGGTCGACAAGTGGCGGCTGTACGAGATCGCGCAGTACTGCGATCAGCTGGTCAGCGATGGCGTGGGCGGGATGGAACCGCGCTTCACCTGCAGCCTGTACCTGCAGACCCGGGCCGATGCATACAAGGTTCTGCAGGACATGGCCAGCATGTTCCGGGGCATCAGTTTCTATGCCGCCGGTCAGGTCATGGCCTCGGCGGACATGCCCAAGGACCCGGTCTACACCTACAGCCAGGCCAATGTGGTCGAGGGGCGCTTCAGCTACGAGGGCAGCAGCCGGAAGGCGCGCCACACCGTCGCATTGGTGTCCTGGACGGACCCTGACGACTTCGGCCGGCAGAAGGTTGAGCCGGTGCAGCTGCACGACGGCATCGCCCGCTATGGCGTGAACCAGATCGAGGTCACCGCGCTGGGCTGTCATTCGAAGTCGCAGGCGCAGCGGGTGGGCAACCACATCCTGTACAGCGAGAACCTGGAGACGGAAACGGTCACCTTCGCGGTCGGTCTGGATGCGCTGAACTGCATGCCGGGCGACGTGATCCAGGTGGCCGACGCCAACCGCGCCGGCCGTCGGAATTCCGGCCGCATCAGCGCGGCAACCGCCAACAGCCTGACCCTGGACGTGGTGCCGCCGACAATGGCCGTGGGTGACCGCCTGCGCGCCACGCTGCCGAGCGGCAAGACCGAGGCGCGGACCATCAACGGGGTCAACCCCGCCACGCGCGTGGTGACCGTCTCGGCGCCCTGGAGCGCGGTGCCGGTGGCGCAGTCGATCTGGGCGACCGAGTCGACCGACCTGGTGCTGCAGCAGTTCCGCGTACTGAGCATCGCCGAGGAGGAGGGGCTCACCTACCGCATCACGGCGCTGCAGCACCGCCCGGACAAGTTCGCTGCCATCGATGACGGCACCCGCCTGGAGCCGCCGCCGATCAGCGTCATTCCGCCCAGCGTGCAGCCGCCGCCGGCCAACGTGCGCATGTCATCCCATGTGGTGATCGACCAAGGCATCGCGACGCCGGTGCTGACCATCGAGTGGGATGCTGCCGACAATGCGATTGCCTACGACGTGGAATGGCGCCGGGACGATCTGAACTGGGTGCGTGCGGGCCGGGTAGGGACCACCAGCTGTGAGGTCCGGGGCATCTACGCCGGCAAGTACCTGGCCAGAGTGCGCGCGGTCAACGCGCTCAACGCGGTCTCGCAGCCGACGCTGAGCATGCTGACCGACATCAAGGGCAAGACGGAGCCGCCGCCGGCGCTGACCTCGCTGACGGCCACCCCGGTGGTGTTCGGCATCCAGCTGGCGTGGGGCTTCCCGCCCGGTGCCACCGACACCGAACGGACCGAGATCTGGCGCAGCACCGGGCCGGACCGTGCCAGCGCCACGAAGTTCGCCGACTTCGCCTACCCGCAGAACCGCTACCAGCTCGACGGCCTGGCCGCCGGTGCCAAGTTCTACTTCTGGGGCCGGCTGGTGGACAAGAGCGGCAATATCGGCCCGTGGTATCCGGCCGGTGCCGGCGTCATGGGGCAGGCCAGCACCGACGTCAGCAAGTACGAGGAGTACTTCCGCGGCAAGATCGTGGAGAGCTCGCTGGGCCAGGACCTGCTGGCGAAGATCGAGAGCACCAGCGGGCTGGTGCCGCTGATCTGGAAGGCCGGTGCTACCTACGAGCCCGGGCAGACAGTTGTCCACAACGGCCGGATCTGGCAATGGAAGGGGCCGGGCAACGGCAACGAAACGCCGCCGGGCACGAAGTGGATGGATGTCGGCAAGGCCGTGGCCGAGGCGGGTGCGCTGGTCGGTCAGGTGAACCAGCTGCAGTTGGACGTGCAGGAGGTGGACGGCAAAGTGACTGCGGTGGGCCAGCAGGTCAACGGCCTGGTGGCGCAGTACAGCGCGGAGCATGCTGGCGATCAGGACTGGAACGCCGGTGATGAGACCTCTTACGCCGGCACCATCACCACGCTGTCGGTCATAGCCACCGGCGACTACGCGTTGTCGGAGCGGGTGGAGAACACCGAGGCATCGGTGGGCGAAACGCAGGCAATGGTGCAGCAGGCCTCGCAGGCCGTGGTGGACATGGACGGCCGGATCAGTGCGTCCTGGAGCCTCAAGCTGCAGATCGCGGCCAATGGCCAGTACTACGTGGCCGGTATGGGTATCGGTATCGAGAACCAGTCCGACGGCAGCTACCAGAGCCAGATCCTGTTCCAGGCCGATCGCTTGGCCCTGATCAACCTGGTGAACGGCCTGGTGACAACGCCATTCGTGATCCAAGGTGGGCAGACTTTCATCAGCCAGGCGCTGATCGGCACGGCGTGGATCAAGAGCGCCAACATCGAAGATGCCGCGATCACCAACGCGAAGATCAGCGGGGTGATCCAGTCGGATGACTACGTGCAGGGACAAACCGGCTGGCGCATCAACAAGGCAGCAGGTGGTGGGTTCGAATTCAACGGGACCGTGGCCGGCGGCTACCGCCTGAACATCACCAACCAGGGCGTTTACGTGTACTACCCGAACGGGGTCCCTGCGGTCGAACTTGGAGTGTTGCTGTAATGACGGACGTCGGCCTTCGCGTGAGGAACGAGAACGGTTACGTGGAGACCTCGATCACCACCAAGCTGTCGAAGATGATCGGGTCATACAGGTTTCCTCTCTACAACCCGGTGAACTCCAACAACAAATGGGTGGCGCCGCCTGAAGCGAACGGAGGGCTTGTCGTCAACGATTTTTCTGGCGGCGAGCCCTTCTACTACTTCACATGCGAGGACCAGCGATCTGTGTACGGCATGCTGGTGCCATCGGTGACCATCTCGGGAAACGGCATCACCTGGACGTGGGATCCAGACGTGGTGAACTACCACGTCAGGATGGAAATGTTCCCAAGCAAACCCACATCGGGAACCGTCGGCGGCATCACCCTTCACTATGGGATCTACAGCTGATGGCCGTCGGACTGCGCGTGCGGAACCAAGGGACCGGGCAGATCCAGATCGGGGCCGGCTATCGGAATCTGCAGCTGGCCAAGTCGGGAACGCTCGATACGGGTTCCTTTCAGGGCAGTTCAACCGGGGGCTCACCACCGTTTGCATCTTCGTCCAACTATGGGTTGCTGGCGAGCACTGCCGGAACAACGAAACTGCACGTAATCAGGTACATCAACGACAGTGTCGCGTTCACGACCGGGTTCTCTATTGTCCAGTCGGGTGTTAGCTGCTACGTGTTTGCAGCGAATAATGCCCCGAACAAGACGTTGGAGTACTACACTTTCGACGCCACCGAGCGCGCTGCTTCCGGACCGGTTGGGCTGCGCATGCGCGGAGAGGACGGATCTGTCTTCTATGACTCGAGGCGGAAGGGGGTGCGGGTTCTGCAGGTTGTGCCGCTCCCACCGCCGCCGGTGAATACACCGGTCGTTGAGGTCGGCCAGTTTTTCCCGGGCACGAAGATCGGCATCGCTATCCCGTCTCCCAGGTTCTACTACGCATCGGTGTCCCAAGACCGGTGTACCGCCTACGCGGACGCTTTCCACATGACCAGCGACAATAGGATCTTCATGTCGAAGCATGAGACGTTCTCGCAGACCCTGATCACCAACACCTTCCCAGTAGGTGGGGTGACGATGGGGCCGCAGAACGCCACGATCTTTATCGTGGACCTGACCGAAGTGCCGCTGGGGTTCGGGTAATCGCGGGCCGTCACGCCGCCGCAACGCTGGCTCGGGCGAGATGGCAGCCATGTGCTATTCCGCCCAGATCACCGCCGCCTATCAGAAGCTGGTCCGGATGACCGGCGCCACCCTGTCGCTGCAGGAGTTCGCAGCGCTGTACGCCCATGACCCCGGCAAGAAGCGGCCCAAGACCCCGAAGGCCATGGACGACGCCTTCCGGGCCGGGACGAGCCCGGCGGAGCTGGCGGTGTGGGCTGAGGTGAAGCAGTGGAACCGAGCCGAGGCCGCGGTACTGGAGCAGGAGCTGTTCGCCAACCGCCAGCGCCTGGCCGATGCCGAGCGCGCGCTGCAGGTGAAGGAAACCAAGAAGGCCCGGGAAGATGTGCGGATCGCCGGCAACAAGATCGATCGCGCCCTGGCCAAGCTGGCCGATCTGAAGCGCACCGAGCCGAAGGACCGAGATAGCCGGATCTTCCCCGGCGTGTATGCCCCGGTGATCGTCTCCGAGGGCGGCAAGCTTACGATCAAGCCGATGCGCTATCAGTGCCGTCTGGCCGGGAAGCCGGTCAATTACGACCAGCGCTTCCCCGGCACCTACAACGCCCGCCGCGACAGCCTGGAGAAGTTCTGGGCGCCCGCCTTCGGCCATACCCATGGCCTGATGGTAGTCGACACGTTCTACGAGAACGTGGAGGGGCCGGACGGCAAGAACCAGGTGGTGCAGTTCACCCCGCGCACGGGCGAGCCGAAGCTGGTCGCCTGCCTGTGGTCGCATTGGGTGGACCCGGCCGGCAAGGAACCGGATCTACTGTCGTTCGCGGCCATCACCGACGACCCGGAACCCGAGGTGGCGGCCGCCGGCCACGACCGGACCATCATCAACATCAAGCCTGAGCACGTCGAGGCCTGGCTGAACCCGGATCCCGCCGACCTGGCCGCGCTGTACCGGATCTTTGACGACAAGCGGCACCCGTTCTACGAGCACAGAATCGCTGCCTGATCTGGCCTAGGTTCCAGGTATCCGAAGACGCGAAGCCACTGTCAGCCGAAGCTGTCATCGTTCCGTTTTCGCGGAGCGTTGTACCACCGCCCATACATGATTTGGTCTTGACTGCGCAAGCCGTTCCGGCAGGTCTGAAGCGTCCTATCGGAGGGGTACCGGGGGCCGATCGCAAAACCCTTGCGGCACAAGGGATTGCCGAATTTCACTACATTTGGCGTTGACGGACCCCATTACCCCCACTATCTTGCGGGCTGTCGGAAGCCAGCACGCCTTGGCGCGGTTTACAAGGTACTGATCCGGCAAAAAAAGATGGCCCGAGGTCCCGGCGAAGAGATCCTCAGGCCACCTACGTCACTAACCGCAGTACGTGTACTACGGCAACTTACATTCACCGTTACTAGCGGTGTATGCAAGGCAGTTAGGATTCCCTAACGGCTGTCGGCGATCATAGCGTCTTGCTAGCGAACGTCAACTTGCTGTGGTTCATGCTCTGCCTTGAGCGAGTAATCACAACCATGAAACATGGTAAGCACGTTGTACCCGATCTCCCCCGCCCCGCACTCGGCAAGATGCTGAATGTAGACGGCATTTCCTTTGTATTCCCCGGCGCTAAGCTGCTTGATGCAGCGAATTTGCCTGACGCATCGTTCCCCGAAGCATGGCGCAATGCGGCCCCGGTTGCGATTGTCGTTGACGGTGTCCGTTGCTTCACGCCGACCGAACTTGGCCGCCGGCGTGGCATCTCTGCCCAGAAGTTCAACAAGCTGCTGGAAGGACGTGGTCTGCAGACGAAGCGTGATGGCCAGTGGTGCCTGACTCCGGCTGGCGAAGCCTTCGGCGTTCTGCTGCAGGTCCACAAGAAGCAGCTGTCCGGCACCGACGTGCAGCAGCTGAAGTGGAAGGAGAGCGTTCTGTCTCAGCTTGACCATCTGACCTGATGTGCACACCTGCGGCCGCCACCCGGCGGCCGCAGCCTTCACCCCACGAGGCGGCCTATAGTTGGTGCATCAGCATCGCGCCGGCGGGATCTCGTGCACAGAGGTCGTGTAATTCGGCGAGAGCATCTGTTGCCGCATGCCCCACGCTGGCCGCGCTTGCCAACCAGATGCGCCGAGGCCGGCTGTGCCGCGTCCGAACTTCTGGTTGATCCGGTCCATAGTCTCCATCAGCTTTTCATTGCCGACCACTGTGGGAGCGAACAGGTCCGCCTGCAGCTCATCTGGCCGGGCCAGGTCTAGAAGCGCTACGCCTGCCTTCTTGTACCCTATGCCATCGCGCAGCAAGCCGCGCAGCAGCCGGCGCACCACGCCCAGCACAACCATGGTGTCGGCGGTGGCCGTCGGCAGGGTTACCGATCTGGTGGCGTTGTGCTGCCGCAGCTCCGGACGGAACGTGTCGGAATGTGCGAACACCCATACCCCCGCGGTGACAAGGCCGCGTGCGCGTAGCTTCTCGCAGGCCCTGACGGCGAACGTAGCGAGCGCTTGGGTAACCGCTTCATGGTCTTCCACCCGATCCGCAAAGGACCGGCTCACCATGATCTGCTGCCGATCCGGCTCAACTTCCTCCAGCTCCATGCACGGATGTCCCTGCAGCTCACGTTGGGTGCGTGCCAACGTGACACCGAAGGTGGCCAGGATATCGTCCGCCGGCGCGTCGCGCAGCGCAGCTGCGGTGCTGATGCCCATGGCTTCCAGCCGCGGCGCCAGCCGGCGGCCAACGCCCCACAGATCACCGACGGGGAATGTCCGCAGCACCGTGTCCCGGTAAGCCGCATTGCCGAGGTCGATCACGCCGTCAGCACCCTTGGCCGCCTTGTTGGCCAACTTGGCCAGGGTCTTCGTGGGGCCGATGCCGATGCAATTCGGTATGCCGGTCCACCGGTGCACACGTTGGCGCAGATCCCGCGCGAACCGCTCGCGATCCCGAATTCCGTCCAGGTCGATGAAGCTCTCATCGATGCTGTAGACCTCCACCCGCGGCGCGGCATCCCGTAGAACGCTCACGACCCGGGCACTCATGTCTCCATAGAGCCCGAAGTTTGCCGAGCGCATCTGCAGGCCATGCCGGCGTACCAGGTGCTTCAGTTCGTGAGCGGGCTGGCCCATCTTGATGCCGAGCGCCTTGGCCTCAGCCGAGCGCGCGATCGCGCACCCGTCGTTGTTGCTCAGCACCACCAGCGGAACGCCGCGAAGGCCCGGCTGGAACACGCGCTCGCAGCTGGCGTAGAAGTCGTTGCCGTCAACGAGCCCGAACACGGCCGCTCCGGCGTTTGATCTGGCGGACGACTCCAACGACAGCGAACACTTCCACCTCAGTGGATTGCTCCAGCACGATGGGGGGGAAGTCCGGATTGGCCGAGTGCAGCTCCATGTGGCTTTCAAAGAGCTGCAGCACCTTGCAGGTGGGCTGGTTCCCGTCCCAGATGGCAATGACCAGGTCCCCCGCCTGGGGGGTTACCGACCGGTCGACCACCAGGATGTCCCCGTCGCTGACGCCGGCGCCGCTCATGGACCAGCCATCGGCGCGGTACAGGAACGTGGCGGCGGGGTTGCGAACCAGCAAGCGATGCAGGTCGATCGCATCGTCCATGAAGTCGTCGGCCGGCGAAGGGAAGCCAAGCCGCGCGCGCGCTGCGGCAAGGGGCACGAACTGCGCCGGGCCATCGATCATGGCCGGGCCGATTGGGCGGGCCAGCGTATGGGAGTGGGGAAGGGACTGCATGGGCGTACTCTGGTAGCGGCATGTCTCACGGGCCGAGACGGAGCGCATCTTAGTACAATTACTAATGGCGACCATGAATCAGTTGAAGATCTTCCGCCAGGAGCGGCTGGCCCCAGCCCTCTGAGCGAAGGCTCGACGGTGCCCGTCTACCGAAGGTGTACGTCCACGGTTCTATGCCGCCTTCGTTTTGGCGGTAGGAGGCTTAAGACCTTTGGAGAGAAACACGCACTCGCTTGCTCGATACTTCCGATGAGCGGTGTAATTGAGGTCATACACCAGGCCCGCGGACCTGCTGTACATGCGATGGATAGGTTCTACGTTATCGTAAGAGACTACCCATGGAATCCTGAAGGTATCCGACTGAATATACTCAGCAATGCCCCGATGGTCCTGGTCGGAATAGTAGTTTCGGTATAGCCCTTTGCCCTTAATGTAGTAGGGGGGGTCCAAATATATAAAGCCCTTCGGGCCTACAATTTCCTCTGCTCTGGCGAGGATTGCCAGAGCGTCTTCACAAGAGACGGTGATAGCTTCGGCGTGCGAGGCGATTCGACTGATCCGGCCTGAAATCACATCCTTTTTGAATCGTGCATCAAGCTTGTATGTGCCATCCTGCTTTAAACCACCAATTACTCCGCCCTTCAGAATTCCAGATCTATTGGTTCGATTCATGAACAGGGTCGCAAAGCCGAGCTCCAAAGGAGAGGCGTCGACATTGCCGCGTAGGACGTCCCGCCACTGCAGCCAAGCTTCGATGGTGATTGGTGTGTCTCTCACAAGCCGTAGCATGCCCTCAGGATCTTCCTTGACGGCCAGCCAGAAGTGGTAGACGGCTGGATCGGCGTCATTGATATGGATATGCCGAGCGGCGCCGCTGAAAAGCAGATCAAGCGCAACGCCAGCACCGCCTGCATAGGGTTCCAAGTATGAGCCGCCGAGAAGCCCGTTCTCACTAAGAACAGCTGCGATAAATGGCGCAAAAGCTGCCTTCCCGCCCGGATAGCGCAAGGGAGTAAAAAGTTTATTGGAGTACATGGGTCACTCCGATACAGGGGGAAGGCCGAGTCGCAAGTTTATATTATTTACGCGATCAATAAAAGTCTTCCTGAATTGGGTTCCGTCCAGTGTGTTGGCATAATGCGTAACATACATTCTGAACTTCGCTGGGTCTGAGTCAGCCCATTTTTTGCAAGTCTTTATGTCGACCTGCTTCTCGTCAGCGACCTTGTCGACTGCGAGGGCCCTAATTCCTACATCCTTGAATTCTGCAAGGAAGACTTCCTTTTCCTTCTTAAATTTGGAAAAGAACTCGTCATCGTCCAAAAGAGAGATAATGAATATTATTATCCTTCTTTCGATTGCAAGGGCATCCTTGTCGGGGAGCTGGAAGTACATGGACTTATCCGCAATGGCATCTGTTTGCGTTGCTGGAACGTCGGCATCAAACAGGACTAACGAGTCCTTTATTAGTAGCGGGAATCTTATGCAGAGTGCCGCTAGATCGGAGTACGAAGTTCCGGGCCGATTGCTTTCCGGCGCCAGAGAGCTATGGAATTGAACCAAGTCAAGAAGTTTGCGCTTCTTTATAAGCCTTTTGGCGAAGTGAATTGCGTGATCATCCTCACAGAAGATGTCAACCTTCCTGGCCTTGGCGGCGTCTTCCGGATCCGTAAATGTCAGTTCCTTGAATGCAATTTCTTGCGGTGGATTGTGTAGGATTGGGGTATTCTTTGCCGTTGCTTTGGATTTGCTGATGAAGTTTATGCAGATGCGATTGGCTGCTAGATCTTTGGCGTGAGTGGCGTAGGCGTGCTGGATTAGATGGAGGGAGTGGGTGGTAATGACAACCTGGACGGAATTGCGCTTAGACCATCTATAAAGGTAATCCATGAGGCGGGTTTGAGCGACGGGATGAAGGCTGCACTCCATCTCGTCAATGCAAAGAATTCCGTTGCCCAGTCCGGCAGTCTTCTTTTGTCGGGAAAATCCTAGAAGTCTGTTGAAAATCGCGCCTAGGTTGTCCTCACCTGAGGATATCGAACTCCAGTCATACGTGGCAGCAGCACCAGACGGACCGAAGGTCGTCTTCAATGCACGCTCTTGCACCGGGGTAAAAGAACTATATTCAGTGCTTGGAAATACTGATTCGTAGAAATCGATCAGATCTGCCGCTTCGCTGGCACCAAGGACCGCGCTAGTGGATGGCTTAGCTTTGGTGTCCACCAGTGGATACAGTCGCTTTAGGTTAAGGAAGGTGGTGTTGTATGAGAAATTGCCGTCGCCTTTTTCTGCACCAGAAACGACGATCCGGTGACGGTTGGTCGTCTTTGCTACCCAATAGATACTTACTTTTTCGGCGAGCAGGCCTTTAGGCGTATCGAGATAGACCGTGTATCCGTAGTCTTTGGTGTCGTGGGTAGTCGAAAGCTTAAATACATTTGAAAGTGGTGTCTTAAGAGCTGCGCCGAACGCGTCCTTGGCATTGCTGTCGAATGGATGGGCGATCAGTCCCAGGATCGAAGTCTTCATCGTTCCATTGCGTCCAGAAATAATCGTTAGGTGATCACCTAGTACGACCATCTGGTCCGCCAAAGTTCTGAAGGTATCAATCTTTAGCCCGGCGATACGCGTAATTGGAATTTTTTTGTTGTCCGTATAGCCCAAGCCAGACTTAGGGAGAGCAGTATTCCAGTCCGTGGTCATGTCGTCGTCAGTAGCCGGTTGTGAACCTTAAGTTTACGACATGTTCATAAATGTCGCTCTGACGCGATGGCTTTGATGAATTGGAGGTCGCTTCCCTTGCGACTGCGGTAGCGCATCCTGCAGCAATGGCGAACTGGCAAAAGGACCCGGCCTCATTGGAGGCCAAGGCTGCGGCCAAGCTGCAGCAGGCGTTGGACCTCGAACGAGATACCTCTGGAAGTTGGCGCTGCCGCGCGCGCCGCCGGCAGAGCGCGCAACGTCTGCGCGCTACCGCCAGTAGTCATCAACGCGCCGCAGGCCGCCTGGTAGGTCTAGATCTGCCGGAGGACCTGCCGTTCTAGCGGTTCAGGCCCTTGCGCATCGGAACCACCGTCGCACCGGCGCCGGTAAGCAGTTCGTACAGGGCCTCCACCGCAGCGCGTTTCTCCGCGTCGTACTCGAAGAAGTTGTAATGCCGCTTCTGAACGCCACTCAGGCCGTGGGATTGCAGGTGACCACGGACTTCTTCCGACAGGCCCAGCGCAGCGAGCCGAGTCTCCACCGTGCGTCTTAGATCGCCAGGCGTGAACGGCGATGTCAGCTCGCCGGCGGCCACCATGTTGGCCACCACCGGATCCATGATTCCCCGGAACTCGTCATAGGTCGCCGGCGCCTTTCCGCCGGTGAGCGAGAACAGGTGCGGCCTGGCGCCGTCGCCGTCACTGTCATCATCGCCGCGCAAGACGGCGAGATCCGCAGCCATCAGCGGGAGCAGCGGCACCAAGTGCACGCGGGGCACGCGGCGACGCCCCTTGATGTCGAGCAAGCGGACGGATCCGGTGCCGGTATCCGTGTCGTGATCGTGATCTGACCATTTCAGCCGCATCAGCTGTGCAATGCGCTGCCCGCCGGTCAGCAGGTGGAAGCGCAGCAGGGCGCCCTGTCGTCCTGGCAGCTTCTCGATCCTGCGCCAGTAGGCACGAAGCTCGGCCACCGTAAGAACCCGGTCTCGCGGCTGACCGCTGTCGAGCGTGGCCAGGTCGCGCGCCGGGTTTCTGGATACGTTGAGCACGCGCAGAGCGTCGGGGGCGGCCGCGTCCTGCTTGGCTGCGATCGCCGCCGCATACGCTGCACGCAGGTATGACCGGATCTTGCCGCCTTCGCGGAGCTTCTTGGCGCGCACAAGCCGCGACAGGATCGGAAGCAGGTCATCCAGCTCAAGCTCGGATGCCGGGCGCCCCCAGAGGGCAGGCCACGGATCCTCGATGTGGCGCGTGATGGAAGCGCGCGTCGCAGCGGCAGAGACCTTGCCGCCGTCCTCCAAGCTTTGGGCATAGGCTGTCATCAGAGCACCCAACGTGGCGCCTGATCGCCGCGTCGATTCGGCCAGGGCCTCGGCTTTCGCACGGTCCACCGCCGCTGCCTCGGCCGCGATCGCGTCGCGCAAATCACGTTCGCCGGCTTGATACCGCCGTGACAACGCCGCCGCCGCTTCGCGCGCTGCGGTCAGTGCCAGGCCGGTGCCGATAAGCAGACGGTCGCGCTGCCCGTTGGACTTCGTGTACCTGTAGTAGAACCGCAGTTGCCCGCCGGCCAACTTGCGCACGTCCAGGCAGCCCGCGCCGCGCGGCGCCGGATCTGAGGCCCATTCGCCGGCCGGCAGTGCGGCCAGTCCCTTCGCTGTAAGCATTCCCTTTGATGCGCCCATTGGTGACCGCTCGGTGACCGTTTGTCCGTGGAAAGAGGTGGACGATGATGGGCGCAGGTGGTCGCACAGCCTGAGAAAATCAATGACTTAGCTTAAAGCTGGGACACCTGTGGAAGCGCGTGGAAGCCCTATAGAGGCCTCATAATCCCTTGGTTCCAGGTTCGAATCCTGGTGGGCCCACCAATTGATGATCCTATGTCGTCCTATGAAGGCTGAAATATCCTGAAAAAACAGGGATTTCAGCCTTTTTTGCATCTGATTGCGTCCTATGTGATCCAGCAGAATCCAGACTTCTCTGGCGGTATCTTTGGCGGTAACCTCCACCCGCTCTACACCTGTTACCGCCAAATCAGTTGCCGCCACCATGTCATTGACCGATACCGCCATTCGCAGGACCAAGCCCACCGCTGCCGTGCAGAAGCTGCGAGACGGCGGAGGCCTGTACCTGCTGCTGAAACCTGATGGCGCCAGATGGTGGCGCTGGGACTATCGGCGTCCTGTGACCGGCAAGCGCAACACGCTGTCGCTTGGCACCTATCCAGAGGTGAGCCTGGCGTCCGTGCGCGAGCGCCATGCTGCTGCGCGAAAGCTGTTGGCCGAAGGTGTTGATCCGGGCGAGCAGCGCAAGGCGCAGAAAGTGGCCAGCTTGGAACTGGCCACCAACACATTCGGGGCGCTGGCGCGCGAACACTTGGCGATGAGAGCCAAGAAGCTGTCTGCCGGGTCGGTGAAACGAGAGACGCGCTTGATCGAGAAAGATCTGACGCCGTACATCGGGCAACGACCCATTGCAGCGATCACAGCACGTGAACTGTTGGAGACGCTGCGCAAGATCGAGGGGCGCGGCGCGGTCGAAACTGCACATCGGGCGCGGATGCTGGTCAGCCAGGTTCTTCGATACGCGATAGCGACAGGACGTGCAGACAGGAACGTGGCAGAGGATCTGAAAGGAGCGCTCACTTCGCCCGAAGGGCGTCACTTCGCCAGCATGACTGAGCCCAAGCAGATCGCAGAACTGCTGCGCTCAATACACGGCTATCCAGGATCACCGATTGTCATGGCGGCCCTGTGCCTAGCGCCGCTGGTATTCGTTCGCCCTGGTGAGCTTCGTCGTGCACGATGGTCGGACATCGACCTGGACAATGGCGAATGGCGGTTCACGGCAAGCAAGACCGGCCAATCGCACGTTGTTCCATTGGCTTCGCAGTCTGTGGCGATTCTTAGGTCTGTGCACCCGCTGACTGGGCGGAAAGAGTTCGTGTTCCCCAGTGTGCGTGGCAAGGGGCGGCCGATGAGCGAGAACACGATCAACGCGGCGCTACGTCGCCTCGGCTACGACTCCGACACAATGACCGGGCATGGCTTCCGCGCGATGGCGCGCACTGTGCTGGATGAGGTGCTGGGCTTCCGTCCGGACTACATCGAGCACCAGCTTGCACACGCTGTGCGTGACCCCAACGGAAGGGCATACAACCGTACGGCTCACCTGGTTGAGCGGGTAAAAATGATGCAGGCGTGGGCGGACTATCTGGACGGCTTGAGAGCCTCCAGCTGACCTCCCGTTCTTCCATCTTTCATTTCTAACTTACTGTTTTTGCTGGTTACAGTGGTAACACTGGTTACACCGCTGAGAAACGTATTAAAAATCAGTCGGTTGCGTCCATTTTCGGAGCGCCGCATTCACTGGTTACAGCTGGTTACGCTGGTTACAGCTGCGCCCTATCAACCCACATTGGACGTATCCGGATCGATGGCGCGCGCCGATTGAATCGCTCTGCCGCAGCCTCTTTCCGGCCAGCGGGTGGCTTTGTAGGCCGCCGAGTTGTCGTCATGACGGCCGATGACCAGACCGAACCCGCGGGTAATCGATAGTTCGCTCGCCGCACATTTTGCGCCGTCGGCTTGGAGCAGCAGGTTGCCAGGCGCGTCCGTTTGTCCTGCGCAACCAGTCGGGCGGCTTGACTGCTGCGCTCGATTGTCATCTCCCGCCAGTTGGCCGGCGCATCGAAAACGTGCGCCGTCAAGGGGAATTCGTCATGTGTAATTTTACAAAATACTGTAAAAATTTTCCCTACACATCGTGCTGCGTGAGTTGAGCGGCAGCTGTCTCTAGCCTTCTAACCAAGCCCACAACACAGGGCGGCGGTTGACTAAACGTCAGCCCCGCGACCTCTCACATGCTTGGTTCCCCAGCCCCTCAGGCGACCGCACCCGGTCAGCCTGCCGATCATTCTCGGCCCGATGCCGCACGCGGTGAACGCTTCCTGCGCAAGCGCGAGGTGCTCAGTCGTACCGGCATTTCCCGCTCGCACCTGTACTGGCTGATGAAGCGCGGCCGGTTCCCCGCATCGATCCCCCTTTCCCCGCGCGTAACTGTCTGGTTGGAGTCGGACGTGGACGCGTGGATTGCCACCCACATTCCCGATACCCACCTGCGAGCGCAGCCATGAAAGACACCATCGTCCTGACCATCTCCGATCAGAAGTTCACCCTGAGCCCGGCAGAAGCCAAGTTCCTGGCTGAGCATCTGCGAACGGCTGTGGCACAGCCGAATCTCGCGCTGAACTTCTCCCAGAGCCGGACTGCGCAAGGCGGCCGCATTGCACTCTCGCGCGGTGTCGCGGGTAGCCGTTCCACCACTGACTGCTGAGGCATTGCGATGACCAGTTCAAGAGCCTTCCTGCGCTGCCCGCATTGCGATACGCCTGCCATCGTGCGCACCAGCGTGCTGCATTCCAAACTGCTGCGCGAATCCGTGCTCCAGTGCCGCAATGCGCTGTGCGGTCACACGTTCTCGGCCTACACCGAGATCGTGCGCACGCATGTGCCAAGCGTCTGCCCGAGTGCCGAGATTTGCCTGCCCCTCAGCGATTCGGCAGAACGCCGCGCGCTCAGTGAGAACGCCACTGAAGCACCGCGCTCCAAGCGCAGCACGCGGCGATGACGCGCGTGTTGACAGCACCGGCTCATCCGATGCAGCATTGCCCCGTCGCCGCACAATCGGCGACCGGGTTTAGCAGCCCGAACCCTGAGGCGCACCAGCGCCCATCGACCGATGCACGGCGCTTTTTTATTGCCTGCTGTGTCGTCGCGGGCGATTGCTTGCCAGTTCTATGGCGGGCGGTGCGCGGAGACCGAAAGGTCTGCCGGTCCTCAGGCCGGTCTGCTAACCGCGTACCGTCCGTCACCTCGTTTAGCAGCGCGGTGGTGGACCTCAACTTACCTGAGGACCCTGCCATGTCTCATGACACCCTGGCCGCGCCGTCGCGCTTTGCCGCCCGTATTGCTCACCACCTCGGCGAAATCGCCGACACCCTCGATTGGGACCATTGCCGCTGGCTGACGCTGACAGCGCGCTTGGAGGCCACCGGCAAAGCGCCTGATGCGCTAACGCTGGGCGAGGTGCAGCACGCCATTGCGGCAACCGTTCAGGAGGCTGCGCGATGAGCGCTCTCTCCCTGAACATCGCCGCCGTCAATGACGATGCGGCCACGCATGACCTGTTCAGCGCCGCGCGCCAGTTGCAGCGCATCCATACGATGCCGATGGCCGCGTTGTCGCAGCTGGTAGGCGCACTTGAGTGCCGCCCTGGTGCACTGGAATCCCTGTCCGTAGGTCAGCTGTTGGCCATGGTCCGTGATGCGGAGGTGGCTGCATGAACCTCGATACCGTGAGTGTGTCCGGCGTGCCGGGTTTGGCCGATGGGGTGCTCAGCGCCACCATCACCGATACCTGGTTCGATGCCGAGCGTACCGCCACTATTGTGGAGGCAGCCCGTCGCATTGAGCGGCTCCACAGCAAGGCGTCGCGTCGTCTTGTCGCTCTCAGTGACGAATTGGATCAAGCGCTAGAAGGCCATCCGTTGGAGGACCGCCTGCGCGAGCGTCTGCTGAGGCCGCTGGAGCGCGATTGCGTGGAGCTGGCCACCGTTGCGGCGCGGGTGCGCGTGCGCCTCTCGTTGTTTGCACCTGCGCAGTCGCAGGTGCAGTTTGATCGAGGCATGGCCTTGCAGCTGGAAGATCTGCAAGCAAAGCCGGCTGCTGCCGAGCCGCCGCGAGCGCCCGCGCCCAGGTCCGCACGCATGCCCTTTGGCTACTGGATCAGCGAGGACAGTTTCAATCGCCTAGAGCGCGCATGTTCGGCCGCGCTGCTGCTGGCAAGCGTTGATGAGCGCATGGCGGTGCCGTTTGACGCTGTAGCGTTCAGCGCCGCCTATGTGCATGAGGATCTGGCCACTGTGGTGGCCAGCGCCAAGCACCGCAGCCAGCTGGAGGCCGACGATGATGCGGCCTGATGGCTTCCTGGCGACCCTGCGCGCGGCAGGGCTGATGCTAGATACGGCGGTGGCAGATGGCCGTCTGCGGCGCGTACGCGCCGAGGGCGATGGAAGCGGTCAGCGCAGCGGCTGGTATGTGTTGCACGCAGGCCCGCCGCAGGCCGGTGCTTACGGCAACTGGAAGACCGGACTCAATGAGTCCTGGTGCGAAGTTGGAAGCGAGTCGCTAAGCGAGGCAGATCGCGCGATGCTGCGCGAGGCCGCAATGCGCGCACAGCGGCAGCAGCAGGCCGAGCGTGCCCAGCGCCAGGCTTTGGTCCGGCAGCAGGCGCGAGAGCGCTGGCAGCGCGCCAGCGCCGCTTCCTCCGATCATCCCTACCTGATGGCCAAGGGCGTGGGCGTTCACGGACTGCGGCAGCTGGATGGCCTGCTCTTGGTGCCCTTGCGCGATGCACAGGGACGGCTGTGGAGCCTGCAAACCATCGCCGCCGATGGCAGCAAGCGCTTCCTGGCCGGTGGCCGTAAGCGTGGCTTGTACTACGCCGTGGGCCGCACGATCAGCGACGTGGTGTGTATCGCCGAAGGCTATGCCACTGCCGCCAGCATCCATGAGGCCACTGGCCATCCCACCGCCGTGGCCTTCGATGCAGGGAATCTGGAGCCGGTGGCCTGTGCGCTACGCGCCAAATTCCCCACGGCAGTAATCGTGATGTGCGCCGATGACGACGCGGCCACCGCCGCGCGGCTGGGCATCAATCCGGGCGTAGCCAACGCCCAGCGCGCCGCCGATGCCGTGGGCGGGGTCGTGGCCATGCCGCCGCGGCAACGCCATGAGGCTACTTCCTGATGATCCCTCTCTTTAACCCGAAGGCGCAGCGCGCCGACGCGGCACTGGAGCCCCGTGCATGAACAACGTCACGTCTGTCGATTTCAATGATGCCGCGAAGGACGCCGGTACCGGTGCCATACGCGGCTCGATTCAGCGCGCCGTGCGCAAGGGCGCCAAGGGCAAGACCAAGAGCAACAAGGACGCCGCTGACTGCGCGAGTGGCGGTGCGGCGCGAGCGCACTACCAGCTCAACGAGAGCGGCGTGTACTACGTCGGTGTCACCGAGGACGGTGACCTGGCCGAGCCGATGTTTGTCTGCTCGCCGTTGAAGGTCGAGGCCAAGACTCGCAACAGCCAGAGCGAGGAATGGGGGAGGTTGCTGACCTGGACCGATGCCGATGGCCATCCTCACCAGTGGGCGGCACCTGCGGAAATGTTGGTGGGCGATCCGCGCGAGTTCGTGCGCCAGCTGGCCGCAGGCGGTGTGGAAATGTCAGCCCACCGCAACACGATGCAGCGGCTGCTGGCCTACATCATTCAGGAGCGCATCGACACCCGCGCGCGGAACGTCGCCGTGCCGGGCTGGCATGAGGGCCGCTACGTACTGCCCAATGGCGAAAGCTACGGCAATGGCGCGGAGCGGCTGGTCTATCAGCACAGCGGTGGATTGCAGCATCACTATGCGGCCGTTGGCTCGCTGGATGACTGGCGACGCGACGTGGCCCGACGTTGCCAGGACAATTCGCGTCTGGTGCTTGCGGTGTCAGCCATGTTCGCCGGGCCGCTGCTGCACTTTACCGGTGCTACGGGCGGTGGGTTCCACCTGGTCGGCGGCAGCAGCAGCGGCAAGAGCACCGCGCTACGCGTGGCGGCCAGCGTGGTCGGTCCCCCGGAATATGCCCGCGAGTGGCGCAGCACGGCCAACGGTCTGGAGGGCGTGGCGGTGTTGCACAACGATGCCACGCTTATTCTGGATGAACTGGCTCAGATCGATCCCAAGCAGGCCGGTGATGCCGCCTACCTGCTGGCCAACGGCAACGGCAACGGCAAGAGCCGCGCCAACCGCGCCGGTGAGGCACGTGCGGCGGCACGCTGGCGGGTGCTGATCCTGTCAGCCGGTGAGGTCGGGTTGGCCCAGCACATGGCCGAGGTGGGCAAGCAGGCACGGGCGGGTCAGTCGGTGCGCCTGGCTGACGTACCGGCCGAGGCGGAGGGTGGGCACGGTGTGTTTGAGCGCCTGCACGATGCCAGCGACGGCGCGGCACTGTCGGCCCTGCTTAAGGACGCGGCCGCACGCACGTACGGTGCACCGTGGCCGCTGTGGATGGGTTACCTGACCCAGCAGGACAGCCCCACCCTGACCGCCCAACTGCGCGAATCGACCGACCGATTCCTGGCCACCTATGTACCTGAGGATGCCTCCGGTGAGGTGCGCCGCGTGGCCGAGCGCTTCGCTGTTGTCGCCTTTGCCGGGGAGTTGGCCAGCAGCTGCCGCCACCGCATCACCGGCTGGCCCAAGGGCGAGGCGACACGGGGCGTGGCGGCGTGCTTCCAGGCATGGCTGCATCGCCGAGGCGGCTCGGGTAGCGCCGACACCGACGAACTGCTCTCGCGAGTGCGTGCGTTCTTTGAGGCCCACGGCGAAAGCCGTCTTGAGCCGCTGCGCAGCCCTGAAGGCACTGTGCCGGTGCGCGATCGCGTAGGTTTCCGGCGCTTCGATGAAGTTGGATTGACGGAATACCTGGTGCTGCAGGAAGCGTTCAGACGGGAGCTATGTGCGGGCTTCGATGTGCGCTTGGCCGCACGCACGCTGGCTGAGGCCGGTTGGCTTAAGCGCAGCGCTGACGGCAGGCCCTCCCAAACCGTGCGTGTCCCAGGCTTGGGCGCTATCCGCGTCTTCGTTTTTGACCCCCGCAAGGTTCACGACAGCGGCCTGTGAGCAGCGCTGCCTTTCATACAGCTCGCCGACACAGTGTCGGGTGAGCCTACCCCCGCCAATTATTTTCAATGGAGATTCAACATGAGCGACAACCAGAGCATCAACACCAACACCGCCGACCTGGCTATTCAATCCTGCGAAGGGAGCGAGGCTGCGCCGGTATCGGAGAACAGGCAACGGCTGAACGAGCTGGCGCAGCAGCTGGCCAGCGCGGTGCAGCGCAAGCGCGCCTTGGTGGGTAAGGTCGATACGATGCGGCGCGCCAAGCAGGCTGCACAGGGCGATGCCGCTGCTGCCCGCCAGCAGTGGGGTGCCAAGCTGCGCGAGAGCGATGGCACGCTGACCCGCGACATTCAGAAGCTTCGCGCGAATGAGCGCTCGGCGCTGTCGCTGGCTGAGGAATACGAGGCGATGGAGGGTGAGATTGCGGTCGAGCTGCCGCGCCTGGAGCTGGAATTGGCCGAGGTGGCGGAGCGTTGCCTCGGCGCTAGGAACACGGTTACCTGGGAAGTGGCCGATCAGGCCTACGAGCAGTTGCTGGCACAGGCTGGGGACAGCCTGGCCTTCGCATTCGCGTTGTTCTCGAGAGCGACAAACTCCGCCGATGCCGATGAAATGGCCAGCCGATTCTTTGGTCGCCTTGGCGATGCGGTACGCCGTCGCCTGGACGATGCCGCAGTCACGGCTCAGATAGAAGGCGTGTTGGCGCTGCCGACGATGGAACTTAGTGAGGTGGACATGCAGCTGGTGCATAGCACGATACTTCGTCTTAAGTTGAGGGCGCAGATCAGTGCCGCGGACGCGGCGTGATGGACCCGTACGCTGATGCCGCTGTCGATGAAGTCGTGTCCGCGCAAAGCGCGGGCACTGCTGGAGCCGTCACCGCATTCTCCTTTGGCGATCCAACGCCCGTGCTGGACTCGCGCGGGTTGTTCGACTACCTGGAATGCTGGCGCAACGGTCGCTATTACGAACCGCCGATTACCCTCAGCGGTCTGTCGCGCACCACGCGCTCCAATCCGTTCCTGCACAGTGGCCTGATCTTCAAGCGCAACATGCTGGTGCGTACCTTCGTCCCGCATCGATTGCTGGACCGCACGGCGTTTTCGCAGCTGGCGTTGGATTACATGGTGTTCGGCATGTCTTACCTTGGGCGGCAAACCTCGCACTCCGGGCGGCTGTTGCAGCTGCGCCCGCTGATGGCGCAGTACATGCGTCGTGGTGTGCTACCCGGTGAGTTCTTCCAGGTGCGAGCCGGGCGGGCCGAGCATGAATTTGTACCTGGCTCGGTGCACCAGTTGCGGGAGGCCGATACCGATCAGGAAATCTACGGCTTGCCGGAGTGGTTGGCCGTTGTGCAGTCGGCGCTGCTCAACGAATCGGCCACGTTGTTCCGCCGCAGGTACTACACCAACGGCTCGCATGCCGGGTTTATCCTCTACATGACCGATCCGCAGCCGGAGGGCATGGACGTGGACGCCTTGCGTGAAGCGCTGCGGGACTCGCGTGGGCCGGGCAATTTCCGCAACCTGTTCGTGCATTCGCCCAATGGCAAGAAGGATGGATTGCAGCTGATCCCGATCAGCGAAGTGGCGGCCAAGGATGAGTTCACCGCCATCAAGCGTGTGACTCGTGATGACATTCTGGCCGCGCTACGTATCCCCCCGCAGCTGCTGGGTATCGTCCCGCAGAATGCGGGCGGATTCGGCTCGATACGGGATGCGGCAACGGTGTGGGCGTCGATGGAACTGGCACCCCTGCAATCGCGGATGGCCATGGTTAACGAATGGATCGGCGAGGAGGTCATTACCTTCGCCCCGTTTGACCTGGCGCCTGTAGCAACCTGACGCCTTATCGTTGCGCCGATCCTGGCCGCAGAACGTGCGGTGGCTACGGCTCGCACTGAATCCATGGGCCGCCTTTGCGCGGCCCATTCTCGTTTCATGCCGCGCAGATGGTGGGCTCGGCCACGTTCTTTCGCCGCTTGCTGCCATGTTGCTTGGACGGCACTAAGTCAACGTGAATCCCATAGCCCAGAGCGGTGGCTGCACGGCTAAACGTCTCGGGCCTGAGCCTGGCATTTGCCTTATCCGGCGTGCGATCCAACTGCGACTGACTGACGGCCCGGCATGTGCCATTTGTGAGTCTCCAATGGCTACAACAACGCCCCGGCTCGCAGCTATGACGCGGGCATCGTTGGGTTCTTGTATGACCCCAGTGGTTGCTCAGCGACGGCTACCTTTCGCGGTAGATGTGCTCGGACAGTTCCGCAAAGGCGCTGCCTTCAGTTCTGCTGCGCTTTACATGCCTCGAAATTCATGAAACATTCACAAAGCGCCCAAGGATTGCTAGGCGCTTCAAAACAAGGAGGATTGAACATGAAGTTGAATTCGATTTGGGTTATTGCAACTGCAATGTGCGTTGCTGGTGGCTTTGCCAGTTCCGCTGAAGCAATCACTCTTCGTTGCGACGGGTGCTCATCGCAGGAGATGAAGGAATGGGCAATATTGGAAACGGCCCAAGGTGGCTATTCGTATTCTGATGTTTTTGTGATCAATCAGACTGATGGATTTGTCAAAAGGTACTCTGTATCGATCGACAACTGGGGACAGGACATACCGGATCAGATTCCCGATGGTTCAACAAGCTACGGCAACGCGAGTGAGGTCACCGTTCCGACAGAAGTGGCAGGCTATCTGCGTGCAGCGATTGCCATCAACGGAACTATCGTGGCCACCGGCAACGTGCCGAACTCGATGTATGACGTAGTCAATAATCCTGCACTTGATAAAGCACTTTCAGATTATGCAGGGGAGACCGATCCAGCGAATAAAAACATGCTTCTGAACTTTCTTTCCTCGGTTAAATTCATCCCTATCGACTTTAGCAAGGTGACCGTGACAATAGAAGTTATCGCTGCCGATGGCTCCAAGGCGACCCTTAACTTCGACCCCGTTATAAAGCGCTGGGTTCGAGTAAAGTCTGAAACGAGGGATTCAGGGAATAACCTCATTCCCGCAAGTGCCGGTGATCTTTCCGGAGGCCCCGGTACGTACCGCGAATATCAGTTTGCAAATTATAATGACTACATCAAGTTCGTTCAGCAGGCAACTCGGCTGGGAGCAACCTTCACAGGAAACAACAGTACTCAGAGTGGCGTTGTATGCACGTCCGTAATGAAAGAAGTCGATGGACAGGAGCATCGGGAGCAGGTCCTATGCAGCAACACCAACTGACCCTCTGGCGCGGCACAGCCAGGCTTGCATTCATTTTGAGCATCGCGCTTTATGTGATCTCGATGTTTAACCTCAATGATCAGTCCAAGTATTCATACTGGTACGTTGGCTTTGCTGCCCTCCTTTTGGGTGCGGTACTGCAGTTGCGCGCAAAGCAGACATACCGATACCTGATGTGTGCAGTGACTGCGTCTTTGGTGTCAGCCTTTTTCGTGTTCTCAATACCGATTCCGATCTAATAAAGCAGTGCCTTTCTGAACAAAAGTAGCATCAACTAGTTAACAAAATTGGCAAAACATGGTTTTGGGTTAGTAAACTCACTACTGACCCAAAACCTCTTTTTTGCTTCGGTGGCACCAGGTCAACGTGAACCCCATAGCCAAGGCGGTTGCTATACGGCTGAGCGTATCGAGGGTGAGCCGGTATCCGCCTCAACCAGCACACGAACCAACTGCGAACGGCTGGCGTTCATACACTTGGCCAAGGCAGATTTGATGACATTGGCCACCTTTATCGCTTGGCGACCTGACAGGCGATCACGTGCTTGAGGGCGATAGACGCGGACAGTCCTTCCGGCTCCAGAAAGTCGTCAAAGCTCGACCCGATGTGCTGGTTCCTGCTCGTTTGATCAGCCCATTTCTGCGCTTCTTCGCGAGTGCCAGATCGGTCTTGGGCATCTTCTCCGACTTCTTCATGAACCCGTGCAGTACCGTGTCCTGCTCCACTGGGGTGAACATGACGCGAGCAATCCCTTCAGGGATCGAGCTACGCACCTCCCTCAACCGGTCATCAATCATGCCGCCCTGGCGGCACTCGGTGTAACCAATGTAACCAGTAGTACCCAAGCATTGGTACGCGCTCAAGTTATCTGCAAGCCATTGATATGTATAGGATCCGCCGAGTCTGTAACCATTGTACCAATGTAACCAGTAAAAATAGTGAGTCAGAAATCTCAAACAGGAAATGGCAGGCGGCAAGACAGCAGGTAAACCGGCGAAACCCTTGGGAGGCAATGGAAGCGGTAGGGGGAGAGGGACAGTAGTGCCTGCACAGGGCGTGTAACCAAAAAAGCGTTCCAGACCCTTAATTCATAGCCTTCCTGAAACACTGTAAGTAGTGGGTTTTTTCTTCTTGGACGCTATCGGATGCCCTCTTTTCCCCCTTCCCTGGTCACTGCACATTTAGCGTCTATCTGACCGCTCAATGCCCTGCCAGAAACCCCCTTTGGCGCAGGGATTCGCAGGTATTGGCATGACCTTTCAATGGTCCTGATAGTCTTGCTGGGCCTGTTTCTGGCCCGTGTGCAGGTAGTGCAGAAAAGCACCCTATGAAGTGCGCAGGCGTGGTGGGGAGACGAGTGCGCGCGGCGGGGGGGGCGCGGGCGCTGGGCGGTTCACCCGCGTGCGGGCGTTCGGAGGCCTAACCGTCGCCTGGCGGGCAGTGAGAGAGAATGGTGTTGCCATCTTTGGTGATGGACCACTTCAGTGTTGCTCCGCTACCGGCATACACCTCGTCGACCTCCCACGCCAGGAAGCCGGAAGCCTGAAGGGCAAAGCGTCTACTTTCACCCACATCCTCAATGTCCCCCCTGTACGCGAGGTCTCGTAGGTCACCCAGGAAGACATTGATCACCATGTCTGAGAGCCGATCAAAGTCTGAAGCCGCGATCTGCCGTCTACAAACCGCCACGAACAGCTTCGCAAGCATCTGTGGCTTGTGGAGAGGGTCCGCCCGATCAAGCTTGTCTAGCAGCAATTCTCCTAGCCGCTCCCGCTTCGCTTCTGTTCCCGCGAGCTCGTCGACAGTACGAGCGCGTTCGCTGGCCGACAGGTCGTCGACTCCGTTTAAGAAGCGGGCGACCTTCGCGGCTAGTAAGCGGTCACTGATCGCCGCAGCCCCGTCCCTCACGGCCAGCACGACGGAAACCACAGGTACTTTCCCCAAGATGTGTTCGTCTAGCGCGGCTTCCCATACTGCTGAGATCACGTCTTTCGCTAGGTTCGCGGAAGGGGCCTTGAGTGCACTTATCAGGTGGTTAGGAATCTTCATGTGGTATCCGGACGGGCGTTGCGATAGCTTTACCACGTCGAGTGGCCTACCGCTGGTGCTGAAGGGGCACCCGAGCCCTGCTTGCAAAGCCATCTCCCACATCACCGATAGAGGTTCGAGTCGTCGTGATCATCCTCATTCTTGTCTGCGTGTTGCTTACGTCTCTCATTGTCGTCGGCGGCTTGCTTGTATGGGGGCTAAGCGCAACGTGCTCACTCTTTGCGTCTTTGGCCCAGCCAAACTTGATGCTGCCGCTTGCACCCACTGTCATAAGCCCCTCTGAGCAAGATGCTCTTGACGGTAACTTTGGCGGTATATGAGTGGCCTTCGCATCAATAATGTGATTTAAAACAACGAGATGGGTTGGGTATGTTGTTGATGGTGGGCCAACCCAGTTCGCATGATCGACTGCCGGTCTCCTCCTCCCCGCGCGTTTGCCCTTTAGGGCAACATCTGGTCCGAACGCAAGGATCAAACATGCCCGGCACCCACGCCCCTGAAATCGAAGACAGCCGGCATCTGTTCGCCTGGTGCCTGGTGCGCTACGGCCAGGTTCCTGAAGCGCTGGCAATCGAACAGGCACGCCAACGCTATCCCGACCAGGCCCCCGGCTGCGAGTACGAGCATGCACTGATCTTCCACGACGAGCCTTGGCACTGGGCGATGCTGCACGTGTTGGGTGAAGGGTACTGGCACCAGAACCCGGAACTGGCGCAGCCGTCGCTGGCATACGACACCGAGTCGGATGCGTTGTGCCTGGCTCGCGGTGAGTCGGTTCCCTTGCTGGATGAGAATGAGTATCTCGGTGCGCTTGCCCACGCCCGCCATATGCATGCGTGGACGCTGATCCATCAGGCAGGCATTGCTGAAGAGCAGGCGCAGCAGCAGGCGCTCGAACACTACGCCTACTTTCCGCCGCATCATCGTTGGCGGATGCGCGTCCACGATGCGCGTGCTGCATGGGGCGGCGTGATGGGTGCGCTGCACCTCGATGACTACTGGTCGCAGCCGGAGCTGCATACGCCACCACAGGCCTATTGGCATGCGTCGCGTGCATTCGTTGCCGCAAATGGAATTCGCCTGCCGGGTGGTCCGGGAAGTGCCTGAGGCACTTCCCGGATCCTTCACGATCAGCTTTCCAGGAACGCCAGAAGGTCGGCGTTGATCCGGTCGGCATGCGTGGTCGGAATGCCGTGCGGCGCACCTTCGTAGGTGATCAGCGTGCCGTTCTTTACCAGCTTCGCGGAAAGGACGCCCGAGTCGGCATACGGGACCACCTGGTCGTCATCGCCATGGATCACCAGCACAGGAATGGAAATGCCCTTCAGGTCTTCGGTGAAGTCGGTCTGGGAGAACGCCACGATGCCATCGTAGTGCGCCTTGGCCGAACCCTGCATGCCCTGCCGCCACCAGTTCCAGATGACCGCATCTGAAGGCTGCGCGCCGGGCCGGTTGTAACCGTAGAAGGGACCTGCGGGCACGTTGTGGTAGAACTGCGCGCGGTTGGCCGCCAGCTGCGCCTGGAAATCGTCGAAGACCTCCTTGGGCGTGCCCTGCGGGTTTGCCGCGGTCTTGACCATCAGCGGCGGCACCGAGCTGATCAGCACCGCTTTGGACACGTTCTTCTCGCCGTGGCGAGCGATGTAGCGGACCACCTGTCCACCGCCGGTGGAATGGCCCACATGCATCGCGCCGTGGGTACCCAGCTGCTCGACTACCGCCGCAACATCGTCCGCGTAGTGGTCCATGTCGTGGCCGTCCCACACCTGGCTGGAGCGGCCATGCCCGCGGCGGTCGTGGGCAACCACGCGATATCCCTTGTTGACGAAGAACAGCATCTGCGCGTCCCAGTCGTCGGCGCTGAGGGGCCAGCCATGATGGAAATGAATGACCTTGGCGTCGCGCGGGCCCCAATCCTTGTAGAAGATTTCGACGCCGTCTTTCGTAGTAACCGTAGCCATTTCCGGGTTCCTCGCAGTTGGGGTTGGGGGCGTCCTGCCTACCGGCAACCTTGCATCGGTGCAGGAGCAAGGACGCTGTCAGTGCGTGTTGCAGAAGTGGCCCCAGGGCGGCATTTCCTTCTATCCTGAGGCGGCCATCACTCCGTCCGAATCCATTCTAGGAAGCGCTGCATCAATTGAAATTGGCGGAGGTGACATTCATGGGTATCGAAACTGACAAGCGGATCGAAGTGGCCCTGCTGATCTATCCGGATTGCCAGATGGCGGCGATCCATGGCCTGACGGATCTGTTCCGGATTGCAAATGAGTGGGCGGCGTATCCCCACGAAGATGATCGGCGGTGTTCCCTGCGGGTAACGCATTGGCAGCTGGACCCGGTGTCGGCGCAAATGGAATGTTGCTGGGACAGCGATCCAGGCGAGGTGAACGCCCCCGCGTTCGTGATCTCGCCGCCCAGCGTCGCGATGCCCGAGCGGATGTCGGCGATGCCGCGTGAGGCGCAGTGGCTCAAGGAACTCCATGCCGGTGGCGCAATCATGTGCTCGGTCTGCGCAGGGGCGTTCGTGCTCGCCCAGACCGGCCTGCTTGCGCGACGGCGGGTTACCACCCACTGGGCCTTTGCAGGGCTGCTCGCCAGCGCGCATCCCGATGTCCAGGTGACGACCGAGAATGTCGTCATCGATGACGGTGACGTCATTACCTCCGGGGCGATCCTCGCGTGGAATGATCTCGGCCTGCTGATCGTCGATCGCGTCATGGGCCCCAGTGTCATGCTGGCCACGGCCCGCTTCATGCTCAGTGACGGCATCCGGCAGGACCAGCGTCCCTTGCAGGGATTCCAGCCCCGGCTCGATCACGATGATGCCGCCATCCTGGCGACCCAGCATCTGATCCTTGCAGAACCTGGGCTGCGCCACACCGTGGCCGGGCTTGCCCAACGTGCCCATTTGACCGAACGAACATTCATCCGGCGCTTCCAGAAGGCCACGGAACGCAATCCCGCCGACTACATCCGTCAGGCCAGGATGGCCAAGGCCAAGGATGCGCTGCAGCTCGGCGATCTTCCCATCGCACAGGTGGCCTCGCGCCTGGGTTATGACGACGCAGCTTCATTCCGCAAGGCATTCCAGAGCGTTGTCGGCATGTCACCGTCCGCGTATCGCGATCACTTCCGGATCAGGCGGGGCGGGCAACGCTGAGTCACGCCAGTGTTGATGCAATGTGTCTCTTGTCAGTTCCCGGCACTTTCAGGAGGTGGCGCTTGGCATTTCAACTGCCACTACACGTTTCGCACTTGGAAAGTGTCTGGAAAAAGATATTGCGAGCTGGATTGATGAAGCCAAGCGTGCGAACAAGGCTGCTCGCGACGAGATGGAAGCATTTTCAGATTTCTTTCGGGAACATGGGCCAGAGGGTGTGCTGATAGCGCGAATCTGGATGAAGGCATCTCACACGTATGATGAGAAAATCGAGCAGGCGCGCGAGACCATCCTGTTGTGGAATGAACAGGCTGGCGCATTTTCGGAAGAACTCCTACAGGAGGATCTCAGGATTCCAGTAATGGATCTTCCAATGCACCTGATTGAGTTGCGCAACAAACTGCTCGATGAAGTTACGTCTGCAACGCACTGGTCAACACACATGAATCAGCTGCTGAAGGACCTGACACGATAATGGCGGCTCGCCACCCGCGCGCTCATTGCTCTTGACAGACCACCCTGCCGGAGTGGACCTTTCCCGGCATGACTATCGATATCGAATCGCTCAGCCTGCGGGAGCTGGGCGCCTTGGTGGTTGCCGCTGAACAGCGCAGGCAGCTCATTTCCAGCCGTCGTCCGGCCAGTGCGGTGCGCCGCATGCTGAAGGCGGCGGCCGCCGAAGCGGGCTATACGCTCGAAGAACTCTTTGGCGATGCGTCCGTCGAAGAACCCGCGACGCCGCGGAAATCCAGCCGCCGCAAAGCCGGCAAGGTCGCTGCCAAATACCGCGACCCGGAATACAAGCGCCTGACCTGGTCCGGCCGCGGGCGCATGCCGCGCTGGCTGGCCGCCAAGGTCCAGAAGGGCCACAAGGTGACGGATTTCCTGATTCCCGGCCTGGCCCGTCCAACCGCGCGCAAGGGAAGCCCGATCGGCCAGCGCACCGTGTTCAAGAAGGACTGAGGCCCGCAGGGCGACGCCTGCCGCGCCCGTGTCCGCTTCACGCTACCCTGCAGGGGTCCGCACTGGAGGGAGGCACGCAATGGCACATAACGGCAGCACGGCGATCGCGCCGAGGGTCCTGTACGTCGCGGGGGCGGCAGCGGTGCTGATCAGCCTGTTGGCCTGGTCGGTGGAATGGAGTGGGCTGGCCTATGTCTGCCCTTACTGCCGCGTGCAGCGCACCGTCATCGGCGTGCTGGGTCTACTGATGATGTCTGCACGGCCGGGTGGCGTCGTCGTGCCGTGGCTTTCGAACGCGATGGGTGGTTTCGCGTTCGTGGTCGCGGCGATGCAGCACTTCAACGGCTGGAAGCGAATCTCCGCCGGCGAATTCAGCTTCAATGCCCAGTGGTACATCGACCCATGGCTGCTGTCCGGCTGCGCGATGCTGATCCTGGTGGCACAGCTGATGCTGGTGCAGGCCGCCTGCCGGCGCCCGGTGCACGCCGCTCTGGAGGCCGCATGATGCGCCCTGCCTGCGCGCTGGTCCTGCTGATTGCATTCCACAGCATTCCGGCGCGTGCGGCCGAAGATGCCGGAGCGCCCAAGCGGCCTTCGGTGGAAACCCTGCAGCGCCTGATCGTGGACAAGGCTCCGCAGACGCGGATCGGGACGCCCGACAACGAGCGCATCACCGCGCGTCGCATCGATATCGTCGATGACCAGGGCGTGATCCGCATGACGCTGTCCGGGAAGACGCCGGCGCCGATCATCGATGGCATCCAGTACAAGCGCGCCTTCAACGTGGCCGGCATGGTGCTGTACGACGACAAGGGCAGCGAGCGCGGTGGTTTCGGCACCGCTGATGTCGACGGCGGCATGGCGGTGCTGGCGCTGGATCATCCGGCGATGGATGCGATCGGATGGCGGGTGTCTCCCGATGGCCAAGTGAGCTTCTCGATCAACCAGGCACCGAAGCTGATACGCGAACCCGCGCTCGGGAATGCGTTGATTCCCGGTGTGCAGGCGCCGACCCGCATCGGCCTGGTGGTCGGCGCCGATGGAACGCCGGCCATTGCACTGAATGACAAGGCGGATCGGCCGCGACTGCGGTTGACCGTCACGCCGGAGGGCTACGGGGCAATCGAGTTCCTCGATGCGCAGGGCAAGGTGGTCCACACGCTGGCGCCGGAGGCGGAGCTCCGTCGCTAGCGTGGCGAGCCTGCTGGCCGGTACCTATGCGCCGCGTCCCCGGCCGTCGATGCTGTAGCGCCCGGCTCCAGTGCAGGCCAGCAACAGGAAGCCACCGGCCAGGCCCAGATTCTTCAGGAACATGATCTGCTGGGTCTGGTCGCCGAAGTTGTGGTGGAAGATGAAGGCGGTGACCAGGCTGAAGCCCACCAGGACGATCGATACCAGCCGGGTCTGGAAGCCGAGCAGGATGCACAGGCCGCTGCCGATCTCGAAGGCGATGGTCGGCCACAGCAGGATGCCGGGCACTCCCATTGCTTCCATGTAGCCCTGGGTACCACTGAGGTCGCCAAGCTTGCCCAGGCCGGAGACGAGGAACAGTGCCATCAGCAGGATGCGCGCAAGCAGGAAAGCAAGCGAGTGCGAGGAAGTGCTCACAGTGAAGTCCTTGAGGGTGTCCGACCCCCGCGATCGGAGCCCACAGGCAGTGAAGCCCGTGTATACACGACACGGCTGCCTTCCGGTTTCCCGCGCGGCCGGGGGACCTTCGAATGCCGAAGGAGGCTGCCTCAGTCATCCTTTGGTGATGGTGCGTCTGTGCTTTGCCGGAACACCTGCAGCTGCGCGGCAAACGCACGCTGGTAGGCGGGGCGTTGCGTTGCACGGCCCACATAGGCAGCCACCTTCGGGTATTCGTCGAGGAGGCCGCTGCTCTTCAGGCGCAGCAGCACCGAGACCATCATCAGGTCGCCCACGCTGAAGTCGCCATCCAGCCACGCCGCCGTGCCCAACCACGCAGACAGCTGCGAGAGACGCATCCGCACGCGCTCGTCCAGCATCACCAGCCGCTGTGAATACCAAGGCAGTTCGCGTTCCAGCACCCAGGCCATCGAGCGTTCGACGATGGGCGGTTCCACCGTGTTCAACGCAGCGAAAACCCACATGATCGCGCGCATGCGTGCGTCCGGATCAGCGGGGAGCAGGCCGGCATGCTGTTCGGCCAGGTGCAGGACGATTGCGCCGGATTCGAACAGGACCTGGTCGCCGTTCTGCCAGGTGGGGATCTGCCCGAAGGGGTTGCGCGCCAGGTGGACGGGCTGCTTCAGCTCGGCAAAGCTGAGCAGCTGCACGTCATAGGGCACGGCCAGTTCCTCCAGCGCCCAGCGTACGCGCATGTCACGGGCCAGGCCCTGGCCGCGGTCGGGAGAGGTGGCGAAGGCGGTGAGGATCGGGCACATCGGGGCACTCCTGCAGGCTGAAAGACCCGCCTTTCCTTCTCCGACGAACGATGGGGCGGGAAATCGACAACCTTCCCGGGGCGCCGGGCGATACACTGCCCGCCACCCATCAATCCTGTGCCTCCTCATGTGGCAGCGCCGCACCTCCCTGGCCGAACTGCAGCGGCAACGCGATGTGCTGCAGGCTGAGATGGATGCGGACGCCCAGCGACGGGTCTCACGGCTTCCGCCGGATGATCTCGTGGCAGCGCTGATGCCGCAGGCGCACCGGCTCCAGGAGCTCAATCAGCTGATCCTGCGGGCTACACCGCCGCGTGAACTGATGAAGCGCCTGAAGGCGCTTGAGCGACAGCTGCTCGAACCCGGTGCACAGAGCGCAGGCGTGCGGAAGGAGCTGGAAGATGAACTGCGCGATCTGCACCTGTACTTCAGCAATCCGCGCCGTCGCCCCTTGACGGCGAAGGTCCTGCTGATCCTGTTGGCCAGCGTTCTGGCCGCCTTGTTCCTGCCGGGGCTGCTTGTGGACCTGCTGGTCGCTCTCTAGGCCGCGCTCACCCCGCCCGATGCAGCTTCCTGTACTGATCCGGCGTGCACTGCGCGTGCCGCTTGAACATTTCGGCGAAGGCGCTGACGCCGGAATAGCCCAGCTCTTCGGCGATCCGGCTGATCGGCCGGCGTGTACACAGCGCCTCGGTGGCGCGCACGAACTTCACCCGCCCACGCCAGTCGCCCAGCGACATGCCCAGTTCGCTGCGTGCCAGGCGCTCCAGCTTGCGCACGCTCATGTGGTGCCGCCGCGCGATCTCGGCAACCGATTCGGCCGCCGACAGGTGTTCCTCCATGTACGCCATCACCTGCTTCAAGGCATCGCTGCTGGCGATCGGAAGGAAACTGGGCAGCACAGCGGCATTGACGATCTGGTCGATCACCACGGCGGCCATGCGCCGCTGGACCGGTGTCTGCGGATCGGTCACGCCCTGTCGTGCCAGTTCATGCAGCAGTTCGCGCAGCAGCGGGCTGACTTCCAGCGCACTGCAACGCGTGGGCAGCCGGCGTGAAAGCGCCGCCGACAGATAGGCCGAGCGGTAGGCCAGCTGCGAGCGGTTGCGTGAATAGTGCGCCATTCCTGGTGGAATCCAGATCGCGTAGTGCGGCGGCGACACCATCCACTCGCCGTCGATCTTCATCTCCATCACCCCCTGCGCGACGAAGTTGAACTGACCCCACGGATGGCTGTGCGTGCCCCAGTCCGTGGGCTCCATCGCGCCCTGCCGGAAGTAGATCGGGCCGGGCAGCTGGCGGAAGGTGGGGATCGGCTCCATCGATTGCCGCAAGCCGGGGTCGGGGTGGCGCATTTTCGGGATGTCCTCAATATACGCCAAGCGTACGCTGGCCATTCCCCCACGTACACCTGCACGCGTGAACTATCTCTTTCCGATCCTCGCCTGCCTGCTGTGGGGCGCGAACACCGTCGTGACCAAGCTTGCTTCGGGCTCGGTCGGTCCCATCGATATCGGCTTCTTCCGCTGGCTGGTCGCGGCGGTGGTCCTGCTGCCATTCGCGCTGCCGCGGCTGCGCGGCAATCTGCCGACCGTGCGCGCCAACCTCGGGCGCTTCCTGGTGCTGGGCTGCCTGGGTGGGGTGATGTACCAGTGCCTGGCCTACCATGCGGCGCACTTCACCTCGGCCATCAACATGGGGGTGATCCAGGCGCTGATTCCGTTGATCGCGCTGGCGCTGTCACGCGTGTTCATGGGCCATCCGGTGCGTGGTACTTCCATTCTTGGCGCGGTGATCTCCACCGCCGGCGTAGTGGCGGTGGTATCGCAGGGCGACCTGGCACGGTTGGCGGCGCAGGGCCTGAACCGCGGAGACGCGATCATGCTGATCGGCGCATTGGCCTTCGCCGCCTACAACGTGCTGATGCAGCGCTGGAAGATTCCGCTGTCGGTGCTGGAGTCGCTGTTCCTGCAGGCCACGGCGGCCTCGCTGATCCTGCTGCCACTGCAGTTGCTGGTCGGTACCGGGGTGAGCAATCTGACCGCCGTCGGTTGCATCGGCTTCGCGGCGGTCTGTGCCTCGATCCTGGCGCCGCTGACCTGGATGACCGGACTTTCACGTCTGGGCGCTGCGCGCGTCTCTGGCTTCTTCAACCTGGTGCCGATCGTGACCGCCGCGCTGGCCGTGCTGCTGTTGGGCGAATCGCTCAGTGGCTGGGTACTGGGCGGTGGCCTGCTGGCGGTGTCCGGCGTGGTATTCGCCGAGTACAGCGCCAGGCGCGCTGCTGCGGTGCCGAGCGAGCAGCCCGCCTAGGGCTTCGGTCATGCGGGGTATGTGTTCCCGCTCAGCGCCTGTTCCACCCGCTGTTCCAGCGCGTCTGCATCATGGCCGCGTTTGCCCTGCAGGCTGAGATACAGCGAAAGCGGGTCAACCACATCGCCGATGCTGGTGAATGCCGGCGGATAGGCCCAGATCTGCAGCCGTGCGCTCTGGACGCAGTCCGGGCCGGGCATGGGAAGTGCACCCAGCAACCGCCACGCATCGATGTGCAGCGCGCGGGTGCCGCCGATCGCGGGCGGTGACGTGTCAGCAAGCGCATCGAGGCCCGCCGTCGGCGCCGGGTGCCCGGCATCGCGGAGCGCCTCGGCGGTCGGGCCCCAGCAGACATCCACTTCCTTCAGGATGGGGGAACGCAGGAACGGCTGCGCCCTGGCCCAGACCTCGTCGCGGTTGCCGGCCAGCTTCAGGAAGCGCTCGCGGCCACCGGTGGAGCGTTCAACCAGGCCGCGACCAACCAGTTCGGCAGACAGGCGCGACGCCGTCATCGAGGTGTAGCCGGCGGCAGCACTGATCTCGCGCGGCGACCACCAGCGCGACTGGCCGCTCAGCAGCACGTGGATCAGCACGGCCTGCGCCGAAGGCAGCAGCGAGATGGCCTTCTTCTCATGATCAGGGTCGTCGCGGAACTCAATGGCCAGGCTGGGCGCGAACAACTGGGTGTGTGGGACGACGAAGTCGATGTGGTTCTCGACCAGGAAGCGGCGCTGGGTCGGCGTGAGATAGGGCGAGACGTACAGCACCAGTGCATTCGCAGCAGAGCGCAGGCAGCGTACATCCTGGATCACACGGGTGCTGGATTCGCCGGGCTCGCGGGCCACGGCGAGCATGGCGGGGGTTTCCCCGTACAGCATCAGTCCGGCGAGGTGGTAGCGCGATGCCATTGCGTGGGGAATGGCGTGCAATGAAGCAAGTGGATGCACTGCCGAGGCCAGCCCGGGGAGAATCCTGCGCAGGTACCGCTGCGCGTCAGCGACCAGGTCGGTCAGGCCGGTGCGAACTGCCGTCGTCATCTCGTACTTCCCTTGCGGCGGCACGTCCGGAGGGTCGGAACCCGGCCACATCGCCACATTCAGTGGTGAACCTGGAGACGGGTGTGCAGCGTCGGGGCGCGTGGCGATCCATGCGGTCCTGCTCCTTAGCCGTCATGACATCAAGTGTTGCCGGGAACCTTGGAGATTCCGTCGAAAAACGATGGAGATTGGGTGGAGGTGGTGTGCATCGTGGCCGGCGGACTCCCCTTCCGCCGGCCACGAGCACGGACATGCCCGTCAGAAGCGCTGGGAGTACTTCACGTACACGGTGCGGCCGATATCGAAGCCGCCGTAGTAGGGGAAGGAGCTGGACGGCTTGGAGAACATGATCGGGCCCTGGTGGTTGAACACGTTGTTCGAACCCAGCGCCACGGTACCGTCCCACGGCAGCTTGTAGCTGACCTGGATGTCATGGAAGGCATTGGAGCCCACCTTGCGCAGGGCATCCGGTTCTCCGTAGGCGTAGCGATCGGGCAGCGAGCACGGTCGGTTCGGCACGCAGCTTTCGGCCATGCCGGAGTAGTAGCGCACCGTGTACTGCGTGCTGAAGTTGCCAAGCTGCCAGTTCACACCCAGGTTCGAGCGCAGGCGGAAGATGCCCGGCCGGCCGATCCGGCCCATCATGATGGTGTCGCCGGCCGAGTTCTGGTTCTCCTCGTCGTACTTGGAGACATAGCTGTTCTGCAGGTCGATGGTGAAGCGGCCGAACGAGAACTCGGGCAGGCGGTAGTGGATGCCCAGGTCCCAGCCTTCGGTTTCCATCGAGCCCAGGTTGGCCAGGCCGTAGAACATGCTGGTGATGTGGCCATCGCCAGCGCGCTTGATGCTGCCACAGCGCGAGGAATTGCCCAGCACGTAGCAGTCACGCAGGATGCGGTCGACGCTGTCCTCGATGATCATGTTGGTGATCTTGTAGCTGTACCAGTCGAGGTTGATGTCCAGGCCATCGACCCAGCGCGGGCTCCAGACCACGCCCACGGTCTTGCTCTTGGACTCTTCCGGTCGCAGCTTCGCGTTGGAGCCGGTGGTGAATTCGTCGGGCGTGGCACACGGATAGCTGGCACAGGGCTTCAGGCTCTGGTTCAGCTGCTGGTAGCCCAGCGGGACGCCGGCAGCGTTGCAGGCAGCGTTGCCGTTGACGCTGTTGGTGGCGCCGGTGCCGCAGGGATCGACATAGGTTTCGAAGCTGGTCCCCATTCCACCATACAGGTCGGAGATGCTCGGCGCGCGGAAGCCTTCGGCGAAGGTGCCGCGGATCATCAATTCCTCGATCGGGCGCCAGGCGAAGCTGGCCTTGGAATTGGTGGTATTGCCGAAATTGCTGTAGTCGGAATAGCGCGTGGCCAGGTTCACGGTCAGTTCCTTGGCGAACGGCAGGTCACGCAGCACCGGCACGTTCACTTCGGCGAAGAACTCATTGAGGCTGTACTCACCCGAGGTGGTGGACGCGCCCAGCGCCGTGCTCTGGCGCGACTGGGCAAAGGCGTCGGGCACGAAGCGGCCTTCTTCCTTGCGGTATTGGTAACCCAGAGCGACGGACAGGTCACCGGCAGGCAGTTCGATCACTGGCCCGGAGATATTGGCGAAATAGCTGCGGGTCTTGGTGATGCCGGTATCGTTGAACGTCGGGAACAAGAAGCGCTGCAGTTCGGGATCGGAGAGAGAGCCAGCCCCCGCGACACCGTATGGCAGCAAAGGATTCCAGGCCAGGCAGCCCGTGACCGGCGATGCCGCCGTGCCACACCGGGCCACACCGTTGGCATCGAGGTAGGAGGGCCCCAATGCCTGCCGGGAAGCGATCAGGCTCATGTCGCCACGGCCTGTTTTTGTGACTTCATTGCGGTTGAACAGCGCACCGACTTCCCAGTCGTACGTCTTGGCGCCCAGTTCGAAGTAGCCGGACAGGCTTGGTGCAATGCGCAGCGACTTCAGCTTGCTTTCGGTCGTGCGCGGCACTTCCCACAGGCGGCGATTGAACGCGATGCCGTGGTCGAGCGGATTGAATACGCTGGCTGCGTCCAGGGGCGTGCCGAACTTGGTCGACTGGTACGGGTAGCCCGCGATCTGCTGGTCGGTGGTGCGCTCGTTGTAGCCGATGTCGGCGGCGAACTTGATCTGGTCGCTCAGCGCGTAGTCCGTGCTGAGGAACAGCGAGCGACGCTCGATGCCGGTCTGCAGGTGCATCTGGTCGTTGCCGTTGGCGAACTCGGCCGGCGTGATCGGGTGGTAGTCGTTCGGATTCTTCGGGTCGCCGCCACGGTTGAGCGTCTTGAACACCGCGTCACCGGTGTTGCACTTGTAGAGCGCCGGGTCGCACCACGAACCGTTCTGGCTGATGTTGCTCCAGTCCGCGCCCGGGTAATTGGGGCCGGCGCCGCCGTACCGGGAGAACTCGCGGTCGCGGGCAAATACCGGATCCGACTTCTGGTATTCCAGTGCGAGGGTGTATCCGCCACGTTCTCCACGGGCGCCGGTCACCAGCGAGAACGTGCTGTCCTTGCCATCGCCCTGGCTGAACTGCCCGTGCTGCATGGACACTTCCAGCCCTTCGTAGTTCTTGCGGGTGATGATGTTGACCACGCCAGCGATCGCATCCGAACCGTACAGCGAGGAGGCGCCGTCCTTCAGGACATCGATGCGTTCCACCGCGCTCATCGGAATCTGGCTGAGATCCTGCAGGCCGCTGGTGGTCGCACCGAGGCGCTTGCCATTGACCAGCACCAGCGTGCGCGTGGCGCCCAGATTACGGATGTCGACGTAGTAACCGCCGACATTTTCACCGGACGACAATGCGCGTGCGCGGGAGATCGCCGGCGCGCCCGTAGACGTCAGGTTCTGCAGCAGGTCGGCGATCGTGGTGAAGCCCTGCTGCTCGATCATCGTGCGGGTGATGGCGATGATCGGCTGCTGCGTTTCGATATCCACGCTGCGGATGGCAGAGCCGGTAACCTGGATGCGATCGAGGTTCTTCGGCGTCTTGTCGCCGTCGTCCTGCGCATGCGCGGCCGGTGACCAGGCGGCGGCCAGGGCCGTGCCCACTGCCAGGGAAAGCAGGGTGTACTTGTAATGCATTTGGCTCTCTCCAAATCCAGTTGAATGGGTTTCCGCATAGCTGCGTGGAAACCGATCTGAAACTCCGCTGTGCGGAATCGGAAGGAACCTAACATTCCGTTTACAACTCGATTACGTTATGGACGCGTTATCGTCGCGCGCTGGATACAGCGTTCATGCACAAGCCATGCACGAAACCGCGACGCGCACCGGGGGTGCCCTGCTTCAGTCTGGCTGCGGGCCGATGACAGACTCCAGGAGACATCCGATGAATACCCCCGGTAAACCAAAACCCACGTGGAAGCAGTGGCATGTGCTGTTGCTGGTGCTTGCCATCGCACTGCTGGTGGCGCTGATCATCGTCATTGCGCCCTGGTGAATCGTGGGCGTTCTGCTCAGACGCCGTGAACGCGGAAATGCGATGGGATGAAGGAGTCAGGACGCGTTGAGGGTGGTGATGCATGCATCAATTCGTACTCACCCAACCGGCACATTCAAACCTCCACAGTGATCCCGAAGGCAACGCACTCGCGCTGTCATTCCCCATAGACCATCGAGCACACAGGAGCGATTCCATGAGCACCCAGTCCACCATCGAACATCGCCTCAACGACCTGATCGAGATTGCCCGGGACGGAAAGTCGTTCTACGAAGAAGCTGCGACCAAGGTGAAGGATGCCGAACTGTCGGCCCTGTTCACCCGCATTGCCGGCGTCAAGGGCCGCATCGTCGCCGCGTTGAGCAGTTCGGTCGCCGCCAGCGGCGGCAAGCCCGCCGAGCACGGCACCATGGTCGGGTCGATGCAGCAGTTCTACGGCAAGGTGCGCGCTGCATTCGGCGACACCAACTATGGTTACGTGGCCGAGCTGGAAGAGTCGGAAGACCGGCTGCTTGGCGCGTTCAAGGACGTGCTGAAGGACAACGAACTGCCGCCGGCCGTGCGCCAGGAAGTCACCTAGCTGCTGCCCGAAGTGCAGGAATGCCACAACGTGATGCGGGCGCGCAAGCACGCCATGAAGGCGGCCTGACGATCATCGGCGGCCTTCTCCCCGGGGCCGCCACGGTCGGGGCAGCGTGGCTGCCCCGGCCAACTTCGTAATCCGCGCTCCAGCGTCATCGCTGTGCGGGACTACGGCCCAGCAGCAACACCGCAAGGCTGGCCAGCAGCGCGGCAATGGCCGATGTCCACAGTGCACTGGCAAATCCGTGGCTGTAGATCGCCTGTGCGAAGGCCATGTTGCGCGCACCGGTGAAGGTGCCGGTAGCGATCGCATCGGCCATCGACAGTACATCGCGCGCGGGAACCACAGCTGACAGTGCGTTGCGGACGCCCAAGGTCAAGGCGCTGGACAGCACGGTGAATCCGAGCAGGATGCCGACAAAGCGCGTGGTCGCGCTGATGCCGGAGGCCATGCCGGCCCGCTCGCGCGGTGCCGCGCCGATGATGGCTTTGGATGTCTCGCCATTGAGGATGCCGCCGCCGGCACCGATCACCACCATTGTGACGAATGCCAGCCACGGCAGATGCTGCCACGCAGCCAGTCCGGCCACGGCATTGCCCGCGGCCGTGGTCGACAGCCCGATCGCCAGCACCGCCGGACTGTTCAGATGGCGACCGAGCCGGCGGCCCACGCTGGGAAACAGCAGCATCGCCGCAGCGAACGGGAGCATGCCGGCACCCGCAGCCAGTACGCCCAGGCCGATGCCGTTCTGCAGGTACTGCGGCAGCATCGACGCCATCACCTGTGCGCTGACCGAATAGCCGACCATGGCAATGAGTGCGCCGACGAAACGTGGACTGGCCAGCAGCCCGGGATCGACCATGGGATGTGACCGTGCCCGTTCAACGAGGACGAAGGCGGCGGCCATGATGATGGCCAGGCGCAGCCCGCCCAGCGCCGGCGCCGATGACCATCCTATTGCCAGTCCTTCGACCAGGAAGAACACGATGCCGAAGATGGCAACGCTGAAGGTGATGATGCCGGGCGGGTCGAGCGGGCGGACCGCGCTGTCGGACGACTCGGGTATCCAGCGCAGCGTGCCGTAGCCGAGCAGGCCCAGGAACGGCAGGATCGCAATGAACACCGCGCGCCAGCCCCAGAGCGCGGACAGCAGGCCGCCGATCAGTGGCGAGAGCACCATCATCACGCCCATGGCTGTGCCCCAGAACGCCCATGCGGTGTCTTTGGCGGCCCCCTGGTGGTAGGTGTGGCCGATGATCGACAGCGAGGGCGCCAGCAGGAAAGCAGCACCGATGCCCTGCAGTGCCCGCGCGAGGTAGAGCAGGGTGGCACCGGGCGCCAGTGCACAGAGCAGAGAAGTGAGGGCGAACAGGCTGATGCCGATCAGCAGCACCCGGCGGCGGCCGTAGCGGTCGGCGACAACACCGGCGGGCAGCAGCAGTGAGGTGAAGGACAGGATGTAGGCACTGATCACCCACTCGATATCGGCGAATCCGGCGTGAAGGTCACGCGCGATGCTGGGCAGTGCGACCGCGACGGCATTGGTCTCCAGCACGGTCATCGTGCAGCCCAGCGAGGCCACCAGCAGGGTCGCGTCAGGCAGCGTGTGCCGTGCAGGCGAAGAGGGAGGGGAGGGCGACACCGGTCACTCGCACGAAGGGAGGACCGCCATTCCAGCAATGATCGGTGTTTGTTTCATTCTCGGTGTTTTCTGGTTACGTTAGCTTGAACCTAACGAAATGCCGCCCATGGAACGCCGTCACCTGGAGTACTTCGTCACCTTGGCCGAGGAACTGCACTTCGGTCGCGCGGCCCTGCGGCTGGGGATCGCCACTCCCACGCTGAGCGTGCAGATCCAGGACATCGAGCGTCGCCTCGGCACGCGCCTGTTCGACCGCGGCCGGCGCGAAGTGCTGCTGACCTCCGCAGGCGAGGTGTTCCTGGCGGAAGCCCGCGATGTGCTGCGCCGGTTCGAACAGGCCGAAACCCTGGGCCGGCGCGCCGGGCGGGGTGAGATCGGCAAGATCGAGATCGGCTACGTCGGCTCGGCGCTGTATGCCGGTGCGTTGCAGGATCAGCTCAGCCGGTTCCGCAGCCGCTACCCGGGCGTGGAACTGCAGGTGAGCGAATGGCCGATGGGCGAGCTCCCGCAGCTGCTGCAGGAAGGCCGGGTGGATGTGGTGTTCTGCCGGCCTCCGATGGATGTACCCGACAGTTTCGGCGAACACACCCTGGTCGAAGACCAGTTCTGCGTGGCCCTGCCGGAAACCCATCCGCTGGCGCAGGCCCGCGCGCCGGTACAGCCGGCGTCATTGGCCCGGGAAAGCTTCGTCATGCCGGAGCAGCCGGTGGGCGCAATGGAAGTCGGGCGCCGCGGCGGGTTCATTCCACGTATCCGTTCCCAGCCCGGGCATCTGGCGGCGGTGTTGGCCGAGGTGTCGGTCGGCGTTGGTTCAGTGGCGATCGTGCCATCGGTACTGCAACGCACGCTGGTGCTGCCCGGAATGATCTATCTGCCACTGGCCGGCCCCACCATCGTCTCGACCATCGCTGTGCAGTACCGGCGGGCGGAGACCTCGCCTGTGGTGCGACGGCTGATCGAGCAGGTGAAGGAGACGCCGTGCCGGCGCATCGACATGTTGCCCCTGGCCTGAGCGCCGCGCGGCAGGTGGACGATTGCTACACTTGCGCCACCTGCATTCGCATTCGATGGACATCATGAACAACGGGAACGGTCCGCAGACAGTTCGCTGAGCCGCAACAACGATGCAGACGTTGTTGCGGTGATCATCCCTGCGATGCACGCGAAGTGGATGGATCACCGCCGGATTCACTCTGGGCGGAGACTCCCCATGTTCAATCGACAGGCCCCGCGTTGGGCCGACCCGCTGCCATCGGCCATTGTGCTGATGGCGCCGTTCGACCTCCTGGCCTCGCTGGCCATGGATATCTATCTTCCTGTGGTGCCGGTGATGCCGCGGGCACTGCAGACATCACCGACGGTGGTGCAGCTGACGTTGAGCATCTACCTGCTGGTGCTCGGCCTGGGCCAGTTGCTGTTCGGCCCGTTGTCCGACCGCATCGGGCGGCGGCCGGTCCTGTTGCTGGGGGCGTTGCTGTTCGCGCTTTCGTCGTTTGCGCTGGCCATGTCCAGCAGCGGCGCAGCATTCCTGGCCTGGCGAACCGTACAGGCGGTGGGGGCGTCGGCGGCATTGGTGGCGACCTTTGCCACGGTCCGTGACGTGTATGCCGATACACCCGAAGGTGCGTCGCTGTATGGGCTGTTCGCCTCGATGCTGGCCTTCGTGCCGGCACTGGGACCGATCCTCGGCGCACTGCTGGCAGGCGCGGTTGGCTGGCGCGCGATCTTCGTTCTGCTCGGCGCACTGGGCATGATCGCCGGCATGCGCGCGGTACGGCATTGGCAGGAAACCCGCCCGCGGTGCCATGACGCGTCGCGACCGGCGGTACGACGCATCCTCGGCAGCGGCGCGTTCTGGGTCTACACGCTGGGCTTCAGTGCGGGCATGGGCACGTTCTTCGTGTTCTTCTCGGTCGCGCCCCGGCTGCTGGTCGGGCGCATGCAGTACTCGCCCCTGTCGTTCAGCCTTGCCTTCGCCACGGTGGCGCTGGTGATGATCGTCACGGCGCGGATGGCGCACGTGTGCATTGCCCGCTGGAACGTGCGCGGTACCTTCCTGCGCGGCCTGTGGGTGATGGTGGCCGGGGTGCTGCTGATGGCGTTGGCCGCAGCGTGGCCTCCCTCGTTCATCGCGGTGGTGCTGCCCATGTGGGGCATCGCGGTGGGGCTGGTGATGGTGGTTTCGGTGGCCGCAAGCGGCGCGCTGCGTGATTTCGCCGATGCGTCGGGTACGGCGGTGGCTCTGTACTACGCGGTGCAGAGCCTGATCGTGGCAGGCATCGGCACGCTGGTTACCCTGGTGCTGCCCGGCGATACCGTGTGGCCGCTGGTGGCCTACGGGTTGCTGCTGCCACTTGCCAGCCTGGCAGGTACCGCCGCGCTGCGGCACCGCACATAGCGCTGGATGGCGGGCAAAAAAGGGGCGGCCGCGAGGCCGCCCCAACCCGTCAAGAGAACACGTGTTTAGAAGCGGACGGACCAGCGTGCAGTGGCGCCATGGTCGCGGCTTTCACTGCCGAACTGACCGCTGTAGCCCAGCTCCAGCTGCTGCCGCGGGGTCAGCCACGCCGCCAGGCCCAGCTCGGCCACGACGGCGTTGTCGGCAATCGGAGCACCCTCGACCGCGAACGTGGTGCTGCTGTTGGCGAAGGCGAGGTTGGCCACCTGGCTGCGGTCGCCGGAGGCACGGCGGTAGCCGACACCGCCACGCAGGTGCAACCAGCTGTCCTGCTGGAACGATGCCTTCAGACCCTTGTCGAAGCGGAGACCAGCGGTGGCGATGGTGGTGCCGGTGTCGTCCACCTTGCCGTGCAGTGCCGCCGCGCCGCCACGCTCGTTGATCTGCTTCAGGTCCACTTCCACGCGGGCGACCTGCAGGTACGGCTCCAGCCCACCTTCCGCATTGCCGAAACGGTAGCCCGCTTCGATGAAGGCCTGGCGTGTATGTGCGTTGTAGCGCGCGCTCAGGCTGTCGCTGAAGCCTGCGAAGGCAACATCACGCGTGCTCTTCACTTCATTGCGGCTCCATGCCACGCCACCGCGCAGGCCGAACCCGCCCCAGGTGTGGCTGGCGTAGGCGCCGAAGTGCGTGTTGTCGATCTTCGACTTGGCACGACGCTCCTGCTGCTTCACGTCGGTGCGGCCGGTACCGGCCAGCACGCCGATCTGCCAGCCACCGAACTCGCGGTCGATGCCGACCAGCAGGCCATTGCTGTTGGCGTCAGTGCGCGCGGTGTTGCTGTTGCCGTCCAGCTTGCTGTTGCCGCCCAGCGCCTGCACCCAGGCACCGGTGGCATCACCCGTATCGGATCCCGGTGCGCCTGCACCGGCACGGCGTGACAGTGCGGCATCGCGCACATGGCGGCTGCCCTCGACCAGGGCCAGTGCCGTGGCCGGATGCAGCTCGCCGCTGAGGCCATCGAGCACGCCACCGACCTGTTGCGGGAACAGTTGGGTCAGCGGCTTGGGCAGGCCCTGGTTGATTGCCAGTCCATCGGCCGCCGCCGCGGCCGCACGCTGGTTCGGCGTGGCGGCGGCACTGGCGAGCGACGCACCACGGGCCACGTCGATGCGGGTGCCATTGGCACCGTAAGCCAGGCTGAACTGCAGGAACGGCGAGAACGCGCTGAAGTCGGTTTTCGCGAACTGGCCGCTGACACCGCCGTCGGCGCGGATGAAATTGAACTGCTCGCCGAGGTAGTAGGTACCCGGCTCCGGCAGTGCGATCAGGGTGCCGCCGAGGGTGGCGGTGCCGGTCACGTGCAGCTGGTCACTGCGCCCGCCCGGAGCAAGTTCGGCAGCATAGACGCCGGTTGCACCCTGTACGTAGTTGCCGTTGATGGTCAGCGTGCCGATCGAATTGCCGGGCGCGATGATGCCGTCGACGTGGGTGCTGCCGAGCGCACCGACACCCTTCAGCAGGCCGTTGGCACCGACCGTGGTGGTGCCGCCGGTCTGCGTGCCGTTGAAGGACACCACGCCACCGTTGACGGTCAGGTTGCTGTCCTTCAGCAGGCCGCTGCTGCTGACCGTGCTCACGCCCCCGGTGGTGTTCAGCGCGGTGGAGACCAGGCTGCCATTGAGCAGGAACTGGCCACCCTGGACCTCGACCGCAGACGTGAGCGTGTTGGCGCCATTCAATTCCAGCGTACCGTCCTGCAGTACCGCGCCGTTGAAAGTGTTGTCACCGCTCAGGCGCAGCCAGCCAATGCCGGACTTGGTCAGCTTGCCGGGGCCACCGATGTCGTTGGTCCAGTCGTCCCAGGCATCGCCTTCCCAGACCTTCAGGCCACCGGCCTTCTGGTTCATCACCACGTTGGTATCCACGCGCAGCGAGCCGTAGCCTTCGATGGCCTTGCGCAGGTCGACCATGCCCCAGCCGTAGATCGGATCGATGCCTGCTGCACCCAGGTCGCGTGCGGTGGTCAGCAACACGTCGCGGACCTGGGCGTTGTCCAGATAGGGGAAGCGCTCCATCAGCAGGCCGAGCGCGCCGGTGATGTGTGGCGCCGCCATCGACGTGCCCGTCTTGGTGCCATAGACGTACTGGGTGTTCTCGCTGTCGATGATCAGGCGGACATAGGCGGAAGTGTTCTCGACGCGACCCTGGATATCACCGGACACAATGGTGCTCAGGATGTCGGTGCCGGGTGCCGAGATGCACCAGTTGGCGGCAACGCCGCAGATGCTGGAACTGCCATCGATCACGTAGTCGGTTTCGCCCGCAGCAGCGTTGGGCCGGCGGACGTTGGCCACGGCCAGCCAGTACGGTTCAAGTTCCGGCTTCCAGCGCGGCATGGCGGCCGTGATTCCGGCGACGGCGCCACTGCCGTTACCAGCCGACCACACCTGGATGAGGGTGGAGGAGGGGGCATCGCCATCGTTGGCGTAGATGCTGCCATACACGCCGTAGCCGTCACCGATCGCTGCATACTGTGCATCCAGCGCGGCAGCAGTCATGTTGCGGGTAGAGATACCCCAGCTGTGGTTGATGGCGCGCACGCCCTGCGCCTGGATCTGCGCATACATATCCAAGGTAGCGGTGTCATCGGGATCGGTGCGATATAGCGCGCGCGGACGATAGAAGTTGTCCGGATCCAGGCGCCACTCATAGTAGGTATCACCAAACACACGGGCTGCGGTCAGGTTCGAACCGAATGCTACGCCATGCATGCCTTTGCCATCGCGGTTGGCACCGATGGTACCCAGCACGTGGGTGCCGTGGTCGGCGTAGCTGAAGCCATAGGGCTGGCCTGCCGCGATCAGGCGTGCGGCCAGTGCGGCGGGAACGCCGGGGCCAAGGCCGTAGTAGTTGTAGCCTGGCTGCTCGCCACGGGTTTGTTCGCAGGCACCGGTACCGGCCACCACGCCTGGCGTGGCGCAGTCCGCGCCGATGGTGATGCTGGACGTATTGCGCCCCGCAAATTCCTGATGGGCCAGTGCCGAGCCCGAATCGAACAGGGCAAGACGTACGCCCTGGCCGGTCAGTCCACGTGCATAGGCGTAATCGGCCCCCATCGCACCCAGCCCCCAGTCAGCGTTGAATTCATCGCTGCGCCAACTGGCTGCATCGCCGGGGTTGCCGAGAACGGACGTGTTGGCCGCCGCTGGCGTGGTGGCCGTCGGTGCTGCGGACGCGCCGACGCCTGGTTGCGCCCACGCCGCCTGCAACTGGCGCTGTTGTTGCCAGACCTCGAATGAGTCGTTGGCCATGGCGGGCAACGTGCTGGCAAGCAGCAATGTGCTGGTGACCGCCAGTGCGAGGCGGCTGTGCATCGGAGAACGGGAGCGGGACGAACGGCCGTGCAGCGGGTGATTCATCGGACAACTTCCTTGATTGACGGACAACAAGGCCGTTAACCCCGCAGCGCGCCGATCACCCCCAGTGGTGTGAAGAAAATTTAATGAACAGGTTAATGTTTCGTGACGCGCGTGTTCACTCCATCTCCGGGAAACCCCGCTACCGTGGCCCGGCCTGGGCTCACCAGGCTTATCAAGGAGTGATGTCGATGCGTACTTTCAGGAAAATGATCGTAGGTGCCGTGTTCGCCTTGGCTTGCAGCGGTTCGGTTGCTGTGGCCGGGCCGATTCCGCCATGCGATCTTCCCTGTTGGAAGGCTTACCAGGCCTGTTTGTCCGGTGGCGGTGATGCGATGGAATGCCAGTACGAATACGATCGTTGCGTCATGGATCGCTGCGGCGCTGTGTAAGCAGTGGCAATGCAGGACTGATGACGAGCCCCGTCACCGACGGGGCTCTTCTGTTTCAGCGCAGCCCGCTTGCAGGCCATGCACGCAGCGGCGAGGATGGGGAATCGCATCGGAGCCGCTGCACATGGCCGTCAAACGTGTCGTCGCCAACATCGCCACGCCTGATCCTGCGCGTGCCGCAGTGTTCTATGGCGAGCTGCTGGGCATGCCGGTGGTGATGGACCACGGCTGGATCGTCACCCACGGCGGCGAGGGCAGCGCGCTGGCGCAGGTCAGCTTTGCCAGTGAAGGGGGGGCCGGCACCGCAGTGCCGGATCTGTCGATCGAAGTGGACAATCTGCAGCAGGTACTGGAGCGCATGCGCGCGGCCGGCATCCCGCTGGAATATGGCCCGGCCGATGAGCCCTGGGGCGTGCGTCGCTTCTTCGTCCGTGACCCGTTCGGGCGGTTGTTGAACATCCTCGCCCATACCTGAGCGACAGACGGTTCGTCAGCGCCGCTTGGCACCGGCCGGTGGCACGCCGACCATGCGCAGGCAATCGGCCTGCACGGCTTCGTTGAACGCATCGGCATCCTGTGCCGGTGTGGCGATCAGGTCGTCGGTAGCGCCGTGCACGCCGGCGTAGATCAACGAGGCGGTAACCTGCGGCGCCGAAAGCTGCCACAGACCGGCGGCGTTGCCCGCTTCGAGGATGCCCAGCAGCTGCTGCTGGATTGCATTGCGTTCGGCGTTGCCGCGCTGGTGGTGATGATGGTTGGCGTAGACCACGTCGTGCAGTACATGGGTGCGCACGTAAAGTTCGATGTTGGCGCGGATCCAGGCGCGCAAGCGTGCTACGCCATCGCCGACGGGGTGCTGCTGCACGGCCTGGTCAACCGCTTCCATGAACTGCCGCGTGTAGCGCTGCGCCAGCGCCTGCAGGATCTCGGTGCGCGAGGCGAAGTAGGTATAGAAGGTGCCCTTGGCCACATCAGCCGCGGCGACGATGTCGCTGATGGTGGTGGCGTCCACTCCCTTTGACAGGAACAGTGCCTGCGCGGCGTCCATCAGTTCTTCCTGGCGGGTTTCCGCAGGCTTGGTGCGAGGCCTGGCGACAGCTGGGGTCTGCATGGTGGGCAAGGTCCGGGTGCGACGGTGGCCATTCTAGCTGTCCTTCGGCATTGACTGACCGTCGGTCATTGACCGACGGTCAGTCAGTGGCTACGATGCGAGCACGTCCTCCCCCGGGATCCACACATGCAGCGTTTCCAACGTCCGGCCCTGGTGTTGGCCGCCTACCTCGGCACATTCCTCGCCTCGCTGGACATCAGCATCGTCAACGTCGCCCTGCCGGCCCTGCAGCAGGCGTTGCACACCGACATGGCCGGCCTGCAATGGGTGATCAACGCCTACGCGATCGCGTTGTCGGCGTTGATGCTGTCGGCGGGGCCGCTTGGGGATCGTTACGGTCATCGGCGGATGTGGCTGCTCAGCGTCGCCACCTTCACGCTGGGGTCCCTGCTGTGCGCCTGTGCCAACACTCTTGCGACCCTGGTGGCTGGACGCGCAGTGCAGGGCATCGCGGGCGCATTGTTGATTCCCAGCGCCATGCCGATCCTCAGCCACGCCTTCCCCGATGCGCGCCAACGTGCACGTGCGATCGGTGGCTGGTCCGCGTTCAGTGCGCTGGCCCTGGTGCTGGGCCCGCTGCTGGGCGGCGTGCTGGTGCAGCGCGCCGGATGGCCCAGCATCTTCCTGATCAACCTGCCGTTGGGCCTGCTCGCGCTGGCGCTGGGCGTCTGGGGAATTCCGGAGCGGCGGCATCCGCAGCACGCCGCACTGGACCCCGCCGGGCAGCTGCTCAGCATCGTCGCGCTGGGTGCGCTGAGCTATGGCCTGATCGCGATCGGCGAGCACGGCCTGCTGGCGCCGGTGACCCTGCTGGCGCTGGGCGTCGCAGCCGCCGGACTGATCCTGTTCGGCATCGTTGAACGCCGGGTTGTACGCCCATTGCTGCCGCTGGACCTGTTTGCCGACCGCCGCTTCGGCATGTTCAACCTGGCATCGTTCGTGCTGGGCTTCACTGCCTATGCCAGCCTGTTCTTCCTGTCGCTGTTCTTCCAGCAGGCGCAGGGCTACAGCGCTGCGCAGGCCGGCTCCCAGCTGGCTCCGCAGTTCCTGTTGATGGGGGTCGTCTCGCTGTTGTTCGGTCGTCTGGTCGCCCACCTCGGGCTGCATGCCGCGCTGGTGCTGGGCTACGCCCTGGCCGGGATAGCGCTGTGCGCGATGGCCACGTTCGAACCGGCTACGTCGCGTGCTTTTGCCAGCGCTGTGCTGGTGCTGCTTGGCATTGGCATGGGGCTGGCAGTGCCGGCGACCGGCATGGCGGTCATGGCCAGCGCGCCGGTCGAGCGCGCGGGTATCGCCTCAGCCACGATGAACGCGTTACGCCAGGCAGGCATGAGCCTGGGCATCGCGCTGCTGGGCAGCTTGATGGGCCAGCGCGCCGTGCAGCACTTCGCCGTTTCCGCGCAGGCGGCCGGGCAGCGGGGGCTGGTGGCACAGGCGCGCGAACTCATCCTGCAACCAAGCTCGATGCACGCCACGCCGCAGACACTGGCGTGGTATCGCAGTGCGATGACCAGTGGTTTCGGCTGGGCGATGGCTGTGGCCGGTGCGCTGGTCCTGCTTGCTGCGCTGGGTCTGTATCGCCAGCGCGCACCGGCCTGACGCGCAGCGTTCAGCCCTGCTGGCGTTGCGGGCCCTCTGCCGTGCGTTCGATCTCGTGTGGCTGCTGTTGCTGCTGTTGCTGCTGGCGCGCATTGGCGTGGCGAGCGTGCCCACCTTCACGACCGATCGCGGCCATGTGCTGGCGGTTGCGGCTGATCGCCTCGCCGCCCTTGCGGCCTGCGACACGTGCTTCGGCCGGACTGAACTCATGCGCATTGCCGGACGCATGTGCTGCACGCCCGCCCTTGGCAGCGATCGCGCGCTGCTTGGCCTGGTCCATTGATGCGAAGCCCCGGTTGGAGCTGCGCGGGTTCTGCTCAGTCATGTGAAATCTCCTGCGGTGTGGGCGTCGCCTTCGTAGACGACGGCCTCCATGCTTGGCCATCGCACGCTAAGTCCAGGTCGCCATCTTCGCCACGGTTTTCACGCGCCCTGCGCACGGGACCGATCACGTAGCCATTCAGGTGGGCGCTGCCTTCGCTGCAGCCAATGCCATGCCACTGACCACCGCCGCGATCGTCTCCACGTCTGCCAAGGGTGCTCCCTGGTTCAATCTGGCCTGCAGAGCCCCATGGGAGACGGCGAAGACGATCGCCTGCCCGAGCAGGGCGTGGGTACGCAGCAGCGTCTCGACGCTGGTTGGTTCGCTGCCACGCAGGCACGCCACGCACGCGGCCAACGTGGTGTGCAGGGGTTCGAACAGCGTACGGTGGGCGCTGGCGAACGCGGCCGTCGGTTGGATCTGTTCGCGCGCCAACAGCAGCGTGCGTGGCCCCGCATCCGGTGCCGACAGCAAGGCATGGACAAATACCTGCATCAATTGCTGCAGCTGCTGCGCGGCCTGCCGCACGCCAGTCGGCGGTGCTGCCGGCAGCGGCAGTCGTTCGGCAATGGATTGGGCACAGCGCTGCAGCACTGCGGCATACAGTTCCTGCTTGCCGCCGAAGTGATATGGGATGGCCGATTGGCTGCAGCCAGCCATGTCCACCAGCTGGCGGGTACGCACGCCCTCCACGCCGAACGCGCTGAACAGCTGCAGCCCCGCGTGCAGCAGTCGGGCTCGGGTCTGCCCGCTGCGCGTCTCGGCCGCGCGCCGCCGTGCCGGTGTCTGCAGGTGGGCGATGAACTCAGGCATCGGCCTGCATCAACCGTGTCGAGTTTTCATTCAGCGCGGTACCCGCATCCGTGCCGACGATGACCGTACCGCCGATGTTGGCCATGTGCCGGCCGAATGCACAGTTCGGTTCGAAGGCGAAGCACATGCCGGCCTGCAGGGGCAGTTCGCGCCCGACAGTCGGCAGCGGCGCGATGTGCGCATAGCGCGCGGCCTCCGGCAGCGCTTCGATGCCCGGCGCACGGCCAAAGCCAACCGGTCCATAGGGGTTGAGGCTGTGGACCAACGGATGCACGTGCCAACCCCCCGCCTCCAGCAGGGGCGCTTCCATCGCGTCGACGACGTCGCCGAAGGTATTGCCCACGCGCAGTGCAGACAGGCCCGCTTCGTAGCTGCTGCGGGCGACAGCGGCGGCGCGATGGATGTCGTCGTGTACCTCGCCGATGGCAACCGCGGCCTGATGCTGTGTTTCCATCAGCCCGTACAGTGCGAAGATCTCCGACAACACCAGGTCACCATCGCGCAGAATGCGCGGCGGCTGTGCACGGTACTGCCAGGCGGGCGGTCCCCAGCCTACATACTCGGGACCCGAGCCGAGCAGCACCTCGGCGGTATAGCCTCCCAGCGAGAAACAAGTGGCGGTCACTGCGGCAACCAGTTCGGCTTCGGAAACACCGGGGCGAGCGGTGGCACGCAGCGCCTCGCTCATGGATTCACCGATCCAGGCGGCATGCGCGATCAGCGCCAGTTCCTCCTGACTCTTGACCGAGGCGCGCTGGAAGAACGCACGATACACCGGTACGAATTCCGCGCCCGGCACTGCCGCCTGCATGCCCTGCAGGGTGCGCGCAGGCATCGCGCCGTCGAAGTAGAACGGCGGATACGGCTCCAGCCCCAGCACGCCGATACGTGCCGAGTGCAGGCCACACTGCTGCAGCCAGCGGCCCACCTCCTGCCCGGATTTGCCCACCCACAGCTGTTCGGGTGCGATCCATTGCAGATCGCCGCGCAGGCCGGCCTGCAGGTGGTCGGCAATCATCAGCGAGGCAAAGGTGAACACCCGGGGGGGCTGGTCGCCGACGAACACCACGATCGAGCCGGGCCGGTCATTGGTGAAGTAGCAGTCTGGCGAGAAGCCGGCGGGCGCGGCGGCTTCCCGGTCGCCATGTACAACCAGGGCATCGAGGCACTCACCGGCCATGATGTCGCGGGCCAGCGCCCAGCGGCGGTCGCGTTCCATCAGGCTGAGCGGTGCGGGCGGCGTGCGCATGAGAGGTACTCCAGGGGAAGGAGCGCGCAGGCTCGATCACGCAGATGAATGAATCAACCGCTTGAATCGACTTTGCATGTGCGCTGCTGCAGCGGCAGCTGATGTCGGCGGTCGCGCAGCGTTGCCGATGATGGTGATGGGGCCACCGCCGCTGTTGATAGCATGCGCGACAACGCCACTTGCCCGGCCACCACAGGGACGTAGAACATGAACAGGATTGGAGTGATCGCATTGCTGGCCTGTATCGCCCCCGTCCATGCAGCCAGCCCCCTGTTGTCCGGCAGCTTTGTTCACGTCGGCTATTCGGCCACCGACGAACAGCTGCCAGCCGCGCAATTGCCGCTGTTCCTGGATGAACTGCAGGACCTCGGCAACGACACGATCATCCTCGGTCAGGTGCGTGCCACCCGTGCCGGCGTGGGATGCGCCAGCGGTGTGCAGGATTTCGAATGGATTGCCGGCTTCCCGGCAAGCTCGGCACCGTGCTCGATGCGGCAGCCGCGCGCGGCATGAAGGTCGTGGTGGGCACCACCTACAGTTCGGGGCAGTGCGCCACCTTCTGGCAGGGCCAGAATGCAACGGCCGTGGCACAGGATGCGGCGCAGTCGCTGGCGCAGCTTGGCCAGCAGTACGGATCGCATCCGGCGTTCGCCGGCTGGTACATCACCGACGAGCCGGCACAGGTGCCGATTGATCGCGCGCCGTTCTATCGCGCGATCGTGACGGCGCTCAAAGGCAGTACACCCTCGCGGCCGGTGATGGTGGCACCCTACCAGGCGTCATCCAGCGTGGATCCGGCCAGCGTGGGCCGGGCTGCTGCACAGTTCCGTACAGCCACCGGCGTGGACGTGCAGATCTGGCAGGACGGCATCGGTGCTGCCTCGCATGCCCGATTGTTCCAGTGGGATCGCGCGGGTCATTCCAACGAGGCGTACTACGAGGCGCTGTCGGCGGCGCTGGGTGCCAGCGGCCTGTGGGCCGACATCGAACTGTTCAACCATGGCAGCCCCTTGTTCCTGGAGACCGGCAACGGGCTGTCCGGTGCCTATCGCTCCGCGTCGGTGCAGCGCATCAACCAGCAGTTGTGGAGTGCGCGTTCGGCCGGCAAGCGCGTTGCCTGGCTCAACCAGTACCACATGTCCGAGGTGGTCGGCCCCGGCCAGGGCTATGGCGAATCGCCGCGGATGATGAACACCTATCGCGGATTGTATGGCCTCGGTGCGTCCTACAGTGTCGATCCGGTGCAGACCACCTACAGCTACAGCACGGCGCCGGACGCAAACTATCCCGACAGCACCGGGCATGAACTGTTCGATCGCCGGGTGGGGGATCCGCGCAACCCGATGGATGCCGGCTGGGTGGGTGTGCACGGCAATGTCAGCATCACCATCGACCTCGGCCAGCGCCGGCGGGTGGACTGGATCGGCCTGCACACGATGACCCGCCCGGCCTGGGGCATCGTCACGCCGACGTCGGTGGAGGTGATGTCCGCTGAGCCGGGCTCTGCCGCAACCCGCATCGGCGTGCTGTCGGCGCCATTCACCCAGGCCGGGCTGAGCGGTTCGACCGAAGAGGAATACGTGCTGGGCAATGCCGCGCCGCTGGCCGCGCAGTGCCGCACGCTCGAGCTGCGGTTGGCCAATGGCAGCTGGACCTTCCTCAGTGAAATCGAGATGGCAGCCGAACAGTAGGTGCCTCAGCGCTGGGGTGTGTCGCGCAGTCGCTGCGCGAACGGCCGCTGCTCAAGCGCCTGCAGTGCGTCGCGCAGCACCTGCTCCAACGACTGTCCAAGATCGGCATCGAGGCTGCGCGCCGCGCGAGCCGTGGCCTGCCACTGCGCCTGCAGCGCCGGCAGCGCCTGCAGTGCGCGCGGGCTCAACTGCAGGATGCGCTCACGGCTGTCTTCACCGACCGCAGCGTGCAGCCAGCCGTCGCGCACCATTGCTGAAACCGTCTGGCTGAGTGCCGAATGGCTGAGCCCGCAGGCCAGTGCGAGGTCCTTGATGCGGCAGGGGCCCTGCGCCATCAGCGTGCGCAGCACCGGGGTGTAGCGCGGCCGGTAGTCCAGCTTCAGGTCGCGGTAGGCCTGCTCGACGGCCGGGTCGAGCTGGTCGAGCAGGGCCCGCAGCAGCGTTCCCAAGGAGGCATGTTGGAGATCCATGGTCGCGATGATATATAAGCACTTACATATCATCAACGTGGAGTGCGGTCATGGTGGTTTCGTGGATGCTGGGCGCGCTGCTGGCGGCGTCCTGCCCGGCCCAGGACGCGGTGCTGCAGGCGGCGGCCAAGGCGATACAGGCGCAGTACCTGGACGTGGCCGAAGGCGCGCGCATTGCCGAGGTGGTGCGCGGCTGGTCCGCCCAGCAGCGCTATGCGGACAGCTGCGCGGACCCGAAGGCGTTCAGCGCACGCCTGAACCAGGACCTGGACGTGTTCGATGGCCACTTCCATGTCGAGCGGGTGGATGCCAGCGCCGGCCAGGATGACTGGCTGATGGCCTGGCGCGCGGATGCACGCAGCAATGGTGCGGGCGTGCGCGAGGTGCGGGTGCTGGAAGGCAACATCGGCTACCTGCGCCTGAGCACCTTCTATCCGCTCGATCTGGCCCGGCCGAAGCTGGCCGCGGCCTTCACCCTGCTGGCCGACACCGATGGCCTGGTGCTCGATCTGCGCCAGAACGGGGGGGGTGATGACGGCAGTGCGGACCTGCTGGTGCGGACCCTGCTGGCGGCGGAGATCACCCAGGTGCAGTCACTGCAACAACGTGGCCAACGCAGTCCGGTACCGTTGCCACCGGCGAGCCTGGGGCTGTACCTGAAGCCGCTGGTGGTGCTGATCGACCGCCGCACCGGCTCGGCCGCCGAATTCGTCGCGTACTCGCTGCAGGCGCAGGGGCGGGCACGTGTCGTTGGGAGTCGAAGTGGCGGCGCGGCACATATGTTCGATGATCCTGTGCTGCTGCCGGATGGCTATCAGATCAGCATTCCCGACCGGCAGCCGATCAACCTTCGTACCGGAACCAACTGGGAACGTACCGGGGTCACGCCTGATGCGGCAGGCGGTGACGATCCGCTGTTCGTCGCCCGGCAGCTGCTGGCCCGATCGGCATCGCCAAAATGAACGCACAATTGCAACCGCGCCCTATCGCAGACGATATGCAGCGTGCCTAGAATCGAAGCATCCCGGTAGTTCCCGGGCGCTTCGAGTGAATGGACTCAATGAAGATTCTGTTGACCGGCAGTTCCGGGCGGATCGGGCGTGCGATCTTCGGCGCGCTGGCGGCGGCCCACGAAGTGGTGGGGCTGGATCGCAGCCCATTTGCCACCACCCGCATCATTGCCGATGTCACCGATCGTCAGGCCGTGACGCGGGCGGTGCAGGGGGTCGATGCGGTGATCCATACCGCCGCCCTGCACGCACCTCATGTCGGCCTGGTGCCGGATACGGTATTCCAGCAGATCAATGTGGAGGCGACCGCACACCTGTTGCAGGCTGCCCGCGAGGCTGGTGCACGCCGCTTCGTGCTGACCAGCACCACGGCGCTGTATGGCCATGCGGTAGTGGCGGGTGGATGCCGCTGGATCGATGAAGATACCGAGCCGTTGCCGCGCACGATCTACCATCGCAGCAAGCTGCAGGCAGAGGCGTTGGCCGAAGCCGCTGCGGCACCGGGCTTCAGCGTGCGCGTGCTGCGCATGGCCCGCTGCTTCCCCGAGCCACCGGAGCGGATGGCGATGTTCCGCCTGCACCGCGGCATCGACGCGCGCGACGTGGCCAGTGCACATGCCGCGCTGCTGCACGATGAGGGCGCTGCCTTCGCACGCTATATTGCCTGCGCACCGACACCGTTCCTGCGCGAGGATTGCCTGGAGCTGGCGACCCAGCCCCGCCGGGTGCTGGCCCGCCGCGCCCCGCTGCTGCTGGCCGAGTTCGAGCGCCGCGGCTGGCCGCTGCCGTTGAGCATCGACCGCGTCTACGACAGTGCACTGATGCGCAGCACACTGGGCTGGCAGCCGCGCTTCGGCCCGGACGACGTGCTGCAGCAGTACGCGGCTGGCAGCATCGAGGTGTTGCCTCGGGCGCAGTGGATCAAGGATCGGGTTGCCGAATAGGACGGAACGGGGCGGGTTCCTGACCCGACCCTGAGCAGATTCAGGAATGTGCAGGCGGAGCGCCTCAACCTCGTTCGCAGGCGGCCGCTAACCCGGTGCGCTTCCTGCGCCGGGCGGGTCCCGGCGGCCGGTGGCCTGCGCGACGGATCGCGCACCTGCGCGGTGCCCTCGCGGTGCCGGTCGTCCTGAACTGCCTTGCGGACCCTTCCATGCATTCTCCCCGTTCCGCCGCTGCCCGCCGCCCGGGCAGCATCGCCCACAAGCTGATGCTGGGCACCGCTGCGATCGCGCTGCTGTGCTTCGGCCTGACCGCGTTCCTGATCTACCGCCAGGCCAGCGCCAGCCTGATCGATGCCTCGCGCCAGACCATGGCCAGCGAAGCCACCGCCGAAGCCCGCCAGGTCGCGGCGGATCTGGGCACCGCCTTTGCAAGCAACGACGCCATGGTCGAGGCCGTGCTCGCCCAGCGTGCGCGGGGTGACGCGCCTGATCGCGCCAGCCTGGCGGCCGTGCTGGGCGAGCAGCTGCGCAGCCATCCAGAATGGCTGGGCAAGAGCACCATGTGGGAAGCCGACGCCTTCGATGGCAAGGATGCCGAGTTCGCCAATGCCGAGATGCACGATGCCAGCGGCCGCTACATGAGCTACTGGGCCTGGCATGACGGCAAGCCACAGCAATCGACCATGACCGACTACACCGAAGCCGCTGACGGCTCGGCCGACTGGTACGTGGTGCCCAGCCGCGACAAGCTGCCCAAGGTCAGTGAACCTTATGCCTACGACATCGCCGGCCAGCAGGTGCTGATGAGCACGCTGAGCACGCCGATCATCGAAAACGGCACGTTCCTCGGTGTGTTCACCGTGGACTTCTCGCTGGCGGCGCTGCAGAAGCACCTGGCCACGCTGAAGCCGATGGGCGCCGGGCGCGTTGAACTGCTCTCGCCGAACGGCGTGGTGCTGGCTTCGGCGAACGCCGCCGAGATCGGCAAGCCGCGCAACGACGCATTGACCCGCAGCATGCTGGCCGACATCGCCGCCGACCGCCGGTTCGAAGCCTTCACTCCGGATGCGGCAGGCAACGTGCGCGTGTACGTGCCGCTGCGCGTGGGCGATGCGCCGCAGCGCTTCGCGCTGGGCGTGGTGATGCCACACGCGGTGATCGTGGCCGAGGCGCGCCAGCTGCTGTGGCTGACCCTGCTGGTTGGCGTGGTGGCCGCGCTGACGCTGAGTGTGGGTGTCTATGTGCTGCTGCGCCGGTTGGCGATCCGCCCACTGGCCGAAGCCGTGCGCGTGGCCGGCGACGTCGCCGCAGGCAAGCTGGACAGCACCCTGCCGGCACGCAGCAACGACGAAGTGGGCCGCCTGCTGGATGCGATGCAGGGCATGCGGGGTCAGCTGCAGTCGGTGATGGCGGCGCAGGCGGAGATGGCGCGTCGCCATGACGCCGGCGAACTCAGCTACCGCATGGACGCCGCGGCGTTCCCGGGCGAGTACGGCCGGATGGTGGCCGACAGCAACCAGCTGGTGGCCTCCAGCAACGCCGTCACCCAGCGCCTGGTCGACGTGATGCAGCGTTATGCGGTGGGTGACCTGAGCGTGGACATGGAAGCGCTGCCGGGCGAGAAGGCGGTGTTCACCGCTGCGATGGCCACCACCAAGAGCAACCTGGCGGCGATCAACGATCAGATCCAGCAGCTGGCCGCCGCCGCCGCCGCCGGCGACTTCGCGGTGCGCGGCGACACGCTGCGCTTCGACCACGACTTCCGCCGCATGGTGGAAACCCTCAACACCATGATGCAGGTCAGCGACCACAACCTGGCCGAGCTGTCGACGCTGCTGCGCGCGATCGCCGCAGGCGATCTCAGCGCGCGCATGCACGGCGACTTCCACGGTGTGTTCGCGGTGATGCGCGACGATGCCAACAGCACCGTGCAGCAGCTGACCCAGATCGTCGGCCAGATCCAGCAGTCGGCGGCCAGCATCCGCCTGGCGGCGGGTGAGATTGCCGCGGGCAACAGTGACCTGTCGCGCCGTACCGAGCAGCAGGCAGCGAACCTGGAAGAGACCGCGGCCTCGATGGAGGAGCTGACCTCCACGGTGCGCCAGAATGCCGACCACGCGCTGCAGGCCAACACCCTGGCCGGCTCCGCAGCGGGTGTGGCCAGCGAAGGCGGGCAGGTGGTCAGCCGAGTGGTGCAGACCATGGAGCAGATCGAGGCCTCGTCGCAGCGCATTGCGGAGATCATTTCGGTGATCGACGGCATCGCGTTCCAGACCAACATCCTGGCGTTGAACGCGGCGGTGGAAGCGGCGCGTGCCGGCGAACAGGGGCGTGGATTCGCCGTGGTCGCCAGCGAAGTGCGCGCGCTGGCCCAGCGCTCGGCAGGTGCGGCGAAGGAGATCAAGGAGCTGATCGACGCCTCGGTGGCGCAGGTCGGTGCCGGTGCGCAGCTGGTGCACGGCGCGGGCCGCACCATGCAGGAAATCGTTGGCCAGGTCGGTCGAGTGAACGAGATCATGGCCGAGATCTCGGCGGCCTCTCGCGAGCAGTCGGCGGGCATCGAGCAGGTCAACCAGACCGTGGTGCAGATGGACGAGACCACCCAGCAGAACGCCGCGCTGGTGGAGGAAGCCAGTGCCGCCGCGCGTGCGATGGAAGAACAGGCCGAGCAGCTGGCGGTGGCGGTCTCGCGCTTCCGCCTGCAGGCCGAGCCGGTGGCCACGGCTCGCCGCGCGGCCTGATCCCGCAAACGAAGACGCCCGGCGGGGGCCGGGCGTCGATTGCATCCTTGCCGCGCATCCCTGCGCAGTTCTGAGGGCTCAGAACATGCCTTCAAACGGGTTCCAGCTGGCGCGTCCTTCCACCTTCTCCAGGTAGTAGCTGTAGTTGGTGCTGGAGGCGACGAGCAGGTTCATGGCGATGAACAGCATGCGCCCCACCACGTCCGGAAGGAACATGGTGATGATGGCGAGCACGATGTTGATGCCGATCAACACCAGTGCCTTGCGCCACATGCCCAAGATCAACAGGTAGATGGCGCCGAAGAACAACGCAAAGAAGTTCAGGTTGATCTTCAGGCGGTCACCGAAGGACAGCGCCTTCCAGGCCTGCTTGAAGCCGGGATTCTTGGGGGCGCCGTGCTGGCGGAAGAAGTTGAAGCGGAACTGCCACTTCGGGCTGAACTGGGACAGGTCAGTGGTATTCATGGGAAACATCCCTGTTGGAAAACGTTTTCATGATAGGGCAAGTCCTATTCAGGATCCAAGCTTCGGCGTCAAAAATGTGACGCCCGCCTTGATCGTTGTGGTGCGGCGGGGCGCCGCACCGTCACCCATCCGCCTTGTTTTTAGGATAGGGTGCGCAGTTCCGCTGCCACCCCAGCTGAACCCGGGTGGCGGCGGGATGTCCATGGAGGTTGCATGACCACACCTGCTACACCGGAAAACGCACCGGGACCGGTGCTCCTGCCGACACCTGAAGTGGTGCAGGCTCAACAACTGCTCGCACGCCAGCAACTGGCGGTAGCGATGGACCGTGCACGCACGGCCGCTACGCAGAACGCGGCCGCGGCCGCGCTGGAAAGCGAGTAATCCGCAACACCGCCGATCGCGCTGGCGTGCTGCCAGCGCGATCGCGGCGCGCGCCGCCGGTCAGAACCGCGCTGTCATGCTCATGAAGTAGCTGCGCCCGGCCACGAAGTAGTCGGTGGAGCCTTCGGCATACAGCTTCTTGTCGGCCAGGTTGCTGACGCCGCCACGCAGGGTCAGTACCTCGTTGACGTTCCAGGCCGCGGCCAGGTCATACAACGTGTAGGCCTTGAGGAAGGTCGTCGCCGTGCCGGTCTGCTTGCCGGTGTACTGCGCCGACAGGCTGCTGGAAAACACCGTACTGGGCGTCCAGTCCAGCGACGAATAGCCAGAGAATTCCGGAGTATCGATCAGGTTGCGGCCGGTGGTCAGGTTCTTGGCTTCCTTCATCCAGGTCGCCGAGGTGCGCCAGCGCCAGTGCTCGCCGAAGCGGAAATTGAGGTTGCCTTCCATGCCGCTGGTGCGTGCGCGCTGCACGTTGCTCATGCGCGTCCACCAGATGCCGTTGAACCTGCCCAGCGGTGCGTACTCGATCTTGTTCCTGAAGTCGGTATGGAAGTAGGTCAGGCCCGCATCGACCAGGTCGTTGTCGAAGCTGATGCCGATCTCGCGGTTGGTGCTGGTTTCCGGGTCCAGGTCCGGGTTGCCGGCCATGTAGCAGCCGCCGCGGGTATAGCCCAGCGGGATCAGCGAGGTGCAGCCTCGGCCGCCGGACTGGGTGGCGGCGGTGGCCGAATTCTCGGTCAGGCTGGGTGCGCGGAAGCCTTTGGAAACGCCACCGCGGATGGTCCATTGCTCGGCCGGATGCCAGACCAGGTAGGCACGCGGGCTGACGTGGCCGCCGAACTTCTCATGGTGATCCAGACGTGCGCCGAGGGTCAGCGCCAAGGTGCGGTGCAGCTTCAGTTCGTCTTCGACGAACAGGGCCCAGGTATCCACTTCCAGATCGGAGCCGCTGACGGCATTGCCGGCATAGTCGATCGGCGCGCGGCCGATGGTGTCGGTGTTGGTCAGTTCCTGGCGCTTCCATTGGCCGCCCACGGCGAACTGGTGTTCAACCCCCAGGGTGAAGGGCGTGGTCAGGCTGCCCTCGATGATCGTATCGGTGGCTTCGGAGCGGCCTGTGGCACCGATGTCGTTCTTGTACTCGGTCCAGTACGCACTGATCTTCGAGTTGCCGAAGCTCCACTTGCCGTCGTGGTTGAGCGCCAGCGAACTGCGCTTGAGTTCGCTGGCACCCCAGGCGCCTTCGTCCTGCTTCTCCAGAGAGGCATCGATGAAGGCCTGCTGCACGCCATGACCGGCTTCCAGCGACAGTTCCTGCGCATCGCTGAGCTTCCACTGCAGCAGCGCGTCGACGTTGCGGTCCTTCTCGCCGGCGTAGGCGTTGCCGTAGACACCGCCGTTGGAGCGGTCCGAGTCGCGGCGCATGCTGTTGGCACCGATACGCAGGCCGAAGCGTTCGCCGAGCGGGCCGGAGAAGGTCGCACCGATCTGCTGGGTATCACCGCGCTTGTCATCGCCGGGGCGGGTATAGCTGTGCGTTGCGCTGCCGCTCCAGTCATCGCCGATGCGCCGGGTGATGATGTTGATCACGCCGCCCATGGCGTCGGAGCCGTACAGCGACGACATCGGTCCGCGCACCACTTCGATGCGCTCGATCTGGTCGGGCGAGATCCAGTTCAGATCCTGGCGGCCGAGGTCGGGGCGGTAGTTGGTCGAGGCCGAGCTGCCCATGCGCTTGCCGTCCACCAGCACCAGCGTGTAATTGGACGGCATGCCGCGCAGCTTGATCTTGGACTGCTCGCCGACCGCACTGAGGCCACCGGTCACGCCCGGCACGCGGCTGAGCAGGGTGGCCAGGTCGTGCACCGGCTGGCGCTCGATGTCCTCGCGGCTGATCACGCTGATGCTGGCCGGCGCATCCTTGATCCATTGCTGGTTGCCCGAGGCGGTGACCACCACGGTATCCAGATCCTTGGTGGAGGCATCGGCGCTGGCCTCGGCGGCGGCCAGGCCGGGCAGGGCCAGCAGGCAGGCGGTGGCCAGGGCACTGGCCAGGCGGGTGCGCGGCAGGCGCGCGGAACGGGAACGGAACAGCTGGGACATGACGGCTTCCATCGGATGAGGGGGACCGGAGGGAAGCAACGGGCGCAAGCAGACAAGCAGGCAGGCCCCCCTTCCATGGGTCGTTGGGCGCGCGGCTCGAACCGGCGCAGCTGGGTGGGTCTCGGCCGTGCGGAAGACGGTGACCTGCCTGGTTAATGAAATGATAACCGTTCGCGTTTGTTACGATCCAGTACCTGGGCGACCAAGTGACATCCGTACCCACGCCCCGGCACTCGCCTGCTGTTTGCTGAATGGGGATAAATCCCGGCGTAGACCTTCGCACTCGGCTTACATCCGGCGCCCTAGACTGAGCCGCATTTTCGATTCCGCCCCGTTGGAGATCGTGTGGGTTCCGGTAGTGACAGACAGCGACTGCGTGGCGTGAGGCCGACGCAGCCAGGACAAGTGCGGGCGCCGGGAAAGCGCGCCGGGAACCTTGGTGCATGCAGCCCGGCCGGGATGGCCGGCCGTGCCGACTGCGCGGAGTAGGCGGCAATGGGGGTGCAGACCATCCATGCGGAAGCAGATGCGTCCCGGCGTGATGCCGGCTGGACGCTGCTGCCGGCCGAATCGCCGTTGCAGATGCCCGAGCAGACCCTGCGCGAAGGCCAACTGAAGGTTCGCCGCCACCGCACCTCGCCGCGACTGATCGGCCTGCGCCGGTTCTACATCTTCGGCGGCACGCTGGCGATGACCGCCATCGCCACCCGGATGATGTGGCGGGTGCTGTCGGCCAATGGCATCAGCGTGCTCGAAGCCTGCCTGCTGGTCCTGTTTGTCGGCCTGTTTGCCTGGATCGCGCTGTCTTTCGGCAGTGCAGTGGCCGGCTTCCTGACTGCCGTGTTCGACCGGGGTTACCGCCTCGGCATCGACCCGGACAAGCCGCTGCCGGCGGTGCACAGCCGCACCGCGCTGCTGATGCCGACCTACAACGAAGACCCGCGCCGGCTGCTGGCCGGCCTGCAGGCGATCTACGAGTCGGTGGCCGCCACCGGCCAGCTCGACCGGTTCGACTTCTTTGTACTCAGTGATACCCGCCGCGAAGACATCGCACGGGCCGAGGAGCAGGTGTTCGCCGAACTGCGCGAGCGCGTGACCGATGGCCAGGCGCGGCTGTTCTACCGCCGCCGTGGCGACAACAGCGGGCGCAAGGCCGGCAACATCGCCGACTGGGTCCGTCGCTTCGGCGGCGCCTACCCGCAGATGCTGATCCTCGACGCCGACAGCCTGATGACCGGCGACAGCATCGTGCGCCTGGTCGCGGGCATGGAACACAACGCCGATGTCGGCCTGATCCAGACCCTGCCGTCGGTGATCGGTGGGCGCACCCTGTTCGCGCGCATGCAGCAGTTCGGCGGCCGCGTGTACGGTCCGGTGATCGCCCGCGGTGTGGCCTGGTGGCACGGTGCCGAGAGCAATTACTGGGGTCACAACGCCATCATCCGCACCCGCGCCTTTGCCGATCAGGCCGGGCTGCCGGCGCTGCCGGGGCGCAAGCCGTTCGGTGGCCACGTCCTCAGCCATGACTTCGTCGAAGCGGCGCTGATGCGTCGGGGCGGCTGGGCCGCGCACATGGTGCCGTACCTGGGGGGCAGCTATGAAGAAGGTCCGCCGACGCTGACCGATCTGCTGGTGCGCGACCGCCGCTGGTGCCAGGGCAACCTGCAGCACGGCAAGGTGGTCGGCAGCCGCGGCCTGCACTGGATCAGCCGCATGCACATGCTGATCGGCATCGGTCATTACTTCACCGCGCCGATGTGGGCGATGCTGATGCTGATCGGCATCGCCATCCCGTTGTTCCAGGAAGGCATCGATTTCAACGCCCTGCTGCACCTGTCGCCGAGCGTGTACTGGCGGGCTCAGGACGAGGAGCAGGTGGTGCGCCTGTTCGCGGCGACCATGGCGGTGCTGCTGCTGCCCAAGGTGCTGGGTTACCTGGCGATGCTGCTGGACCCGGTCGACCGCCGCGGGTGTGGCGGCGCGCTGCGCGCGTTCGTCTCGATGCTGGTGGAAACCGTATTGGCGGCACTGATGGCACCGGTGGTGATGTACGTGCAGTCGCGCGGGGTGGCCGAAGTGCTGTCCGGCCGCGATTCCGGCTGGGACGCACAGCAGCGCGACGATGGTGGCATCTCGTGGTTGGCGCTGATCCGCGGCTACGGCGGCCTGGGCGTGTTCGGTGCCTTCATGGGCGTGCTGGCCTGGGCGGTATCGCCCTCGCTGGCCGCGTGGATGGCGCCGGTGGTGATCGGCATGGTGCTGGCGGTACCGGTGGTGGCGCTGACGTCTTCGCGCGGCCCGGGTGCCTTCCTGCATCGCCTCGGCCTGCTCGATATTCCTGAGGAGAACATCCCGCCGCCGGTGCTGGTACGCGCCGCGCAGCTGCGACGGGAAGCCGCCGAACAACCGCCGCTGTACTGATCGTCCCGCGGCAGCGGCATAATGCGGCTCGAACTTGAAGGAGCCGCATCATGCTGCAAACGGTGGAACAGGAAACCGGCGCCTCGCCGCAGTGGTCGGTGATCTGGCTGCACGGCCTCGGCGCCGACGGCCACGACTTCGCACCGATCGTGCCGGAGCTGGTGCGTCCGCATTGGCCGGCGCTGCGCTTCGTGTTCCCGCATGCACCGGTGCGGCCGATCACGATCAACAACGGCGTGCCGATGCGTGGCTGGTACGACATCGTCGGCATGGATTTCCGTTCGCGCGCCGACATGGCCGGCGTGCAGGAATCGGTGGTGCAGCTGGATGCGCTGATTGCGCGGGAGGTCGAGCGCGGCATCGCGCCGGAGAAGATCTTCCTGGCCGGCTTCTCGCAGGGGGGCGCGATCATCCTGACCGCCGCGCTGTCACGCACCGCGCCACTGGCTGGCCTGATCGCACTGTCCACCTACCTGCCGGAAGCCGAGAGCGCCAAGCGCGTTGACGGAGCGGTGCAGGTGCCGGTGTTCATGGCCCATGGCAGCAGCGACCCGGTGATTCCGCAGGCGGTGGCCGTACACAGCGCGCAGGCCCTGCAGGCACTGGGCCTGGAGGTGGAATGGCACAACTACCCGATGGCCCACCAGGTCTGCGCCGAAGAGATCCAGGCGCTGGGTGACTGGTTGCAGGAACGCCTGGGCGCTGCCTGAGCCATGTCACCGGCCAGCGCCCCGCCCTGGATGCCGGAACTGTGCCGCCTGCCGCGGCTGGCGGCGATGCTCGGCCTGGCCGAACTGGTGGTGGTGGTGCTGGCCCTGGCCCCGGATGGCAGCCGCCACTGGACCGTGGGCGAACTGCTGTCGGCCAGTGGTTTCGCGCTGTGGCTGGCGCTGGCCGTAACGGCCAGCCTGTGCCTGCTGCGGAACGCGTTGTCGAGGTTGCCACAGGTCCTGGGGGCGGTCTCGGCCATCGCACTGGCGACGCTGATCGCGGTGGTCTGCGCGGGCATCGTGCATGCCCTGTACGCGGTGCTTGGCGACAACTTCGCCCGCGGCATCAGCTTCTGGCGCTTCACGCTGGGCAGCGCCGCGACGACGGCGCTGATCACGGCGTTGGCCCTGCGCTACTTCTATGTGAGTGATCGCTGGGCCGCGCAGGTACAGGCCAACGCACGCGCACAGGCCGACGCGCTGCAGGCGCGGATCCGCCCGCATTTCCTGTTCAACAGCATGAACCTGATCGCCAGCCTGCTGCATCGCGACCCGGTGGTGGCCGAGCGGGCGGTGCTGGACCTGTCCGATCTGTTCCGTGCCGCGCTGGGGGCGGGCGAGGGCGATTCCACCCTGCGTGACGAATGCGAGCTGGCCGAGCGCTATCTGTCGATCGAATCACTTCGACTGGGCGAGCGCCTGCAGGTGCGCTGGCAACGCGACGAGCCACTGCCCTGGGATCTTCCCCTGCCTCGCCTGGTATTGCAGCCGCTGGTGGAGAACGCCGTGCTGCATGGCATCTCGCGGCTGCCCGAGGGTGGGACCATCGAGCTGCAGCTGGCGCGCGAGGGCAATGAGCTGCAGATCCGCGTGCGTAATCCGGCGCCCGATCCGCAGGCCCCCGGGCTGGCGCTGGCGCGCGGTGCCGGCCATGCCCAGCACAGCATCGGCCATCGGCTGGCCTGGCGCTTCGGCAGCGCCGCACGGATGACGGCTGGCTGGAGCGAGGGCTACTATGCCTGCCAGGTGACAGTGCCGATCCAGTGAGGGAGCGATCGTGAGGGTAGTCATCGCCGATGACGAACCGCTGGCGCGCGAGCGCCTGCGCAGCCTGTTGGCCGCGCAGGACGGCGTGGATGTGGTGGCCGAGGCCGGCAACGGCGAGCAGGCCCTGCACGCGTGCGCGGAGCTGCAGCCGGACCTGGTCCTGCTGGATATCGCCATGCCCGGGCTGGATGGGCTGGAAGCGGCCCGCCACCTGGCCAGCTTCGAGCCACGCCCGGCGGTGGTGTTCTGCACTGCCTACGACGCGCATGCACTGTCGGCCTTCGAAGCGGCAGCGATCGATTACCTGATGAAGCCGGTGCGTGCCGAGCGCCTGGCTGCAGCGATCGCACGCGCACGCACGTTCCTGGCCGGCCGCGACGGCCAGCCGCAGGACCACCGCGGGCAGCAGGCCCGCAGCATGCTGTGCGCGCGCCTGCGCGGCAGCCTGCGCCTGATTCCGCTGGACGACATCCACTACCTGCAGGCCGAGGAGAAGTACGTGGTGGTGCACCACGCACGCGGCGAAGACCTGATCGAGGAGTCGCTGAAGTCGCTGGAGGAGGAGTTCGCCAGCCGCTTCATCCGCATCCATCGCAACTGCCTGGTGGCACGCCATGAGCTGGTGGAGCTGCGTCGAGGCACGGGCGGCCAGGTGCAGGCGATGCTGCGCCATGGCAAGCAGCCGCTGGAAGTCAGCCGCCGCTGCGTGGCGACGTTGAAGCAGGAATTGCGGCATCTGTGAGTGTTCCGCGCGGCCTGCGGCCGCGACTGCTGTGAAATCAACAGCAACTGCAACTGCAACAGCGGGTTGTCGGCTCTGTGCTGTTGCGTGTTGGGTGAGGCGGGATG
>NZ_LLXT01000103.1 GCF_001431625.1 Stenotrophomonas geniculata ATCC 19374 = JCM 13324
CGGATTCACCGAGAAGCGCAGGGGACCGACGTGCGAAGCGCGGCGGCTCGCGACCTGGCGGCGCGTTTCTTTTGGTTACTTTTCTTTTCGCGCGAAAAGAAAAGTAACGCCCATGAACAGTGAAGCACCTTCAGCACGTGCCATGTGCAAACATGTGCAAAAACGCCTCAGCCCTTCTGACTCACCGCCACGCTCCCCAGAATCAACGCACCGGCAATCAGCATCTGCACCGTCACCGCCTCGCCCAGGAACAACCACGCAAACGCCGCGCCGAACAGCGGAATCAGGTACGTCACCGTCGACGCGCGTGACGGGCCGATGCGGCCAATCAGGCGATAGAACATCAGGAATGCCAGGCCGGTGCAGGCCAAGCCCAAGGCGATCGCTGCACCCCAGGCCTTCAGCGGAATGGCGGCCTGTGGCCAGTGCGTCACCGCCATCGGCAGCATCCACAGCGAGGCACACGACAGCGTGGCTGCCGCCGCCGCGGCCGATGGCAGGCCGGTCATGTGCCGCTTCACCAGGTTCACGCCCAGCCCGTACAGCAATGACGCCGCAGCGCCGGCGATCACTGCGGTACCAATACTCAGGCCGGACACCTTGGCGGTGGCCAGCACCACCACGCCGGCGAAACCAACCAGCAAGGCGCCGGCGCGGCGCATGCCTATCTTCTCGCCGAAGAACAGGAACGCGATCAGCGCGGCGAACAGCACGGTCATCGCATTGCAGATCGCGCCGATCGCCGCCGGCGCCTGCTCGGCAGCATAGGCGAACAGCACGAACGGCAGCGCCGAATTGATCAGGCCGATCGGTGCCAGCCACAGCCAACGACGCGGCGGGAACTGCGCGCGGGCGCGCCACAGGAACGGCAGCAGCACCAGCGCGCCCAGCACCAGCCGCACCTCGACCAGCGCGAACGGGCCGAACGACGGCACCGCCACCCGCATGAACAGGAACGAGCAGCCCCAGATGGCGCCCAGCAGGGTCAATTCCAGCGGTGTGCGCCAGTCGCGCTCGACCGCCTGTGGGACCGCATTCATACCCTGCCTCCGTCCATCGTCTGTTTCTCGCCAAGGCAGACAGGATCGGGTGCAGACGCCCGCCGCACAAGCGCGTAGTATCGCTGCCAGCCACAAATATGGTTTGAGGCTCGACATGCAGCTACGCCCTTCCCTGCTCCCCGCACTGGCCGTCTTCGCGGTCGCGGCGCGCCATCAGAACTTCGCCCAGGCCGCGCAGGAACTGCACCTGACCGCCAGCGCGGTCAGCCACCATGTGCGGCGCCTGGAAGAGGTACTGGAGACCCGGCTGTTCCTGCGCCATGCCCGCGGCGTGCGCCTGACCGCGGAGGGCCGGCAGTTGGCCGACGCCGCCAGCGCCGCCTTCACGGATGTCGCGGCGGTCGCCCATCATCTGCAGCCGGATGCCGACAGCGTGCCGCTGCGGATCACCACGCTGCGCTCGCTTTCCTACTGCTGGCTGCTGCCTCGACTGCCTCGCTTCACCCAGGCCTATCCGCACATCCGCATCGAGCTGCACACCGGCAGCGGCCTGGATCGCTACGACGACAATGGGCCCGAGGTCGGCATCCGCTACGGCCTGGGCCAATGGCCGGGCCTGCGTGCGCAGCATCTGATGGACGACTACCTGTTCCCGGTGGCCTCACCCGCGCTGGCCGGGGTCGAAACGCTGGACGATCCGGCCCGCATCGCCGAGCTGCCACTGCTGACCGACCTGTCACCGCAGGGTTGGCGCGACTGGTTCCGTCACGCCGGCGTACGCCCACCGTCGCCGCTGCCGCCGATGCACACCTTCGCCGACAGCACCGATGCGATGCGTGCAGCGGTATACGGCATGGGTGCGGTGCTGGCGCGCACCCACATCGCTCAACCCTACCTGCAGCGCTACGAGGTGGTGCGCCTGCCCGGCCCGGCGCTCAAGGCGCGCTATGCGTATCACGTGGTGCATGCCGAAGGACAACCACCCAGCCCCACCGCGCGCCTGTTCATCGACTGGTTGCTGGAGCAGGCGCAGGACGAACGCACGCCGATTCCGGCATTGCCGGACAGCCTGCTCGGGCGCCCGGCCACACGCGCCTGACTGCGCCCTCACCCGCTCTTTGCTTCACGCTGGCTAGGCTGCTGGCGAACCCACAACGTACCTATGCCATGGCCATGCTGCGACTGCGCATCACCGGAACCGAAGACGACGCCCGCGCCATCAGCGACCTGCTGCTCGGCCTGGACGGCATCGAACATGTCGAGGAAACCGACGACCTGATGCCGCACATGGACGACGACGATTCCAGTTCGGCCGGGCTGTCCGATGACATCGGCCCGGGCATCCACGAGCTGGAAGTGGAAGTCGGCAATGAAAGCACCGCGCAGAAGGTGCGCGATGCGGTGCAGGAGCTGGCCCTGGAACTGGATGTGTTCGTCGAGTACGAGACCGACGAGGGCTGATGCCGGCAGGCTACCGGCATCAGCCTTCACCTCAGAGGTTGGGCGGTAGCTTGCGACGACGGCGACGCCACCACGCCCGCACACCCCAGGCCGCGATCAAGGCCAGCACCGCCACCGGCAGCAGCGCGGCAACCGCGCGGATCAGGAACGCCACGCTGGTGCTGAGGATGCTGCCCGACTCGCTCAGCGCCTCACCGATTTCGCTGCGGCTGCGTTGGCCCGAGGTGGTGTCGAAATGAATCGTCACCAGCTGGGTATCGATGCGCCGGCGTTGCTGCGCTGAATCCTTGTTGGCCTGTTCGACGCCGGCTTCGATCTCGGACAGGCGCGTGGTGATCGCCATCAGGTCCTCGATCTTCAGGTCCTTGCGGTCCTGGTAGGACAGCAGCCGCGCGTGTTCCTTCTCCAGCCGTGCCTTGGTCAGTGCCGTATCGGCCACCGCCTGAGCGAGGTCCTCGGCGCGCGTGTTGCGCGACTGCAGCGTGCCCCCCTCACCGGCCAACGCGATCAAGGGCTCAGTGCCCTTCGGCGCGATGCGTACCTTGACCTCGCCGCTGGGCTGCTCGCCACTGCGCTGGTCGACCTGCAGCACCGCACAGTCACCGAACTTCGCGCTCTGGCAGGCCTGCGCCACCTGCTGGATGCGGGGTGCGATCTGCGCCGCTTCCAGCTGGACCTGCACGTCGTGTTCGTAGGCGAGGAATGCGCCTTCCGGTGAAGCGACGGCAGCTTCGGCGGCACTGGCGCCCGCATCGGCCGCTGCATCGCCGTGTTTGGCGCAGGCTGCCAATGCAAGCAGCAGCACCGGCACTGCGATCGTGCGCGTCCACGCGCGCACCGGCCTCACAGTGCGGCTCCGTTGTAGGAGGTCACCGAAAGACCGGCCAGATCCACCTGCGGCACGCAGCGCACGTTCACCGCCACCATCGGCGTGCCGGTGCGCCGGTCGACCGCTTCGCTGTAGGGCGCGACACCGCACTCACGGCAATGGTGATGGTCGATGTGGGCCTTGTTGAAATGATAGGTGGCCACGTCCGCCGGATCGGTGGCCAACTGGAACGCCTCGCGCGGGGCAAACCACAGCAGGCTGCCGCGGCGGCGGCACATCGAGCAGTTGCAGTCGATGACGTCGCTGATCGGCGCCTCGGCCTGTACGGTGAATGCGATCCTGCCGCAATGGCAGCTTCCCTGGTATTCCATGTCCTGCGCTCCGCTGGAGGGTCCGTGTCTGCGCCCATGGTAATCCTATGGCACGGGGACAAAGCAGCCCCGGGGCCCTATGCTCGGGGTTTGACCCTGTACAGGAACGCCGATGCGCCCGCATCTTCTTGCCCTCGCCCTGGTCGCCGCCCTGGCCGGTTGCCAGCCGGCCGACGCCCCGACCAACGCTTCCACCCCGGCCGCCAGCCAGCAGGCCGGTGACGCGGCGGTCGATGCCGCCTTCGCCGATCTGTCCAAGCGCGCCCTGGACACCTGGATGCAGCTGTCGCCGGTCAGCGCCACCCAGATCGGCGACCACCGCTACGACAGCGAACTGGACGACCTGAGCGCCGCCGGCCAGCAGAAGACCGTGGCGGCGTACAAGGCGCTGCTGGGCGAACTGGACAAGATCGAGGTAGCCAAGCTGGGCCGCGAGAACCAGGTTGACGCGGCGATCCTGCGCAACCAGCTGCAGTCGGAAATCTGGAACGCCGAAGTGCTGCAGTCCGGCAAATGGGACCCGCAGCTGTACAACGGCATCGCCGGCAGCGCGATCTACGGCTTGATGGCGCGTGAATTCGCGCCGCTGCCGGAGCGCCTGAAGTCGGCCACCGCGCGCATGGAAAAGCTGCCGGCGATCTTCGCCCAGGCCCGCGAGAACCTGGATCCGGCCCGCGTGCCGAAGATCCATGCCGAGACCGTGGCCAAGCAGAACAAGGGCATCCTCAGCATCGTCGATACCTTCATCACGCCGCACATCGGTGAACTGCCGCAGGCCGACCAGCAGCGCCTGCAGGCGGCCATCGACGGCCTGAAGAAGGCGGTGGACGAGCAGCAGACCTGGCTGGACAAGACCCTCGTGCCGAACGCAAAGGGCGATTTCCGCATCGGTGCGGAAAAGTACGACCAGAAGCTGAAGTTCGCGCTGAGCTCGTCGCTGTCGCGCCAGGAGATCGGTGAGCGTGCACGTGCCGAACTCAAGCGCGTGCGCGAAGACATGTACGGCATCGCGCAGACCGTGCTGAAGGACAAGCCGGGTGCGCCGGAAATGCCGGCGCAGCCGACCGACGAGCAGCAGCAGAAGGCGATCGAGGCCGCGCTGGAACTGGCCTACGCCGACAAGCCGGCACGCGACAAGGTGGTCGACGATGCCAAGGCCGCACTGGAGCAGTCCACCGCGTTCGTGCGCGAGCACGACCTGATGACGCTGCCCGATGCGCCGGTGGACATCATCCTGATGCCGGAATTCCAGCGCGGCGTGGCCGTGGCCTACTGCGATTCACCGGGCCCGCTGGACAAGAACCTGAAGACCTTCTACGCCGTGTCGCCGATTCCGGACGACTGGAACGACAAGCAGGTCGACTCGTTCCTGCGTGAGTACAACTCGCGCATGATCCACCTGCTGAGCATCCACGAAGGCACCCCGGGCCATTACCTGGAAGGCTGGCATTCGGCCAAGTTCCCCTCCACCCTGCGTGCGGTACTGCGTTCAGGCCTGTTCGCCGAGGGCTGGGCGGTCTACACCGAGCGCATGATGCAGGAGCAGGGCTACCTCAACAACGACCCGCTGTTCCACCTGGTGCAGCTGAAGTTCTACCTGCGCACGATCTCCAACGCGATCCTCGACCAAGGCGTGCACGTGGACAACTGGGATCGCGAGAAGGCGATGCACCTGATGACCCACGATGCGTTCCAGCAGGAGAGCGAGGCAGCGGGCAAGTGGGTGCGTGCACAGCTGACCTCGGCGCAGCTACCGACCTACTTTGTCGGTGCGCAGGAACACTTCGACACCCGCAAGGCGATGCAGGACAAGCTGGGCGACAAGTTCAACCTCAAGGCCTACCACGACCAGATGCTGTCCTACGGCGCACCGCCGGTGCGTTTCGCCCGCCAGCTGATGCTGGACCAGCCGATCGAGTGATCGCGCCGGTGTGAATGATAACGGCTCGGGGAAACCCGGGCCGTTTTCTGTTCTGGCGGTTGCGAACTGCCATCCTGGTGGGTGCGAACCTTGGTTCGCACCGCTTCTGCCGCCACTCAATCAGACGATGTGGATATACAGCTTCCTCGAGTCCAGTCTCAAATCGAGGAAGTACTCCACACCACACCCGCGGCAGGCAGCGGGACAATCCTCATCGCTCCCACGTTGGTTCTCCGAGGCATCAGCCACCACCGGATATCCACAATCAAAACACGTAAAGGCAATGTTGCTGCCATGGGGGTCGGCCCATATTTCATCTCCATCGCCGTCCATTACAAGAAAGTCCGTGATGTTCATGATTCACCGGGATCGCTTGGTTGATTGCTGGAGACTACTCGAATCCGAGCATAAGGGGCGCGAAGCTGCTTCCGTCTCATCACACTGCGACGCCGCCATCCATCCCGGATTCAAGGTGAATGCAACAGGTTGTTGAACTGCGCTTCACTGCAACCCGACTGCGCGCAGCCCGGCAGCATCAGCTCCACCCGGCCCGGCGGCTGTGCGTCGGTCAACGGGATCGCACCACGTAGCTGCTCGCGCGTGGGATAGACATACACCAACCGGTAACGCACTTCACCGGCCCCACGATCACGCCAGCGCTCGAACTGCAGCAGGCCGCCGATCGGCGTCTTCTCGTACTGCCCCGGCAGGCTGTAGTCCGTGATTCCCAACGCCACCAGCACCGAACCGATGTTGGAATCGTGGCCGACCAGCAGGCTCACCTTTGGCGATGCCGGGTCCTCGAACAACGCATTCACTCTTGCCAGCAGCGGAGCGGCCACATCGCGCGCCACCTCGGGCGTTCCGAACAGGATGTCCTGGTAGCGGTTGCGGATCTGCGCCAGCGCCTGCCATTGCGCCTCGGTGGTCAACCGGCCCCAGCCTTCGCGGGGGATGCCACTGCCCTGGTAGTGCTCCATCAACAAGGCATCGACCAACCCGCTGGCCAGGGCCAGCGAACCGGACGCGCGTGGTTCCTTGCCCGGTTCCGCATTGAAGATCGTGTCGGCCAGCATCAGATGGCACTCGCTGTGCCCCGCACAGGCCGCCGACTGCGGGTAGCGGGTGATCTGCTCCACCACGGACAGTGCCGGTGCCAGTTCCGATGCGGCCAGCGCTCGCTGCATTGCCGACAGTGCGCGCTCGCGGAAGACCATGTCTCTGTTGTGGATCACCGGATTGAACAACGGATCCATCGTGCCCAGCGCCATGCGCTGCTCGACTGCGACATGACAGCCCGGGAAGGCACCGGCAACGAAGAACTGCGCGGTGGCCTGGGTGCGCTGAAGGCTGTTGGCATGGGCGTGGAAGTCAGCCAGCTGCGGGCAACCCGAAGCCGGCAACAGCTGCGCCTGACGCAGCCACTGGCCCATGTAACGGCCCATGTAGACCTCCAGCACGCCGCCTTTGGTAGTGAGCTCGCCTGCGCCCACGTCCCAGCCTGGCCAGCGCTCCGGAGTGGCATTGGCCAGCGCGCCCGACGCCACCACCGGCGCGCGCAGGTTGTGGCGGCTGAGCAGGATGACCTGCTCAAGCTGGTCGCCTTCCACGGGTGCCGGTGCGGTGGCTGCGGCCGTGGTTGCCAGGCTGAGGGCCAGCAGCAGAGCGATCACTGATCGGCAGCCACAAAGCCACCGGTCTGCCGCGCCCACAAGCGCGCATACAGGCCACCGGCAGCTATCAGCTCGGCATGGGTGCCGGTCTCGACGATGCGGCCCTGGTCCATCACCACCAGCCGGTCCATGCGCGCGATGGTCGACAGCCGGTGCGCGATGGCGATCACCGTCTTGCCTCCCATCAACTGGTCCAGGCTGTCCTGGATCGCTGCTTCCACTTCCGAATCCAGCGCCGAAGTCGCTTCGTCCAGCACCAGGATCGGTGCATCCTTCAGCAGCACGCGGGCAATGGCGATGCGCTGGCGCTGGCCACCGGACAGCTTCACGCCACGCTCGCCCACATGCGCGTCGTAGCCACGACGCCCCTGCCCGTCCACCAGCGTATCGATGAAGGCTTCGGCACGTGCCTTGGCTACGGCTGCACGCAGCTGCTCATCAGTCGCATCCGGGCGGCCGTACAGCAGGTTGTCGCGGATCGAGCGGTGCAGCAGCGAGGTGTCCTGGGTGACCACGCCGATCTGCTGGCGCAGGCTCTCCTGGGTGACGTAGGCAATGTCCTGATCGTCGATCAGGATGCGGCCGCTTTCCAGGTCGTACAGGCGCAGCAGTACGTTGACCAGGGTCGACTTGCCGGCGCCGGACGGACCGACCAGGCCGATCTTCTCGCCCGGCTTCACCACCAGGTCCAGGCCGGCAATCACACCGCCCTTTTTACCGTAATGGAAGTGGATGTCCTGGAAATGCACGCCGCCTCGGGTCACCTGCAGCGGCACCGCATCCTCGCGGTCCTGCACGGTCAGCGGCTGGGCGATGGTGGTGATGCCATCCTGCACCGTGCCGATGTCCTCGAAGATGCCGTTGATGGTCCACATGATCCAGCCGGACATGTTGTGGATGCGGATCACCAGGCCGGTGGCCAGGGTGATCGCGCCGACGGTGATGTGGCCGCCATTCCACAGCCACAGCGCCAGCCCACAGGTACCGGCGATCAGGAAACCGTTGACGATGGCGATGGTCAGGTCCATGCCGGTGGTCACCCGGGTCTGCGCGCGGTGCTTGACCGCCAGTTCCTGGATCGACTCGGCCACGTAGGCCTGCTCACGCCCGCCATGGGCGAACAGCTTCAGCGTGGGAATGTTGGTGTAGCCATCGACAATGCGGCCCATTGCCTTCGAACGTGCTTCCGAGGCGATCCATGCCCGTTCCTTCGCGCGCGGCACGAAGTAGACCATGATCACCACGTAGGCCAGCAGCCACAGGATCAGCGGCAGCATCAGCCGCCAGTCGGCCTGCGCGAACAGGTACAGCGCGGTGCCGGTGTAGACCACGATGTACCAGAGCGAATCGACCATCTGCACCGCCGACTCGCGCAACGAGGTACCGGTCTGCATCACCCGGTTGGCCACGCTGCCAGCGAAGTCGTTCTGGAAGAAGCTCAGGCTCTGCCGCACCACGTAGTTGTGCATCAGCCAGCGCGAGCGGTTGCTCAGGCCGGGCACGATCGCCTGGTTCACCAGCAGGTTGTGCAGGCCGACCAGGATCGGCCGCGCGATGACCGTGATGAACAGCATCCAGCCCAGTTCATTGGCGTGGCGCTTGAAGAAGCCGGCACCCGGCTGCTCGGCGACCATGTCGACGATGCGGCCCAGGTAATCGAACATCGCCACTTCCACCAGCGCCAGCAGCAGGCCGGCGATCAGGGTCGCCAGCAGCACTGGCCACACCGGGCGCAGGTAGTGCAGGTAGAACGGCAGCACCTTGCGCGGCGGCATGCGCCCGTCCACGGGCGGGAACACCGGAATCAGGGATTCAAACCAACGGAACATTGCATTCCCTCGCCTCTTGCAAGCGGCGAAGTATCCCACGCCGGATGTGTACGCCAGCCGATGATCACCCGGTTCTGGTAGCGCCGGGCCATGCCCGGCGATTCCCCCTGCAACCGCGCTGCGCGCTCGCCGGGCATGGCCCGGCGCTACCGATCATGTGGGCCGCATCGGGTTACGTTGCCGGGGTGAACAGCAGGTCCTGGAAATCGAAGCTGAAATCGGTCAGGTCGGAGATCGACTGCATGCGCACCTCGCGTACCTTGCCGTCCGGGTCCAGGCTGAAGTTCACGAACGCGTCGGCGTTGAGCGAACGGTCGTCCCAGCGCACGATGAAGGTGTCGTGCTGCCAGTGCTCCAGGCGTCCGCTCAGCTGCGCGGTCTTCATGAAGCGCAGGCGCAGGCCCTTGCCCTCGGCACTGATCTGCATGTCGCCATACCAGCGGTCACGGAAGGTGCCGGTGTAGCCGGCCAGTGCCAGCGACGGCTTGCTGCCCTTGTCGCGCGCGCTCTGGTGCTTGGCCCAGGCTTCGTCGGCCTTGTCCTGGCCCTTGGCCACGGCCTTGGCATAGGCGTCCACCCAGTCGTGCTTCCCGCCGCCCAGATAGGCATCGAGCACGCTCAGGGTGATCGCATTGAACGCCGCGCCCACTTCCTGGTTGGTCAGCACCACCACGCCCAGCTTCTCGCCCGGCACCAGGGTCAGCCGCGAGACCATGCCCGGCCAGCCACCGGTGTGCCAGACCAGCTTCTGCCCACGGTAATCGCTCAGGCTCCAGCCTTCGCCATAGCCGGCGAAATTGGCTCGCGCCGGTGCCAGCTCCGGCACGCTCGGCGCCGGGATCGACTGCGGGGTGATCATCCGCCACATCTGCTGCTGGCTCTTTTCGCTGAACAGCGGCGTGCCATCGGCCAGTTTGCCTTCGGCCAGCTGCACCTTCATCCAGCGCGCCATGTCATGCGCGCTGGAATAGATGCCACCGGCGCCGGCGTTGTTCGACCAGGTCAGCGGCGCAACGGTGCGCAGGTCCTTGAAATCGTACTTGGCGTGGCCGACCGCGGCCTTGTCGCCGGGCTTCAGGTGATCGGCGTTGTAGCGCGTGCCGGCCATGCCCACCTTGTCGAAGATGCGGGTCTGCAGGAACTGCTGGTAACTCATGCCAGAGACATGCTCGATCACCTGCTGGGCGACCGCGTACAGGATGTTGTCGTAGGCATAGCTTTCGCGGAAACCGCCCTTCAGCGGCACTCTGCCCAACCGCTCCACCACTTCGGCATTGCTGTAGGACGTGGTCGGCCAGAACAGCAGGTCACCAGCGCCCAGGCTCAGGCCACTGCGGTGGGACAGCAGGTCACGGATCGTCATCTGCCCGGTCACGAACGGGTCGGACATGCGGAACGACGGCAGGTGGTCGATCACCTTGTCGTCCATCTTCAGCTTGCCGTCCTCGGCCAACAGGTTCAGCGAGGTGGCGGTGAACGCCTTGGTGTTGGAAGCAATGGCGAACAGCGTATCGGCCTGCACCGGTTCCGGCTTGCCCTGCTCGCGCACGCCCCAGCCGCGCTCCAGCACCACCTCGCCATCCTTGACCACCGCCACGGCAATGCCGGGCACGTCGAACTGCGCGCGCACGCGCTCGACGGTCGCATCCAGGTCCTGCAGCTGCGCCGGGGTGGCAGCACTCGCCATGGTCGTGCACGCCAGCAGCACGGCTCCTCCAATCCAGGGTTTCATCCAGCACGATCTCCGAACAGGGGTGGCGGCCATGTGCAGGCCGTCACCGGGGTTTCGCGGGATGGTAACGTTCTGCGGCGCACCCTGCCCTGTGCCATAGGAGGGGTGTCATGGGCGGGAACGGCCAACCGAGCAACGGCTCCACCATCATTCCGTGCCTGCGCTATCGCGACGCGCAGGCCGCCATCGACTGGCTGCAGCGCGCCTTCGGCTTCCATGCCCAGGCTGTCTACGCCGATGGCGATACGGTGTTCCATGCGCAGCTGACCTTCGGCAGCGGCATGATCATGCTCGGCTCGGCCGACAGGGAAAGCGCCTGGAGCCAGCATGCCGCGATGCCGGACGAGGTGGGCGGCCGCCAGACCCAGAGTGCCTGCGTGATCGTCACCGATGCCGACGCCCATTACGCCCGGGCCAAGGCCGCAGGCGCCCGCATCGTCATCGACATCGCCGACCAGGACTACGGCGGCCGTGGCTATGCCTGCGCCGATCCGGAAGGCTACCTGTGGTGGTTCGGCAGCTACGATCCGTGGCGCGCGGACCACGACCAGTGACCGCCGCAGCGATCCGCTGCGGCATCGGCGGCTGGGTGTTTCCCGAATGGCGCGGCGGCGTTTTCTACCCCGTGGGCCTGCCGCAGCGTGAAGAACTGGCCCATGCCAGCCGTGCCCTGCGCTGCATCGAAATCAACGGCACCTTCTACCGCACGCCCACCGCAGCACAGTGCGCGCAGTGGGCCGCGCAGACGCCGGAAGGCTTCCGGTTTTCGATGAAGGCACCACGCTACCTGGTGCAGCGCCGCGACTTGTCCAGCACCGTGGAAGCAGCCACACCGTTCCTGCAGGCAGCACTCGCGCTCGGTGACCGGCTTGGCCCGTTGCTGTGGCAGTTCGATCCGCGCCATCCGGCCGACGCCGATGCATTGGGTGCCCTGATGGCGCAGCTGCCGAAGCAATTGGACGGGGTGACGCTGCAGCATGCGCTCGAGGTCCGCAACGCCGAGACACATGGCCCGGCACTGGTCGACGCCGCGCGTCGCCACGGCGTGGCGCTGGTGATCGAAGACAGTGACGAGGCGCCATTGCATGGCGATGTCAGTGCCGGCTTCGTCTATGCGCGGATCAAGCGCAGCCAAGCCCGCTTGAAGGAGGGCCTGCTGGCGCCCATGCAGCAGCGCTGGGCCGAACGGGCCAGGCGCTGGTCGCGCGGCGAGCCGGTGGACGACCTGCCCTGCCTGGCAGGGCCCGCCCCTGAAAGCCCGCGCGAGGTCTACCTGCTGTGCATCGGCGCGGGCAAGGCGCGCAACCCGGCGGCGGCGATGGCCCTGCAGCGGCGGGTGGACACTTCCAGCAATCCCTCACGCGGATAGCGCTGCGGTCATCGGCTTGCCTCACAATAGGCGGATGAGCAGACCCGACACCCGCAAAGCGCTGTGGCAGATCCATTTCTGTGTCCTGCTGTGGGGCATCACCGCCATCCTCGGCAAACTGATCACCCTGCCCGCACTGCCGCTGGTGTGGTGGCGCATGCTGCTGGTGACGGCGATGCTGGCCCTGCTGCCACGGGTGTGGCGCGGGCTGCGTACCCTGCCCCTGCGGCTGGTGGCCGGCTACGCCGGCATCGGCGCGCTGGTCGCCCTGCACTGGCTGACGTTCTACGGTGCGGTGAAGCTGGCCAATGCCTCGGTGGCCGCCACCTGCATCGCGCTGGCGCCGGTGTTCACCTCGATCATCGAGCCATGGGTGGCCAAGCGGCCGTTCCAGCTGCGTGAACTGGCGTTCGGCCTGGCGGTGCTGCCGGGTGTTGCGCTGGTGGTCGGCGGCGTGCCCGATGGCATGCGCCTCGGTGTGTTGATCGGCGCGATCTCGGCGCTGCTGGTGGCAGTGTTCGGCTCGCTCAACAAGCGCATGGTCAGCCACGCGGATCCGCTCACGGTCACCGCACTGGAGCTGGGTGCGGGCACCCTCACCCTGACCCTGCTGGCACCGCTGATGCCCTACCTGCTGCCGGCGCTGGCCAGCCCGCTGTGGGTGGTTCCGGACCTGCACGACGGCATCCTGCTGCTGGTACTGGCCGGCTTCTGCACGTTGCTGCCGTTCGCCCTGGCCCTGGTCGCGCTGCGCCACCTGAGCGCCTACACGGTGCAGCTGGTGACGAACCTGGAACCGGTCTATGCGGTGGTACTGGCGGTGGTGCTGCTGCGCGAGCAGCACGAGGTCACCCTGTGGTTCTACCTGGGCGTGGCGATCATCGTCGGCGCGGTGTTCCTGCATCCGCTGCTGAACCGCCGCAAGCCGGTGCAGCATCCGGAAATCCTTGGCACGGCCGAGGCACGCAACATCGCCGATTGAGCGCGTCCACGCAGAGCGTGGATGGCCGTATCAACGCTGCGGCCAGTGCCATGCCGGCGCATCCAGCAGGCCCTGCCCGCTCAGCAGCGTGCGGCCCTGTTCCTTGTGCAGGTGCAGCGAATGACAGCCGGGCGCTTGCTCCAGTGCTGCGATCAACCGGCTGGCGTGTGACACCACCCACACCTGGCTGCGCGCACTGGCCGCGATGATCATCCGCGCCAGCGCAGGCAGCAGGTCCGGATGCAGGCTGGTCTCCGGCTCGTTGAGCACCAGCAGCGGCGGCGGGCGTGGCGTGTGCAGTGCCGCGGCCAGCAGCAGGAAGCGCAGCGTGCCGTCGGACAGTTCGGCCATCGACAACGGCCGCAGCAACCCCGGCTGGTGGAAGCGCAGGGCCAGTCGACCGTCCAGCTCTTCGAAGCCGACCGTGGCGCCGGGGAACGCATCGTCGACGCTGCGTGCCAACGCGACCGGATCTCCGATTTCGAGAATGGTCACCCAGGCTGCCGCCAGATCCCGGCCGTCGTGATGCAGCACCGGCGTGCGCGTGGCCATCGCCGGTTGTCGCGCCGGGGCATCGGCATCGCTGCGGAAATGGTCGTAGAAGCGCCAGCGACGGATGTACTCACGCAAGGCGATGGTTTCCGGCATGCGCTGCGGATCGCCGACCTGGGTGAACAGGCTGTCGAACAGCGACAACCGGTCATCCACGAGATCCCAGCCGCGCGCATGACGTTGCCGCACCATTGCCCCACGGCGATCAACCAGCAGGTTGGCGCTGCGCAGGAACGGCCCGGCCCAGATCGCCTCCACCTTGATCTGCGGATCCAGCGCAAACGCCGAATGGCTGGGCGGCGGGTAGCCCAGGTCGATGGCATAGCCGAATTCGTCGGTGGTGAAGCCGAGCTTCAATCCCACCGATGGCTGCCGAGGGCCACCCTGCAGCGGGATCTCGCCGGCCGCGACCCGGCGATCGATGGATTCGGGGCCGGCCCACAGCGCCGAACCCAGCCCCCCTTCGCGGGCCAGCACCGCTGCAACGCCGCCCTGTGCGGTCTCCGCCAGCAGGCGCAGCGCGCGGTACAGGCTGGACTTGCCACTGCCGTTGTCACCGGTCACCACGTTCAGCTGCTGCAGCGGCAGGACCAGCCCGTGCAGCGAACGATAGTGGGCGATGGCCAGGGTCTGCAGCATGGTCGGCGTCCGTGGGAACAGGAACGGCATATTCGCCGGGCACAATCGCACAGGCCGCGACACGGCGTTATCCCATCGGCAAAATCATCCACGCATGGCGTGGACCTACTGCATGCAGGGCTCAGCCCGCCCGTTCCACCCGGTTGCGACCGTTGCCCTTGGCCCGGTACAGCGCCTTGTCGGCGCGCGCCAGCATGTCATCCACGCTTTCACCTGCCTGGTGCTGGGCAACGCCGATGCTGATCGTGACCGGGAAACCCAGCGGAAGGTCTGCCACGGCCAGGCGCAGGAACTCGCATTGCAGTTCGGCCGTGTGCAGATCGGTGCCCGGCATCACCGCCACGAACTCCTCGCCGCCATAGCGCGCGGCCATGCCACGGCCGGCAAAGTGCGAGCGCAGCAGCACGCCCAGCTCGGCCAGCACCCGGTCGCCGGTGGCGTGGCCCTGGAAATCGTTGATGTGCTTGAAGTGATCGATGTCCAGCAAGGCCACGCAGGCCAGTCCCGGCTGCCCATCGGTCTCCGCCACCGCCTCTTCCAGTGCCGCCGCCATCGCGCGGCGGTTCGGCAGTCCGGTCAACGCATCGGTGCGGCTCTGCTCGGCCAGGTCGGCATTCTGCGCCAGCAGCACGTCCTGGTACTCCGACAGCAGGCGCTCGTAGTCATCGCGTTCCAGCATGTGCTTCTGGATGTCGAGCGCGAAACGGCGCAGCTCCATCACCAGCATCACCTGCCGTGACAGAGCGGCCAGTGCCTCGGCCTTGTCGCTGGGCAGGTGCTGCGGATGTGCATCGAACACGCACAACGTACCCAGTGGCAGGCCATCGGAACTGATCAGTGGCGCACCGGCGTAGAAGCGGATGTGCGGGTCACCGGTCACCACCGGGTTGTCGTGGAAGCGGATGTCCTGCAACGCGTCCTCGACCACCATGATTTCCTGCGGCTGCAGGATGGCATGGCCACACATCGATTCGCTGCGCAGGTTCTCCGCCGCGTCGATGCCCTGGATCGACTTGAACCACTGCCGCTCGACATCGATCAGGGTCACCGCCGCCATCGAGGTACCGCAGACCGCCTTGGCGATCGCCACCAGGTCGTCGAATGACTTCTCGCGCTGCGAATCAAGGATCCGGTAGCGGTACAGCGCCTCGAGCCGAAGCGCTTCGTTGGCAGGCTTGTCGGGCTTGATCATGCAGCGTCACATTCCGGCAGGTCACTGCGGAGTCTAGCCGATGTAGAGCCGAGCCCATGCTCGGCTGCACCCGGACAAAAGGGCAGCCGAGCAGGGCTCGGCTCTACAGAGGCCGTTTACCAGTCCAGCTGCTTCGGCAACAGGCCCTGCAGCTCCTGCTCGGTCAGGTTGCGCCACTGGCCCGGCTTCAACGCGCCGATCTTGATGTTGTCGATGCGCACGCGGCGCAGCTGGGTCACGCGATAGCCGAATTCGGCGGCCATCAGCCGGATCTGCCGGTTCAGGCCCTGCTGCAGGGTGATGCGGAAACCGAACTTGGCGATGCGCGAGGTCTTGCACGGCAACGTCATCTGGTCGTGGATGCGCACACCGCGCGCCATGCCGCGCAGGAACTCATCGGTAACCGGCTTGTTCACCGCCACCAGGTACTCCTTCTGGTGGCCGTTCTCGGCACGCAGGATCTGGTTGACGATGTCGCCGTTGCTGGTCATCAGGATCAGGCCTTCGGATTCCTTGTCCAGGCGCCCGATCGGGAAGATGCGCTGCTCGTGGCCGACGAAATCGACGATGTTGCCCTTGACCGAGGTTTCGGTCGTGCAGGTGACACCCACCGGCTTGTTCAGCGCGATGTAGACATGGCGGCGTGCGCCGGGCTTGCGGGCCACGCGCGCGCGCAGTGGCTGGCCGTCGACCAGCACCTGGTCTTCGTCGCCCACCACCGCGCCAGTGCCGGCCGGATGGCCGTTGACGGTGACCCGGCGGGCGGCGATCAGGCGATCGGCCTCGCGGCGGGAGCAGAAGCCGGTGTCGGCGATATGTTTGTTGAGTCGGGTGGTCATCGCCCTATTATCCGGCATCGCCGCTCGCAGCGCTTCATGCCAGGCCGGGCGGATCGAGCTCTTCACCGTCGAACACCCGGTTGCGGCCGGCGCGCTTGGCCACGTACATGGCATGGTCGGCCCGCCGCAACAGCCCGGCCAGATCGTCCTCGCCCGGCCGCCACTGCGCCAGGCCGATGCTGGCGGTCACTTCCAGCCCCGGCACCTGCAGGGCCTGCCCGGCCTCGGTGATGCGCTGGCGCAGGCGGTCCAGCCGCGCCGACGCCGCCTCGCGCGGCATGCCGGGCATCAGCAGCAGGAACTCCTCGCCGCCCATCCGCACCACTTCGTCCTGGCTGCGCACCGCAGTGCGCAGCGCGCGTGCCACCGCCACCAGTACCTGGTCGCCCACGGCATGGCCGTGGCGGTCGTTGATGTCCTTGAACAGGTCGATGTCGAGGAAGCCGATCACCAGCGGGCCACGCTCACGGTCGACCTGTGCCAGGTGACGGGCCAGCTGCTGCAGGCCGGCGCGGCGATTCGGCAGTCCGGTCAGGCCGTCGGTTTCGGCCAGCTGACGCAGTTCATCGCGCTGCTGGCGCAGTCGGCCCAGCCGCTGGTTCATGGCATAGGCGGCCATCATCAGCAGCCAAGTCACCGCCAGCTGCAGTGCTTCGACCCGGTACTCCAACAACCATTCCGCACGGCAGGCATCGGCGATGATCAGGACCAGCATGGGTGCCAATGCGGCCAGTCCTGCCTGCGACCAACGGTCGCCACGCCAACGTGCCCATACGCCCATCAGCAACGCCAGGCCACACCCCAGCAGATAGGACACCTGCAGGCCCTGCGCGACCCAGGCCAGCTGTTCCCAGCGCAGCCACGGCACCAGGACGGCCAGCGCCACCAGGCCCCACAGCACGGTCGCCTGCAGCGGCCGCGACCGTGGCCATACGCGGTCACCGCCGTTCAGCCGCCACAGTGCCGGCAGTACCAGCGCCTGCGTGGCAGCGGTCAGCGAGAGCAGCCACCAGGCCCCACGCTCCCCCACCGGCAGCCACGGTTCCGGGTAGCCGCTGAGGCCACCGAGGATCGCCTGCCACAGCACCAGTACCGTGGTGCCGGCGACGTAAACCAGGAAGCTGCGATCGCGCGTGGTCAGGAAGGCCATCAGCGCCGACAGCGCCAGTGCGATCGCCACGGCGATGCAGGCAGCACGCATCAGCAGGCGGGCGGTGTCGTTCTGCTGCACCGGGCTGGGCGCGCCCAGCCGCAGGGTCGGTACCCAACGTGTCTTCAGCGGTGTCTGCCAGGAAACCAGGAACGGCTCATGGCTGCCGGCCGGCGGTACGGCCACCAGGCCGATGCCTGCACGGAAGCGCGAATCACGGGTGCGGGCGTCGTGCATGTTGCCGCAGATTTCGCGGTCACCGTGCTGTACCCGCACTTCGCCGGCAAAGACATTGAACACGTCCAGCGCCTGTGGCTGGCCCGACCAGCCTTCCCGCGGAGCCGGCACCAGCACCTGCTGGCGCGGGCCCGACAGCATGTGCGGCGTGCACGCACGATGCGGGGTGGGCTCATCGGTGGCGCCACCGACCAGCAGGTAATCGCGCCCCGATTCCACCGCTGCGGCCTGCAGCGGCCACGGCGTCGCCAACCACGCCAGCAGTACGACCAGCACCGCTCCCGTTCCGTACTGCCACTGCCTGCCGCCCACGCCACATCCTGTTGTTGCTTACGCCCGCGCCCACTGCGCGTCGCCCCTGGCCGGCATTATCGCAGCCGGACGTACGCCGCACGTGTAGACCAAAGTCGCCGCCACGCCGTTCAGCCAGCCCCCGGCGGCCCCTTCACCGCGACCAGCCGCACCGGGCGCAGATCGGCCAGGGTCAGCCGCTCCAGCGGCTGCGGGCGTTCGATGGCATAGCCCTGCAGGCCCTGCACGCCAAGCCGGGTCAGCGCACCGGCAACCTCGGCGGTCTCCACCCACTCGGCCACCACTTCCATCTGCAGCTCTCGCCCGAGCTCGCTGATCGCGCGAACTGTGGCGTGGCTGACTGGATCAGTATCCATGTCCCGCACGAAGGCGCCGTCGATCTTCAGGATGTCCGCAGGCAACTGGCGCAGATAGCCGAAAGAAGACAGGCCGGAGCCGAAGTCATCCAGTGCCATCCGGCAGCCCCGCGCCTTGACCGCATCGATGAATGCACGGGCCTGGGTGAGGTTGCTGATCGCCGCAGTCTCGGTGATCTCGAAGCACAGCTTGGAGGCCAGCGCGCGGTTGCGCTCGAGCAGGTCGCAGACGAAGGCGAGGAAGCCGGGCTCGGCGATCGACTGCGCCGACACGTTGACGTTGCACAGGCCCAGCTGCCGGACGTGTGCCGGGCACACCTGCAGGTGCCGGAACAGCAGGCCGAGCACGTGCCGGTCCAGCGCCACCGCCATGCCATAGCGCTCCACCGCCGGCATGAACTGGCCCGGCAGGTGCAGGCTGCCATCGCTGCCGCGCATGCGCACCAGCACTTCGTAGTGCAGGTAGGTCGGATCGCCCACGCGGGCGATGCGTTGCGCATACAGCAGCATGCGGTTCTCGGCCATCGCCAGGCTGACGCCCTGCAACCGCTCGGCTTCCCGGCGGCGCTCCTCCAGCGCCATGCGGTTCTCATTGAAACAGTGCACCCGGTTGCGACCGGCCTGCTTGGCGGCATAGCAGGCGCTGTCGGCAGCACTCATGAGCCAGTTCGCATCGGGGGCGTCGGCGCTGACTTCAACCACACCGATGCTGCAGCTCAGCTGCGGGCTGCCCTCGCTGATCGGGAACGTGGCCTGGCCCAGGTTGCGGATCACCCGCTGCAGCACCCGCTTGGCCTCGTCCTGCCCGGCATGGGCGAGGAACACGGCGAACTCGTCGGCGCCCAGGCGGCCGACCCAGTCACCGTCACGCACTGCAGCCACCAGATAGTCGGCGAAACTGCGCAGCATCTGGTCACCGGCGGCGTGGCCGAAGCTGTCGTTGACCAGCTTGAAGTGGTCCAGGTTGATGTAGCACAGCGCATGCGTGCCGCCGTCGCTGCGCACCTGCAGCAGCGAACGTTCCAGCAGCCGCTCGATCTCGCGCCGGTTGATCAGGCCGGTCAGCGGATCGTGGCTGGCGTGGTGTTCGATCTCGCGCGCCAGGGCATGGTTCTGGCTGACATCCTCGATGATCGCAAACACCGACAGGCCACCTCCCGCGCTGCGCACGCCGGTGCCACTCCAGCGCCCCCACACCAGGCTGCCATCGCGGCGGCAGAAGCGCAGCTCACTCGGCCGCAGCTGCCGGTCCCAGTCAATGCGGCCGACGCCATCGATGACCAGTTCGCCTTCCATCAGCAGATCACCGAGCGACATCTGCAGCAGCACGTCGCGTCGGTAGTCGAGGATATCGGCCATCGCCTGGTTGGCTTCGATCACCTTGCCGTCGGTGTCGAGCTTGAGCATGCCGACATTGGCCTGGTAGAAGGCCGCACGGAAGCGGCTTTCGTGCTCGGTCAGGTCCTTGCCGACGCGGCGCGCCAGCGCGACAGCCATCAGGCTGATCGCCAGCACCGACAGCCCACCGACCACAAGCGTGGCGATCCGCACCATCGTGGCCATGCGCAGCAACGCCTGGGAAAATGCCTGTGCCTGCACCTGCAACCGCCGGTCCAGATCACGCAGCTGCTGCAGGTACCGGTCGCGGTCCGCCACTGGCAGCGCCCCCTGGGCATGCCCCGACTGCAGCTCGGCGACCAGCCGCTGCACGGCCAACAGGTCATCATCGGTCTGTCGCCACAGCGTGCTTGCTTCCCGGAATGCACCGATGTCGCGTGCATAGCGGAACGAGAACACCAGGCGCGGAATATCGGCGCGCGCGTTGCCGCCCTGCAGGAAGCCCTGCCTGGCCTTCTCCTCGTCCGGTACCGCCTGTTCCAGCGCCAGCCGGGCCTGCAGATCCCCCAACGGAATCCGCAGCGCCTGGCGCGCGTCGTCCAGGTCCTGGGCATCACCGCGCGCCAGATAGCGGCTGAGTGCGGCGGTCGCATCCTGCTGACCACGCGACCAGTAGCCCTGGCCGGCGATCCATGCGGTGGAGGCCGCCTGCAGCTCCTGGATCAAGGCGGACAGCGCGACCAACCCGATCGCCATGCCCGTCAACAACGCAAAGCGCAATCCCAGGCCACGGGTCATCGGCACCCGCCGGCTCTGCTGGTCCGTGCCACTTCTACCCATCCCGGATCCCCCCGAATGTGCTGCGGTGACAACCTCCCTTGGAACCGGCCCAGCCTATGACCGGCAATGTGTGGGCCATGCGAAAAAGGGGACGGAGGGGATTAAGTCGTTTTCGGCATAAGCGCGCGGCCTGCCATTTACGACTTAATCCCCTCCGTCCCTTTTCCTGTACGCCAGCCCGGAGGCTGGCGTTGATCAGGACGGCTGCGGGTGCGGCTTAGAAGCTGCGCGGGCCGCGCGGCTTGAAGCCGTCACGACGCGGCGGGCGGCTGTCGCGGTCACCGCCGCGGTCGCCACCATGGCCACCCGGACCACCCGGGCCGCCACGACGCGGGCCACCCGGGCCGCCCGGACCACGCTTGTCGAAGCGCGGCTTGAACGGACGCGGGGCCGGGTTGGTGTCTTCACCCGGGGCCAGCGCACGCATCTGCAGCTGCTGGCCGGACACCCACACTTTCTGCAGGTGCGACAGCACGTCCGGTGGCATCTGCGCCGGCAGGTCCAGCAGCGAGAAGTCGTCGTGGATGTCGATGCGGCCGATGAAGCGGCTTTCCAGTCCGGCTTCGTTGGCAATGGCGCCGACGATGTTGGCCGGCTTCACGCCATGTTGGTGGCCCACCGAAATGCGGTAGGTCTCCATGCCCTGCTCCGGTGCACCACGCGGCGGAACCTCGCGGCGCGGACGCTGCTCGAAACCACCTTCGGCGTCGTCACGACGCGGGCCACGCTCGAAGCGCGGACCACGCTCGTTGCGGTCGAATCGATCGCCACGCTCCGGACGGTCGCCACGGTCGAAGCGCTCGCGCGGCGCGCGCTCTTCACGCGGGGCGCGCACCGGCGGCTGCAGCAGGAACGGGGTGTCACCCTGCAGCAGCTTTGCCAGCGCGGCGGCGATCTCGATGGCGGGCACGTTCTGCTCGTTCTCGAAGCGCTCCAGCAGCTGGCGGTAGAAGTCCAGGCCACCGGCGCCGAGGGTTTCGCTGATGCGCGAGGTGAACTTGTTGATGCGGGTGTCGTTGACCGCCTCCACGCTCGGCAGCTGCATCTCTTCGATCGGCTGGCGGGTAGCGCGCTCGATCTGGCGCAGCATGCCCTTCTCGCGCGGGGTGGCGAACAGGATCGCCTCGCCGCTGCGGCCGGCACGGCCGGTACGGCCGATGCGGTGCACGTAGCTTTCGGTGTCGTACGGGATGTCGTAGTTCAGCACGTGGCTGATGCGCTCCACGTCCAGGCCACGGGCGGCCACGTCGGTGGCCACCAGGATGTCCAGCTTGCCCTCCTTCAGCATGGCGATGGTGCGCTCACGCTGGGCCTGCTGCATGTCACCGTTGATGGCGGCAGCGGCCAGGCCACGGGCCTGCAGCTTGCTGGCCAGTTCTTCGGTGCCGGCCTTGGTACGCGCGAAGATGATCATCGCGTCGAACGGCTCGACTTCCAGGATGCGGGTCAGCGCATCCAGCTTGTGCATGCCGCTCACCCACCAGTAACGCTGGCGGATGTTGGCCGAGGTGGTGGTCTTGGCCGCGATGGTCACTTCCACCGGGTCCTGCAGGTAGGTCTGCGCGATGCGGCGGATCTGCGGCGGCATGGTGGCCGAGAACAGGGCCACCTGGCGCTGCTCCGGCAGCTTCTTCAGCACGGCTTCGACGTCGTCGATGAAGCCCATGCGCAGCATTTCATCAGCTTCGTCCAGCACCAGGGTCTTCAGCTCGGACAGGTCCAGGGTGCTGCGGTCCAGGTGGTCGATCACGCGGCCGGGGGTACCGACCACGATGTGCACACCACGGCGCAGGGCCGACAGCTGCTGGCCGTACGGCTGGCCGCCGTACACCGGCAGCACGCGGAAGCCCGGGATCTTCGACGAATAGGACTGGAACGCCTCGGCAACCTGGATGGCCAGCTCGCGGGTCGGTGCCAGGATCAGGGCCTGCGGCTTGATCTGCTGCAGGTCGATGTTGGACAGTACCGGCAGCGCGAACGCGGCGGTCTTGCCGGTGCCGGTCTGGGCCTGGCCCAGCACGTCGCGACCTTCCAGCATCGCCGGGATGGTGGCGGCCTGGATCGGCGACGGGGTTTCGTAGCCGATGGCGGTGACCGCCTGCATCACGGGCTCGGACAGGCCGAGCTGCGCAAACTGCAGCGGCGCTTGGGAATCTTGGGACATGGGGAACTCCGAAGACACTGCCGTCTTCCTGGCAGTGCGATAAAAAAGGTGATGGTCCGCGCTTTGGGCGCCCTTCTTATCGCGTGCCCTGGCGCTGCTCGGTTGGAGGAGATTTCACTCGCTCAGAGCGGAATCATACCGCATTGATCCTGAACAAGGCGTACAGCTTGCCGTGCGCGTGTCGTCATGCCCCGTGCTGGCGCACAATACGCGCCCTCTTCCCCGGCCCGGCCGCTGGCCCGCGCCCCTTCCCAGGAAACCCGCTCCATGCAGATTCTCGAATTCGACCTCGACGGTGACTACGTCGAACTCAAGCAGTTGCTGAAGCTGGCCGACCTGGTCACCAGCGGCGGCGAAGCCAAGATGGTCATCGGTGACGGCCAGGTGCGGGTCGATGGCGAAGTCGAACTGCGCAAGGCCTGCAAGATCCGCGCAGGCCAGGTGGTCGAATTCGCCGACAGCCAGATCCGGGTGCTGGCTGCCGGCTGATCTGAAGCTGTTCAGGCCACGCGCTGGGTCAGGTGCGAGGCAATCAGCTGCCTGAACGGTGCTACGCCCTGCGCCAGGCGCAGGCCGGCCGCCCGCAGCAGGCGCGCCGGACGGCGATCGTCGGTGTACAGGCTGGCGATCGCATTGGTGGCCTCGTACAGCGGCCGCGACGCCAGCCGGTGACCGCGCTGGTAGCTGGCCAGCATGCCGGCCGCGGCAATGTCGGCACCGCGACGCTGCTGGTTGACGATGCCCTGCGCCAGCCGCTGTGCGCTGGCCAGTCCCAGGTTGAAGCCATGCGCGGTGACCGGGTGCATGCCGACTGCGGCATCGCCGATCAGTGCCGAACGCCCGCCGACAAAGCGGTGCGCGTACACACCTACCAGCGGATACGCCTGCGGCGTGGCCACCGGCTGCATGCGGCCCAGGCGATGTTCGAAGCAACCGCTGATGGCCTCACCGAAGGCCACCTCATCCATTGCCAGCAGTTCTTCAATCTGCCGCGGCGGCAGCGTGATCGCCGACGCCTGGCCCTCGTTGAGCGGCAGCAGCGCCATCGTGCGGCCGTAGCCGAACCATTCCCAGGCAGTGTGGTGATGGTCGCGCTCGACCTGCATGCGGCACACCAGCATCGACTTGCCGAAGTCGCGCATCTGCGCACCGATGCCGAGCATGCGGCGGGTGGCGGAGAAGCGGCTGTCAGCGGCCACCAGCAGCCGCGCATGCAATTGGCTGCCGTCATCGAGTTTGACCACATGGCCCTGTGCATTGGCCTGCACGCCCTGCACCTTGCGCCCGTCGAACAGCTCCAGGCCGTCCTGGCCCTGCACGGCATCCCATGCAGCACGGCGGATCAGATGATTGGGCACCAGCCAGCCCAGCGGCTGGCCGTCGACCTGGCTGCTGGCGAAGGTCAGCGCGAACGGCGAGCCACCATTCATCACCTTGGCATCGCGCAGTTCAGCGACTTCGGCATGCGGCAGGCGCTGCCATAACCCCAGCTGCTCCATGCTCTGCCGCGAGGCATGGGTCAGCGCGATCTCGCGGCCATCGAAGGCGGCTTCGGCCAAGGCTTGGCGCGGCTGCACTTCGACCAGCCCGACCTGCAGCCCGCTGCCGGCCAGCGCGCGCGCGAAGCACAGGCCTGCCGGTCCGGCGCCGACCACCACCACGTCCATCCTGCGCATGCGCGCCTCCTGCCGTTGATTCAGTCCGGGCCAGCATAGCGCCGCGCGCATGACTGGCCTTGATCTGGATCAGGCCCGGCTACAGCAGTGCGAACACCAGCGCCAGGATCGACAGCAGCGACACCAGCCACACCAGGCTGCGCACGTAAGGCACGCCCGCGGCATACAGCGGCAGGTAGACCACACGCGCCCAGACGTAGGCCTGCGCAGCCAGCGCCGTGGTGTCGTTGCCGCGCCCAGCCACGACCACTGCGATGGCGGCAGCGGCAAAGAACGGGAAGGTTTCCAGGAAGTTGGACTGCGCACGCTGCAGGCGGCCGGCCAGCGGGCTGAGCGGCTTTGCATCGCCATCGCGTGCCGAGGCATTCCACTTCATCCCGCGCTCGCGGGTGACCACGGTGGAGGTGGCGAAAATGTAGACAAAGCCCAGCAGCACCGACCAGGCCAGCATCGTCAGTTCAGTTGCCATCATGCATCTCCTCAGGGTGCCGACGCACGCAGGCTGTAACCGGCCAGGCGCCACACCTGGTCCTCGTCGAAACGGAACGAGACCAGCTCGCGCACCGGCTGCGCGCTGTTGGCGAAACGGGTCGGGAAGCTGACGTTGATGTACAACCCTTCCGGCACCGCAGCGCCGGCGCTGTACTTGACCCGGGTAATGGTCGGCTGGCCGCGGCCGGCCAACGCACCCAGGCGCGTGCGCTCGCTGGTCAACTGGCTGACGAAGGCGGCCTTCGGTACCGCACGACGCGCGACGGCCGAAGCGCCGTCCCACAATTCGCCTGCGCGGTTGGCATCCACCAGCTGCGCCGCCTTCACTGCGGCCGCACCCATTTCCGCGTCCTGTTTCTGCACCTGCGCCTGCTGCGCGGCGGTCAACACCGGAGCGCCGGCGGTAGCCGGTTTTGCAGCCGCTGGCGAGGCCGGTGCCGGGCGCGCGGGTGCCGGGGCGGGCGTGGCCGGCGCAGGTGCCTGCGCCAATGCGGTCAGGGGCAGCAGGGACAGCAGCAGGAGCACGCGCTTCATGGACACCGCCGGTTCTCGGGAAAGAACCGCAGTCTACGCCAGCGCGGTGAGCTGTTCGTCAGCGCGCGTTGGCGCTGCCTTCCACCGTGGCGGCATCGGCCTGCGCGGCAGGCGTGCCGGAGTCTGCCGGCGCCTGTTCGGCCACCGGCGGCGGCTCCGACGGTGCCGGCGGCAGCGTTGCCACGTCGATCTCCGACAGCGGGCTTTCTTCCGGGCACACTGCATCCGGGAAACCGAAGCGCTGCTTCAGTGCCTGGCCGCAGCTGTTGATCGATTCCATGTCGGCGCCTTCGCGCTTGCACTGCTGGTCGAAGGCGATCAGGAACGCGTCCTTGCGCTGCACGAAATCATCGCCGCAGGCCCGCATCTGCTTGATCCGTTCCAGATCGTCCTGCACCGCGTTGGTGCCATCCAGGCCATACTGGCGCAGCTCGTCCGCGGTCAGCAGGCGCAGGCTGCGGTTGGGCACGGTCATCATCAGATCAGCCACGCCCACCGCCACGCCGTTGCGCTGCAGGTAGTCCTTTACGTTGTCGTAGACCTCGTGCAGCTCGCGGTTGAGCTCTGCGCGCGAGGTGGCCTTGGAGCTGATGCGCATCATGCGGTGGATGCCAACCTTGCCTGACAGCAGGCGGTTGTCACCGGCGGCCAGCACGAACACGCAGGCACTGTGGCAGATCGAGCCTTCGCGCACCCAGATGGTCCAGCCGGATTCACCGATACTGTCACCGGCGACGATGGCCGATTCCACCTGGCCCCCGCTGGAATCCAGGTCGAGGATGCGCTTGTGGATCTTCTGCTGGTCGGCAACCACGGCCAACCGCCACATCATCTCGGCGAAGCCCGGGTTGATCTTGCCGGCGTAGCGCACGCGCATCAGGCCACGTTCGGCGCAGGGCGCCAGCGCCTGGCTGATCTGCTCGCGCTGCAGGCCTTCCAGCTCGACACCGTCGCCCGCGTCACCGGCATATTCGGTGCTGCAGCTGACCCACGCACGCCCGTTCTCCAGCTGCGCCTGCGGCCACGGCCGATCCGCCCGGCTGCGCGGCGGCGCCGGCGGCGGTGGCGCATCGGCGGCGTTGATCGACACCATGTTCTCGCCATCGCTGGCGGGAGCCCGCGCCGCTTTGTCGGCAGCCGTCACATTGCCCGGATTCTCCAGCTGACTGCAGCCCGCCAGGGCCAGGCACAACAGGGGCAACCAGCGGAGTTTGGCGGACATCGGGCAACCGGATTTCAAGGGAGCAAGGGCCACAGTCTACCCGTCCGGGGCGCGCATTCAGCGCGTGGTACTGAACCCCTTCTGACCCTTGGGAAAGCGTGTCGACCAAGGTCGACACCTACCAGAGCGGGATGCCCTTCCGACAGATCGCAGGAACCTGTCGAAGGCGGGG
>NZ_LLXT01000104.1 GCF_001431625.1 Stenotrophomonas geniculata ATCC 19374 = JCM 13324
GCCTTTTTCAGTTATCTGGCGGAGAGAGGGGGATCGGATCGACCCAAATCTAACCCTTTGACCCTGCAGCAGATCGCAAACCGGACATGTGTCCTGTGTTGTGTCCCGTGATTGTAACCGGACTAATCAGATTCCGGCTCGTCGTCATGGCTGGCTAGGGCACGACCGTTCCACGGCGAGGGATTGGTTGTAGGCGATGCACCTTAGGCATTACTCTCGGGAGGGATAAGAAGCAGCCAAAGGTAAAGCCGAAGGCGCGGATGTGGAGTCTGATCTAGTCGAGCAAAGCTGCGCCTCTGGCGGAGCTGATTCCGTCAAATGCTTTACTTCAAGGAGTTGATATGGCAGATGAGAAACCGAAAGCGATCGTGTTGGGGGTCCTCGATGAAGATGATAAGCCTGTTGGTGCGATTGCAGTGACCAACGACGATCGCTTGGACGTTGAAGCCGCCTTGGGCGATTTTCAAGATTGTTTGGATGAAATCTCAGGAGCGTTTGACATCAGCGACGATTCCGCTGTCGTCACAGATGTCGCCGAAGCGTGGCTCGAGTCTGAATTTGAAGCATTCGAACCAGTGAGTTGCTTCTATGACCCGAGCACTGGAACGTCGGTTAGAAAGCTTGTGAAGTATGTGGCCGGTCGACTAGACGCTAAGACAGTAGGGCATATCCGCTTTGAAGTCGGCGGCGTCAGCGAAATGAGGGTTCGATTGGAAGATGTTCTTCCTCTGACCCCTAAATCCGCGCCGGCGACGCGTAGTCCTAAGCCCTTTTAGTTGATCTTGCGATTCTTGGCTTCTGGCTCCCCTTTGACCAGTTTCACGGACGGCTTAAGACTGCCGGGAACATTGGCGATGTTTTGATCCTTCCAGCGCGTCCTATACTGCGGTGCTGAGCGATGATGGTTGGCTTGCCAATGTTGAATGCAGAGTTCTGTGGCAACATCGGCTTCTTCTTTGGCTAGGGCTGCTGGGAGTCTGCTCAGGGCCGCGAGAAATGCGCTGTTCCAAAAATCTTCAATATTCATATACGAGATTCTTTTGAAATGTTGTAGGTTTTTATCAAAGCGCGAGAAGGTGTCAAGCGGAGATGCGACGCCCTCGTCCCAGTTGTTCGGAAATAGGGCATAAAAAAGCCAAGGTCCCGTCCGAGCGCGGGACCTTGGCTTTTCAGTTGAAAGAAGGTTGGGATTTGTTGCCGTCGTCCGGTCGTATGCAGATGGCCGGATATCCGACATCTGCGTTACGCGGTGCTACTCAATCAACTTGGCATACATGACGAAGAGGAACATCGGCAACCCACTCAGGACAGCGAAGGCCCCGACAGCGCCCATCAGGGTGAGGACGGTCATGACCCACCACTGCCACCAGGCGAAACCCTTGTCCCTAGCCTGGGCCACGCGGGCCTCTGCCGGGTAGAGCCGAGCCGCCTTCCGGCTTGCGCGTCGGGCCATAAGCGGCCCAACGACGAGTCCGAAAGGTCCAGTGAGAAGCAGAGCTCCCGAATACCACCAGAAGAACCGGTCTCTGGGAGTCATCAACTTGCGGCGGACAGGGGGAGACTGGTCAAGGAGAGGGGGAGGGACGCTCATTTGGCGTGGGCCCTCCAAGTCCCATCCTCTTTCACATAGCGCAGGTTCTTGCCGATAGGAACCGGAACCCGGCGGCCGCCAATGTCGATAGCCACCTTGCCGCTGGTGTCGCAGCGGTATCCGGCCATGTCTTTCGCTTCAACGCATCCGTTGAGCTCGAACTCGGCGACATCGGAGATCTGCCCGGCCCCGCTTTGCTCCAACAGGGTAACCAGTGCCTTCTGGGCATCAGCGTTGGAAGGAGGGCCACCGCAAGCAGAGAGGGACAGTGCAATGGCTAAGCCGGCCAGGGGAAACCTTGCATTCATGGGTCAATCCTTGAGGGTGATGATGGGGCGGCGGTAGGCCGCCCTTGACGAGGAGGGAAGGAGACGGCTTACCGGTCTCGGTTGCCTTCCGGCTTAAATCCCGCGATCCACATGCGTCCATCCTTGAACGGGGTCAGGATCCCGGAAGCCCCCGGGTGAAGGTCGCTGGTCTGGATGAAGCCGGAGACCCAGGCGACGCGGAGGGCCACATCGACGGCTCGGTCAGACACGCCAGGGCGGGACACATTGACGACGAACGGCTGCGTCGGCGGGTTAGGTCCGGTGGACCGGCTGGCCCCAGTGTTGGGTTTGTTGGACGGCACTCGGACGCCTGCCAAGGTGTCACGGCCCTTCCAGAGTGCGGCAGTGTTGAACTCCGCCGTGTCGCCGAGATCGTCCGTTACCGTCACCGGTGCATCTGCGCAGGTCCGGAAGGTCTCGGTTGTGGATGCGCTGGCGCTGGTCCAGATCTTCGCCTCGACGGTCCAGCAAGGCAGCGTTGCGCCCCACTCAACGTAGGTCAAAGCGACCCGGGGCCAGTCGAGCCGTCCCTGCTGTGCGAGCTGATGGTTGTCCGGCTTGAAGAGGTCCTTGATCTTCCCTGAGCCGTTGACCGGGGCGTAGATCGGCTGGTTGCCATAGGCGTGGCTGGCGGAAGCCCCAGTGGGCCTCACCCCGATCATTTGGCCGCCGGCATCCTTCAGGCTCTTCCCCAGCTGCCGGAAGAAGCCGGGATTCCCTGACTCCGGGCCGTGCTGGGCGGCCTCTTGGGCGGACGTCCCTTGGGCACTAAGCAACAGCGCTGCCGCCAGGGCGGTGGCCATCCTTGTGATGTTCTTCATTTGCTGCCCCTGTAGACCGCCAAGCCGGCGGCATTTACGATAATCGCAGATGTGCAAACTGGTTCCAACAGTCAGACTTGGAGGGAGTTCAGCTGTGGTGCAAGAAACCCGATGCAGCCCAAGACGCCCTCGACGGTCTATGGCAAGCGCCTGCGCAGTGCGCGGATGGCCAAGGGCTGGACGCAAGCACAGCTGGCGGAGCGCATTGGGATGGTGGACTCGGTGTCTGGGGCGACCCGGGTGAGCCGATACGAGACGGGGCAACACGACCCCGACCCGGCGACCTCTCAGGCGTTAGCGAAGGCGCTGGGCTTGCCAGTGGCTTACTTTCACGCTACCTCCGACACCCTGGCTGAAGTTATTTTGCTCGTGTCGAAGCTGCCAGTCGCCAAGCAGAAAGAGGCGCTTCAGCGGCTCAAAGACATGGTTGGAAAGCCGGAGGCCGGACGTTGAAGAAGGTAATCTGGAAGCTGATGATCTTCTTCGCCTCATGCGGTTCGCTGCTTTCAGGCTTCTTCTGGTTCATGTCCGCCAAGATCCAGCGCGAGCTGATGGAGGCTCCCGGTGCTCCCGAGCAGTTTTCAAAGACTATGTTGGTCTTGTCAGCTGACATGAACTACTGGGCTGCCCTTGGCGCTTTTTGCACGGGCGCAGCACTGGTCATGTCCGCATTGTTTGAGGACTAAAACAGTCATCGGACAGCTTCCTATCCGAAACGCGTCCATGGAAGAGCCTGCATGTTTATCTATGTCGATGAATCCGGCACGTTCGTTCATGCGCTGAAGAGCGACAGCTGGTGCGTCGTCGCGGGCTATGTCGTCCCCGAGGTTGCCAAGAAGCGCGTAGAGCAGTCGCTAGGCCTGCTCAAACGGGGCTTGGGGCGCGGATTCCAGGATGAGGTCAAGCTAAAGGACCTGTCGGAAGCGAACCTGAAGCGTTTTCTGGGGGACATTGGCAAGCTTGAAGGCACGCTCTTCATCTCTGCGATTGACCTAGGCCATCAAGATCCCCAAGTGGTGCTGGCCCATCAGAAGAAGCAGGTTGAGAGTGTCCAAGCCAACCGGCCAAACATGCTTTACGAAGAAGGGCGCGCTTCCATCGATGACCTGTCGGGCAGGCTTGAGAGCCTGTCTCCGCAGCTATACATCCAAATGGTGGCGCAAATAGACCTTTTGGATCAGGTCTTTCGGATGACCACGCTCTACTATTCCCAGCGCATCCCGGCCACGCTGAGCAGCTTCAAGTGGCGCATGGACGAGAAGAACTCGGCTCGCCCCCTGTTTGAGCAGACGCTCACCCACATGGCACCTGGCCTCATACAGGCCAAATCCTTGCGAGACCCCGGGGTTTTTGTGGAGGGCTTCGATTACTCCCACTTTGAGAAGCACTTCAGGAGTGCCCCTGAAGACATCCCCGCCTATCTCCAAGAGGCCGCCGGCCACACAATCAAGTCCGCGGTGAACTTGGGAGCTGTCATGCGGGATCCTGATTAGCCCCGACCCTCAGCCGCGAGTCGCAGGGTTTGCGCCGCCTGCGGCACAGCATGGTGCCACTTGAAGCCAACGAGGCGGCGCCATGGGCATCAACCGCGTGCAGTTCCAACCCGGCCTTTCGATGAGCGAGTTCATCCACCGCTACGGCACCGAAGCAAAGTGTTACCGGGCCTTGTACAAGTGGCGCTGGCCTGAAGGTTTCCGCTGTCCGGCCTGTGCCGGACGCGCGCGTTCGCGCTTCAGGCGCGGCGATGCGATCTACTACCAGTGCCGCGCTTGCCGGCATCAGACGACCTTGACGGCGGGCACCCTGTTCGAAGGCACCAAACTGCCGCTGCGCACCTGGATGCTGGCGATGCACCTGCTGACCTCGACCAAGACCAACTTGGCTGCGCTGGAACTGATGCGCCACCTGGGCGTGAACTACAAGACCGCCTGGCGCCTGAAGCACAAGGTCATGCAGGCCATGACCGAGCGGGAGGATTCCAGAAAACTCCAGGGTTTCGTGCAGCTTGACGACGCCTATCTGGGCGGCGAGCGCAACGGCGGCAAGCCCGGGCGCGGGTCGGAGAACAAGCAGGCGTTCGTGATCGCAGTGCAGACGGACGAACACCTCGAACGCCCGACCTTCGCAGTGATCGAGCCGGTCCGCAGCTTCGACAACGCCTCACTCAACGACTGGATCACGCGCCGCCTGGCACCTGAGTGCGAGGTCTACAGTGACGGCTTGGCTTGCTTCCGCCGGCTCGAAGACGCCGGCCACGCCCACACAACGCTCGACACCGGCGGCGGCCGCGCCGCCACCGAAGTGGCTGGAGCGCGATGGGTCAACGTCGTCCTGGGCAACCTCAAGCGGGCGATCAGTGGCACCTACCATGCCGTCAAACAAGCCAAGTATGCGCGGCGCTACCTGGCCGAAGCGGCGTACCGTTTCAACCGCCGGTTCCGCCTGCGCGAGACGCTGCCGCGACTTGCGACCGCGATGATGCGGTGCAAACCATGTCCGGAGCCGCGTCTGCGGATTGCGAGCAACTTTCATGGCTGAGAGTCGGGGCTAATCAGGTGCGGGATTCGAAGTTTGTTCGATCGCATGATGTTCCTGGCGTCCAAGTTGCCGACCTACTGGCGTCTGCATGGCGTAGGGTCCTGAGAGGGGAGTTCGAGGACAACGAAGGTATCGCGCGTTTGCTTGGGCGGCTGACGGTTCAGCGACATACGCCGAACCCGTCCATCCACCTCATGACATTGAGCAAAGAGCGGTTGGCGGAAGGAACGGCGTATCGCGCGGCCCTGAGTGCAAAACGGACTGCTAGGCCGATGCTCTACAAGCAAGTAGCCAACGGCCGCCATCGCTTCAAGGCAAAGCCTTTAGGCGGCTAACTGATGGAAGCCTTGGGGAATCGCGTTCTGAGTCTTCCCATCAGGTCGTCCCACTCCCGTTCAAACATGGAGGATGCTGCTCCCCCATTGGTGAGCTTGGCCTCCTTCAAGAACTGAGGGAAGAGGTAGCCTTTGAAGCGTTGAGTCGACTTTTCCGTGAAGATGCGCAATCCATGCTGGCTGATTGAATCCACCAGCTGCGGAAGCGCCGCGTAGCCTACGACGGCAAAAGGGTAGCGCTCTTGGATGCTGGCTTCCATGCCCCGTTCCTTGAGCTCGCTTTCCACAAGGGTCGAAAGCGCGTCCGCGGACTTGTCGCCGAACAAAACCCAGTCCTCCAAGGTGACAACCAAGCAATAAATGGGGCCGTCAGGCACTTGGATGCCTGCTCGGCCGGACGTTGCATCAAGGATGTTGCGATAGTTCTGGACGACAGCCTTGGCCAAACGCTTCAGCCCTAACTCCAGATCGCCTGGATTAGCCGCGAGCTTTGCTGGGATGGGGATGCGCATGGTCTTGCATTCCACGAAAACCGTGGCGTTGGTGTCCGTCAGCAGCCAGTCACTCCCGTGGTGCTGCGCTCCATTCACTACGTATGGGGCAGGACGCAAAGCGGCTGTTTCGCCTTGGATGAGGCCAAAGCAATCCCCCACCACCTCCTCAAATGCATCGCCGTAGGCTTGGGCGAAGCCGGGAGCGTTCGCAAGGTCATAAAATAGCCCTGCGAGTAAGCGTTTTCCTAACAACTGTGGTCGCGGGCAGGCCAGGTGATCTGGTGCGTCGGAGCGGAGCTGGATGAGCGGCTTTACGACAATGGGATTGGGTGTGTAGTCCCAAGAAGAGTCAAACCTTGCGTCCAGCTTGCAGCGGTCGCGCAGTAGCTTAGGCGTGCCAGTGATTGCTGCCACTCGGGCCGCGACCACCGATGGATTCAGCCCAAGCTTGGCGAGCTGGGGGACCAAAGGCACTTCATAGCTGCTCATGAAGAGCGCTTGGGTAGCTCCCGCCAGCAGGAAGTAGTCTTCCGATGTCAGCCCCAATGCGTTGAAAACAACGTTTGAAAGGCGTCCTCGCTTGTAAAGCGACCAGTAGCGTCCAAAGTAGGTGGGGCCAAAACGATCAAAATGGGGCAGCTGCTGGTGGCCGATTCGGTGCATGGTTGTCCAGATGTCCTGATCACACCGTGCCTTGAAATCGCTGTAGCTGCGGATGGCGTTGTGCAGCGTGCCGAGGTCTTGCCAGTTCCGAAGTGAACGGCGAGCGCCTTTGGACGCTCCTGCGTGCTGAAGCACTTCTCTCAGGTAGAGATCCAGGTAGAACTCGAAGACGTAGGCGTTGACCTGGTTCGGCAGCCCTGGCCGAGAGTGCTCATACTCGACGGGGAGTTGGTGCCCATAACCCACATGCAGGCTATAGGCCCAGATTTGAACCATGGAGTCTCGCAGGCCAAAGCTGGCAGCGATCTTTGCGAGCTGATTGTAGGTCACGTTGGGGCCTCTTCCGATGAGGAGGCCCATTATCGGCCCTAACGCAGGCCTGACGGATGCCCGTGCCGACATGTCGCCCGGGCCCGCTGCTGCGCAAGGCTATCAAGGGTAGAACTTGCGAGGGTCAGACAACGCCCCCTTGAACTGCCCCGCCTGGTAGACAGGCAGCACCACATCGGGACGATACTGCTCCAGAACCGTGATCTGCTTCGTTCGTGCCAATGCTGGCTTCTTGTGGAAATACGCCTCATGCAAGACCGGAACCTTCTTGCTGATGGAGTGGCCGGTAACCAGGGCGATGTCCTCATCAGCCACACCCTTGTGGTGCAGCTCCGTGGCAAGGGTGTGCCGGAAGGCGTGGAACCCGACGCCCTTAGGGAAGCCCAGGTCTTTCATGTATCGGCTGAACTGATTCAGGACACCTTGGCTGTAACGGGCGTTGGTGTCGCCATTGTCGCGTCGCACGCCGGCAGACAAGTGGGGGAAGAGGCGAGGATGGCCACAAGCTCGGATGTCCTCTACGAATGCCAGGAACCCAGCGTCGAGTAGCGGTTGGGGAATGGGGATCGTCCGGACGGCTGCTTTGCCTTTTAGGCTTTGGCGGCTCCGGTTCCTGTCTCTGTGGCTCAGGTCCGCGTCTACCGTCTTCTGGATCTTAATGCACCACACACCAGCCTCTTGGACGATGTCGTTCAACTTCAGCTGAGCGACTTCATTGATGCGCGCTCCCGTATGAAGTCCGATCATCGGCACCCACCAACGATGAGGGGCTTTCATGGCCCAGGGAATGAATGTGTTGGGGGCGAAAATGCGACGCAAATCTTCTTCGTCAAACAGGCGCTCTGCCTTGTCGGGGTCGATGACCAGATCCTTCTTCGCCTCTGGGAAAAAGTGCATGGGAGAGCCCACAATGGCTTTTGCTTTTTCCAGTCGGCCAAAGAAGGTGACCAGGAACCGTCGGTGCTTTTCTACTGTGGCGGGTGCGGGCGGCTGGACGCAGAGCGCCTTTCCCTGGGCCACGGCCTGCTCATACGTGTAGTTTCGATACTGCGGGTCCGACTGGAGAAGCGGTGGAGCCCAACGCATCAGCTCCCAGAGTCGGTAGATATGCACGTGGTCGACCCGGGACACCGGGACATCCCCGCAGGCCATCTGGAGCATCTTCAGTGACCGCGCTGTGGCCTCGATCGTGTTGCGTGTCAGGCCCATGCGCTCCCGGTCAGCCAAGTAGTCGCGGATCTCAATCGACAGCAAACGGGCAGGGGCGGCCACTGGGAGAGGCTCAGGGTGGCGCGTGCCATTCTTTCCAAGGTTCGCTCGACGGGTCCGCTCACAGGCGTCGTTGATGATCTCTTGAGCATGGATCGCTGCTTCTCGGCCAGTCACGATCATTTCGCCGATGCGGACTCGGCCGATGCGAACGTCTGTCAGCTTGAGCGTGCCGGTTGGGTCGGCCAAGTAGGAGTTGAGGTGTTGCGAGGTGGGGGAGGTCACTGCGTTGCTTCCATCTGAAGGATGGAAGTACAGATACTGCGGGCCTAAAAATCGTCAACGAAAAATCAGCTGTTTATTCACGGCCTTAGGCATTGCCTGGGAGGTGCCATTTTGCACGTCGGCCTAGCCAATCGTACCGCCCTAAACCACGCTGGCGTTTGCATAAAAATCAATAGCTTGCGATGTTCAGATCAGCCAACTTCCGGAGTCATTACCGTACTGTTTAACTGGCATAAGCTAACAAAGGGCACGATTCAACATGAATTCAAGATAAACGATTGTTGATTTTGTTAGTTTGTTAAGTGCAGTTAATCAGTCGGTGACACCTATCGAGGACTGGCAGTGGTTCGTCGCCGTGTTTAGGTATCGGACGCTTTACATTCTGTGATGGTGATCTCAGAATCGAAGCGTCAGGAGGGACCTGACGAGTTTTCCCACATTCGACAGAAGGAGTTTGCGATGGCTGGTGGTAAGTATTGGTCTGGGCAGGAGTGCCCGAAGACTGCGACCTATGGGCAATACAACGATGCAACGGGAACGTATGCGGGCAGCTCGAGCGATCGCCGCGTCGAAAAGGGCGAACGTTTCCCGCCCAGTCAGAACAACCATCACTTCGAAGAGAAGTGACGGATGGGGGGAGGGCTTACGCCCTCCCTCCTTCTTGCGTGGTTAGGAAAGCGAGGGAGCGCCTCCAAGTAGTGGAGTGGCTTTTTGAGTTCAGGAGAGACCGTGGCTGGGGAGCAGATGACCATCTTTCGGGTATGCGACATCATTTGGGACGTGGATGGCGCGTCGGTGATGCTTCCGTCCGAAGTCGAGATCGCCTGTGTTGATAGGGCTTCCCTGCCGGGCGCTCTATCAGACGCCTACGGGTGGCTGGTCACAGACTTCAAAGTAGTTTCGGCAGCAGGGGCCTAGGGCGCTTCCTACAGCTGCGCTTGAACGCTGCGGTCCGGCCTGTGCGCAGGGGAGGGCAGCGACACGGAAACAGGGGGCTTTATGGGTATTACTGCGTATCGCGGCGGAAAGCCGATCACGGACGAGCTTGAGCTGCAGGCTTACCTCGCATCTCTTTTGCGACTGGAGAACGTAGGCCTGCTGTTGGGGGCAGGGGCATCGTGCTCCGCGGGCGGGCAGACGATGAGGACGCTGTGGACATCCTTCCTGAGGGACAGTCCTGCCGATGCGGAATGGCTTCTGTCCCAGAAGTTCATCACCGAGGATGAGCGGAGATTGCCGCTTCCGCCACTTCCGGCTCTGTCTGCGGGGGCTACCACGGCATCGACAAATCCGTTTATCACAGGGCTCACTGCCAGCTTGCCCAACTTTGAAGTGCTGCTGGACAGGCTGGAGATAGCCATCCTTGAGTGGGAGCGCCAAGAGAGCTCGGAAATCACCCGAGCCCAAGCCGCTAGGGCAGCGCTTTTCAGATCTGTAGTTAGTGCAGCGAAGCTGAAGGAAGATTGGTGGACGTCTCCGTTAGGTGCTGATCTAGCCGAAGAGCTGGGAGCACATCGCTCCATACTTCAGAAGCTCACTGCTGCTCGTCAGCCTGGTCAACCGGCTCCTTGGATCTTCACAACCAACTACGACTTAGCCATTGAATGGGCAGCCGAATCGGTCGACCTTCAGGTCATTAATGGGTTCCTGGGCGTGCACAGCCGCCGCTTCTCACCCCAGAGTTTCGACCTCGGGTTCCGCAATGCCCAAGCCAAGGGAGAAGCCCGTTTCGGCGTCTACAACGTCTACTTGGCCAAGCTCCACGGCTCGCTGACCTGGAAAGAGGTTGACCACAGCTTGTATGAGGTGCCGGCGTCTGAAGCTTGGCGCGATATCGATGAGTTCTTGACCGGGTTCGCGGACAAGCTGAGCTACTTGGTCCTCCCCCGCGCTGCCAAGTATCTTCAGACCGTCGGCTATGTAATGGGCGAACTGCTGCGACGATTCGCGGAGTTCATGGCCCGCCCGCAGACGGCTCTGCTGATAAATGGCTATGGCTTCGGCGACGAGCACATCAACCGTCTTATCCGCTCTGCCCTGCTCAATCCCACTCTCCAGGTAGTCGTGTATTTGCCTGAGTTCAAGGGAGACCCCGCAGCGGCGGACCTTCCGCAAACCGTGCGAAGACTCCTTGCTCTTCAGACGCCACGCCTGACCATCGTTGGTGGGGGAAGCAGGGCCTTCACCAGTGCCTTAGCAAATGATCTTCCCGACCCAGCGGTTTACGATCAGGAACTGGCAGATCTGCACAGGCGACTGATGCCTGAGAGGCCGGACGGAGCCGAGGACGACGTGCCATGAGGAGCCGCCAAGCCATAGGCTATGTTGTCCAAATCGATGGCGTGGATATCACTCTGAACCTGATGGATGTCCATCGGGGCCAGTTGGCTGCTCACGTCCATGGCGTCTCTGTGGTCACTGAAGTCGGCAGCCTCCTAGGGATTGAATCCGGGGGCCGGCTATTGGTGATGAAGGTTCAGTCCCTATCGTTTGCCGAGCCCAAAGAGGTTCACCGGGTCGGACTTTCGGGGACTTCGGTTTCCTCCGAACCCTTGCGTCACCTCACTGGCTTGGTCGTCGGTCGACTGCGCCGCGAGGCCGGGCGACTGACGTTCGTGTCAGATTCGCTTTCCTCGCCGGCACTGGGTGCAGAGGCCTTCCCGCTCACCGACGACGAGCTTTCATCGATCCTGGGTGGCGACGCGGCCACGCCGGCGGGCATCCACTTAGGGGATGACCTCCGAGGCGGCGGCCGCCTGACCATTGACCTACAGAGTTTGGTGTCCAGGCATGTGGCGGTGCTCGGAAGCTCAGGGCAAGGCAAGAGCTGCTTCACGGCTGCGGTGCTCCAGCAAATCGCGAAGATGCCTAAGGCACGCGTCGTCATCTTCGATATCAACGGTGAATACGAAGACGCCTTTCCCGCGAGCAACTACCCTCCGAATGCCATCAAGGTCACTCGGATCGGTGGGTCGGATTCGGACAGCTACCGCATCCCTTACTACGCATTGGGTCGTCTCGGCATGCAACGGCTGTTGTTGCCCAGCGATAAGACTCAACGGCCGGCTCTGACCTTTGCCTTGGACCACCTTAACCAAGTGAAGTGGTTCCAAGCATCCGGTGGCGTGGGCTTGGCGGCAGATGCACAACCATCGTTGTTCGACGACTGTAGAAGTGAGCGTGTATACGAGGCGCAGGCCATCATCGAAAGCCTACGTGCAGGCACGCCCCCACCGGCGCTCTCGTGGCCTCCCATGCAGGCCCTCGGTCCACTGATCGCTGATAGCCACGCCATTGCGCCGGCGAGGAATGGGTTCGAACGCAACGCCTGGAACTACGGAAATATTGCTCCACTCATTACCCGAATCGCGAGGTTCGTGGATGACGAAATGTTCAAGGACGTTGTGAGCGTGGCTGGCGGCGCTGGCTGCGGTGGTCCACTTAGTTGGCGAAACGAGTCAAAGGAGGTCGTTGAGCGTCTGTTCGGCGGGGACGAGGTGGAGTGGCGGGTGCACATCGTCGACCTTCGCCGCGTGTCTCATGACCTAACCCCATTTATCTTGGGGGCCATTTTGGAGCTCTATGCTTTCGAGCTCTTTAGCCGTGGCCAAGAGAACAAACGAGAGACCCTGTTGGTCCTGGAGGAAGCGCACCACTACCTGCGTCAGATGGGAACCGGCGACGAGGCTGTGAACAACGCATTGGCATATGAGCGCCTAGCCAAAGAGGGGCGCAAGTTCGGACTGGCGCTCTGGTTGAGCACCCAGCGCCCGTCGGAGATTTCTCCAACCGTGCTTTCACAGTGCAACACCTGGATATCCTTCCGATTGTCTTCGGAGAAGGACTTATCAGCCATCCAGGCGGCAAGCGAGTGGGCGGACAAGCGAGAGGTGCGGCGCATTGCTGGTCTAGCTCGTCAGAACGCCTTGGCCTTTGGTGGCAGCCTACAGATGGCTACCCTGGTCCGTGCACCGACCGCGGACCCGCTGCCTCGTTCGGAAGACGGGCGGTTCAACCAATGGGCTGATAGTCACAGCGGGTTCGACGTAAACAAGTTCTTGTAGGGTGGCCAGGTCCAAGTAGCAGTAAGCATGAGGGGCAAGGCAACGTGGATCATTTCGAAGGGGTAGTTCTAGACTTCCTGCGGGCGGACCGCAGGCTTTTCGTCAATGCTCAGTGCTGTATCCAGTTGAATCCGGGCAGTAATCCGGACACCAGCGGTCCCCACTGGTATTGCGACGCAGTCGCTGTGAGTGTTCGAGACCGAGCGACCTACCTCTGCGAGATCTCCTACGCTGTCCGCCTGCCTGCGCTTTTGAACCGTCTGAAAAGCTGGGACCAACATTGGCTTGGATTGAAGGAGGCCTTAGCCAGGGACTGTGGTATCCCCCTCGATTGGAGGCTTCAGCCATGGCTATTCGTTCCCAATGAACGCGTGGATCGCTTGCGTTTGGGCGCACGTGCGCTATCAATGATGCCAGAGCCGCGGATAACGGCCTTGGAGGAGGTTCTCCCTTGGCGCTACCGATCTTGGGACCGTGGAGACTATTTAGGTTCTGGTCGTGACTGACTTCAATCTTAAAGCACCCAGCTTTGCTTTGCTCCAAGCTCCCATGGGCTGTTGGAAATGTGGCTTACCTACCCTAGTCACTGCCATCTGGGTCCCCCGTCTCACTGAGTTCGATGAAGAGGGCGAACTGGAGGTTGCCGATGCCGCCGTCCTGCAATATGTCGAGTCCTTGGACGCCGCTGTGGAGACGTTCGTAGACCAGGCCGCACCACTCCTGCGCATCGGACGGTCACAGACTGCCGGCGTCAACTATTGGGCCAACCATTGTTCTCACTGTGGTGTCCTCCAGGGAGATCACTTCGTGATGGGTGTCAATGGGCCGTTTTTTCTCCAGTCCCGAGATGATCTGGCTTCGTTGACAGTTCACCAATGTAGTAGCGTTCTCAGGGCGTCTGCCGGATATTCAGAGTCGGGCTGGATGACTTGGGTTGGCGAGTAGGTGTAGTGGCAGTAAGTGTTGAAGTCCATTTCGAGCATCTTTCTGCGTATCCATTTCGTCAGGATCCGGGGATGCTGTTGGGGTTCGTCAGCGCGGGCCGATCCGCGCTCACAATCAAGGAAGGAGTCGATGGACTACGCTTATGTTGAAGGACAGTCCATAGGTCAGTAAGCAGCTCTCTGTGCCACCTCATGTCTCCACTTTGATGCCTGTCGAGTTCGGGGTGTCAAGGGTCCATCTGGAGCTGGGATCCTCACCTTTCTAGCTTGGACATTCGTCGTCTTGGGAGCGCATTCAGGGTATCTCTAAGGGCTTGACGAAACCAGAAGCTTGTCTAGCATGCCGTTTTTGTCGGAGACGCAAACGGTGATGGTCGAATCAGCTATCTGCAATGAAGAGCGCTTTTGGACGGAGGCCTTCAAGGTTGGGCTAGGGAAGTTCGACGTCACCACTGCGCTTGCGAAAGCAGAGGCGGCACTTCAGCTGCACAGGTTTATGTGGACCAAAGAGAAAGAGGGGATGCATATCTCCTTTGCCGCATCGAAGGCTGGTCACGAAGAGCACTGGAACACTGGCGGATTTGGAGCTGAAAATGCCGATGCTCTTCTGTTTCGCAGGGTGTCGGCTAGGGATGTATGGTCTGCTGCCTTCGCTAGGGAATGGGCTGAAAATTCATCGCTCGTGTCCGCAGCAACTCAGGCTGGCAGTGCTTTGGATGGCTATGCGAAAAAGACGGGGGTTGACGTTTCGAGTCTATATGCTGACGGCAATGCTGCCAGCAAAGCAAAATGGCGCTCTGTATGGGACCTCATGGACCATTGACGCCAAACGTCGACTTTGGCTGGGTCACAGAAAGCTGAGGATGCTGGCTGATTTCTGGCGTGAGGCCTGGGGTGGGCACCAAGGTATTGTCTCGGTAAGCGGCGATTACGTTCATCAACTCATTCGTGTGGGATATGTGCCTGACGAAGCCTTGGCTCCCGATAAGCATCAACTTAAGTTCTTCTCCTAAAGCGTCTCTGTCGCATCCGTCCGACTGCCTTTCGATGCATAGGAAGTTGACGTAGTTTTGGAGTTCGTCCACGTCAAGGCCCAACTCCATAAGGTCCGTCTTTTTAACGGATGTAGCGGCCGGATCCTTCTGGCAGAAGCGGGGTGTGTGGTGGAGGGAAAAAAGTTCTGCGAGAGTTAAAGGCCAGCGAGGAGCAAAAGACGATCCGTCTGTCAATCCAACCGTCAGTGAGCGTATAAGGGCAAACGCATACTGTGAGCTTGGCCTCCCTGAATAGCAGGAGCCCGGTCCTTTATGGCTTGCTTTGGCAGGTATGGCTTCTAAGGAAGTCAGAAGATACGGCTGAAGGAAAAGCTGGTCGAAATGACTTTGAGCACTTTCGGTCTGCCCCCAAAATGCAAAAAAGTGTCCTCGCGTGCTCTGGCTCAGGAGCTTCCTCGACGCGGCTGCACCATTGTTGACTTCGTCGCGTGCTGCCAGATCCATGAGCTTCTTGTAAGCACGCTTTTCCCCCTTGCTTCCCGTCCACTCGCTCTGACAAGCGGATTGATCCGACTTGATCTCTAACAGGGCGAATTTTTCGCCGACTTGATGAACGCCGTCGCCCATCTTGGATTCCGCATTCCCATCTAGGGAAATGTTCAGAGGGGGGATCTCCGCGCCCGGGTTAGCTTGAAGCCACTGCGCGTCGCGCAGCGCTAAGACTACACCCACTTCCCAGTGGTTCTTCATATTAGTAGTGCTCCCTTGTGAAGAAGGCACCTTTCAGGTATCCCTTCGCTCTACGCATGATGGGCGTTGACCTGGGTATTTTGGGGTAGGCAGTTGGCTGCCGCCCGCATACACCACTAGATCCGTCGCGGTGCAGGGGGGGGGCTCCTCCTCGGAAGGCGAGATCTTGCTGTCATCTGTGCTTGCAGGATCGCCGTCTTCCCGGGACGATTCATTATTCAGTGCGTCTATAAGCACTTGTCTCTGCCGTTTCGCCGCGTCTTCGGCTTTTGCGTGCCTGCTAAGCGCTCCACAATCGTCTGAGAGTTGTTCGAGTTCAGCCTTCGTTGCCTCTGCGACGCCATCTTTGATTGTGATCTTGTTCACAGGATTTGGAATGTCGAGCGGCCTGACTGCCTCAGCAGCATCGAAAATGTCTTTCATGCCTGGCATCTTTCGCACGTCCCCTTTCGCCGCAGCTGCTTGATCAAGTATGTCGATACTCTCCTGACGAGTTCTTTCACCAGCCTGTTTCCTATCCATACAGACATCCATGACGTTGCATTGGGAGTGTGTGAATTTACCTGAGAATCCGATTCTAATCACTGCCTTTTCAGATCTAGGAAGGGCAAGAGCGCACTTAGGCATCCTGGCGGATGCGTGCGCCAAGGGCTGCGCCCCTGGAACCCCAAGCCTCTGCGAGGCTTGCCAACGGCAAAAGATGAGCCATAAAGACTCTTGTTTCTAAGGAGTTTCTATGGCTATCTTCCACACAGCGGTCAAGACCTTCAGCCGAGGCAAGGGCCAATCCGCCGTCGCCGCAGCCGCCTACCGAGGTGGCTTGCTGCTGTCCGATGTCATCACCGGGCAGCAGCACGACTACCGCCGCAGAAGCGGCGTTGTCGAAACCTTTTGCCTCGCGCCTTCAGATGCACCCGACTGGGCGCTGGTTCCCGGCGAGCTTTGGGCCGTGGCCGAAGCCGCCGAGCGGCGTAAGGACGCTACGGTAGCCCGGGAGTTCGAGCTGTCGTTGCCGCACGAGCTCTCGGACGAACAGCGAGCCCAGCTGGCATTTGCCATTGCCGAGGCATTGGTCGACCGATACCAGTTTGCTGTCCAGGCCAGCATTCACTCCCCTGGAACCCCGGACGGGCTCAACCATCACGTCCACTTGCTGGCCAGCACCAGGCGCATTGGGCCGGATGGGTTTGGCGAGAAAACGCGCGAGCTCGATGGGGGCGTGTCGGGGAAAGTGCAGATTCAATGGGTCCGGGAAATGGTCGCTGAAACGACCAACGCACATCTTGAAGCCGCTGGCCTGACGATCACGATCGATCATCGGAGTCTGGCGGAGCAGTCTCGGGCGGCGTCGGACCGGGGTGACGAGCTCCAGGCGGTGGCATTGTCTCGGGAGCCAACCAAACACTTGGGCAAAGCGGCCACTGCTCTGGCCCGCAGGGGGATGGAGAGCCGGCTGGTAGAGGAGAACGATGCCATCCAGGCCGCCAATGCTGAGCACTTAGACCATTTGACCCTCCAAGCGGGGCGCGAGGGCAGGGCCTTCCCCATGTCGGCGTCGGTCGGTCATGGCCTAGGTGGCCGACCGTCTTCCATGCACGGCTTGGCTCCTAGGTTGAAGATTCGAGGCGTTTCCGGGATGCGGCTCCCTCAGGTCCTGGGCAGCCAGCACGAAGCAACCGAAGGTGAGCGCCCCATCAGCCTCGCCCAACGCGTGAGTGATGCTCTGCGCGACCTCCAGGACATCGCGCGCGCCAGGACAGACCTGTCGACCCAGCGCATCCGTGCTGGGCTTGAATGGGCCCAAGCTGAGCTGGCTCGGGCCAGAGAGACGGTCTCCTTACGGCAGTGGATTACCAGGGCAGTTGTCCAGGTGCGGGCGTTGCGAGCCGCAATCCTCGGGCGCGCCTTGCGATTGGTTTCTCTTGGGAGGGCGGAGCGTCTGTGGCACCTTGCACAGCACGAATGGGAGCGATTCAACTCCGACTATCCCATGGGGACCAATGGCTATTCCAGGCCCGAATGGACGCAGCGCCGCGAGCGCCGCCTGTCTGCGCTGGAGCAGCGGACCAAGGAGCTCGAGAAGGCGCGCTCGCGCGGGTCAGCTGAAGCTCTGGTGGAGGTAGATGCAGACATCCTTCGCAAGGCGGAGGAGTTGGAGGCAATGCCGTCACCGTCGCAGTTCGTTCTTGAGAGCCAGCCCATTCCGCGGGTTGCTGCGGACGCCCCTGTGCCCGTGTTGAAGCTACGGCCGCCAACCCTCCATTGAACGAAAGAGCCCAGCAGATGCGGGGCTTTGTCTTTCAGTGGATCGTGGGTCCAGACGGCTTTCGAGAAGAGGGGGCAGGGGCCAAGCCGCGTGCCTTGCGCCATTCCTCTTGAGAAACGAAGGTGGGTGGCACCTGATCCCGGCTCACGGTCGCAGCCTTCGGGGCAGGTCGCGCTCCGGTGCTGGGCACATAGGCGTGTTGCGCTTGCCCGGCAGGGGAAGCGGCGAACCGGCGCATGAGAGCAGCCGCCACATCAAGGGCGTGTTGAATGTCGGCTTCGCGATCAGCGATATCTCTGGTTCCACTCTGCGCCATGAGGGCAGGAAGAAGGCGGCTGGCGATGCGAAGTTCTACGTTAGCAGGCATTGGATCTCTGAAGCTCTCAGTATGAAGGTTTTCACATCGAAGCACTTCGTCCAAGATTGGCAAGAGACGGAATCTGCGCTGGTTCACAGATCTGGAAGTTGCGTTCCAATGCCTAAGCAAACGGCGGTGATGTTGCTTGATGCCTTTGGCGCTTTGGCCCAAGACTTCAGGATGGCCCTAGATTGTGGGGTAGACAACCTTCTCATTGTGCTCGCTGTGCTCGTCAGACCAGATAAGTCGGACGGGTTGCTTGCCTTGGGTGCCTAAGTGGACGGCAGCGAGCAGGTCGACCGACTGATGCGGCTCCATGTGCTCCAGCGGAAACTTGGAGTCTATGTCCGATTGTATGAGGCAGTCCGTGCCCTCTAGGGGTTCCAAGCGCACATTGCGCGCGGCAGCCTTGCCTTTGTTGAACACTCTGAGGCGATACTTGTTGCTTCCCAGCTTATTGAACGAGGCCCCCAAGTCGGCCTTCTTCGCACTGGTAGCCTCTCCAGACTCTTTGGCCAAGAGGAGGCGGTTGAGCTGTTCTTGGGTTTCGTTCAACTTCTTCTGACGCCTGTTGAACAGGAAAGTCATCCAGGTCGCGAAGGCGGACAACGCCAGCGCGGCAGCCGCAATAACATCGCCCGTGTCGAAGCTGATAGGCATCACTTAAACCTAATGTTCTTGTTGCCCCGGAACGCTTTCTTAAGGGCATCGTGCAGGTGCTTTTGGAGATCTTGCGTGACCTGCTTTTTTACCTCGTTGAGGTGCTCATCAATGTTTTCCGCGTTCGCCTCCTTCAGTTCGTCGCGTGTCAAGACTCGTTCGCAGCCTGCGCACTTCATCGGTGCCTCGCCGGAAGTCTCGGCTTCGTCGTATTCAAACTGCGTGCCCGCACATGTGGGGCAGGTCAAAGTGACGGAGCGAGAGTATTTTTCGGTGTTGAACGACATCGTATGCCCCCTGTCGGTCTTGGTAATCTTGGGTTTCCTGCCCTTACCTATTTACCACTCTGTTCAGCGTTCGCAAGCCGGGGCTCGTTCATTGTTTAAGCAGCCGTGCGAGGGCTGGCAGATTGAGCCCATAGGAGAGCACGGCTAACCCCGGCGAGACGCCTTTAAGGCCTTCCAGCTTCTCCCGGGCCGTGAAGCTGCGGCTGTATGTCGCATGGTGCTCGTCGTCCAGCTCATGGCCCACCAGCTGGGCCCGGAGCTCGGACACCACGCCTGCCCCCTGGAGCTCTTGAATCAGCGTTTTTCGGAGGGAGTGGAACCCACGCTTGGCTTCCGGCCAGTTTCCCCCGACCTGTTCCAAGTGCCGGCCGAAGGCCTTGGTGATCCAGTTGCCCGCCCCATTTTTGGCGTTCGCCTTGGCGGCAGGAAAGAGCCGTGGGGCCTTTTCAGCTCGAAGGCTCCCCACCCAGTCCAGGAATCCCAGTTCGATGAGGTCAGGATGGACGGGAATGGTGCGCAGGCTGACCTCGGTCTTCACTTTTTGGTGTTCACCCTCGTCAGAAATCCTAATGCAGGGCAGACCATCCACCGTCAGCACGTCTTCGACCAGCAACTGGCCAACCTCTGACGCCCGGGCACCCGTGTAAAGTCCAATCAGGGCCGCCCAACGGGCGGACAGCGCCAGCTCCTCAAAGGCTGCCGGGGCGAACAGCGCTTGGACCTGATGGGCATCGTAGGCCTTAAATCCAAACTTCTTCCGGGCCCGCTTTTCCCGGGTGGAGTAGGTGATATGGCCAGCGGCCGGGTTGTCGCCTTTGGGGTAGTGCCCGGACGCCATGGCCCACTCGAAGAATCCCCCTTTGCCGCCGATGTAGGACTGTTTATTGGTCAGGGTCGGGGTGGCTGCGCCCCCGTCTCGCATGAACTGATACCACCGGGCCAGGTCCGACCGGGTCAGCGAGTGCAGCTTGGCCTTGTCGCCCAAGAACGACACCAGGGCCTCGATGGCAGTCTTCTTGATCGTGTAGGTCTTCGGCAGGCAGCCGGGCTGGATGCTCGCGAGCCAAGCGTCCCGGGCCTTGCCCAGGCTGATGGTCTCAACCGCGGGCTTGGTCACCCGGCGGGCCGGCGGCATGGGCGGCACGCCCTCTCGAATCAACTCACCCAGCGCACTGGGCTGGGAGGCAGAGAGCTCCATCATCTGCTGATAGAGCCTGACATCTTCAGGCGTGTCGATTTGCCAGTGCTCGGTCACCGTCCCGTCTGCGGCCTTGGTCCGGTTCAAGATCAACTGCTGTAGCGGGTCGCCATCGGTCAGGCGCCTGAGCAGCGCGTCGATGTCCTCTTCCTTGATTCTCATGCGTTGCTCCCTCAACACGTCGAAGGCTTGAGCATAGCGCGCCGCCAGTTGCAGGGCGCGCAACTGGGCCACGGCCAGCTCGGACGTGCGCAGGGTGCGCTTGAAAATGCGTCGGCCAACGAGGGCCTGGAGATCGATGGGGACCCGTTGCCGGAAAGACCAGAGCCCTGAGGGCGCGCGAACGAGGTGGTGTGGGATGCGCATCGAGAGATGTGTCCCGATTTGTGTCCCGCCGAAGGTCACCCCAGAAAAGCAAAAACCCCTGCGTAAACAGGGGTTTGCGTAATCTGGCGGAGAAAGGGGGATTGTCGGGTGCATCCATGCACCCGATCCCGGCGCGCTGCGCACCGGGACCCGCCTGCGGCGGTCCGGTTCTGCTCCTGCAGAACCGTCGAACCCCGGCGGGGCTTCTCTCGCCCGATGCTCCCCGCCAGACAAATAAAAAAGCCGCCCACTGGGCGGCTTCTTCATTTATCTGGCGGAGAGAGGGGGATTCGAACCCCCGAAGCGCGGTTTAGACGCTTACACACTTTCCAGGCGTGCTCCTTCAACCACTCGGACACCTCTCCGGATCCCTGCCATCGGCAAACGCCTCAGCAGGGGCGCAGATTCTAGCGGGCTGCGCGGCACTTCACAAGCACCCCGATCAACGGCGTATCCATGGCAATGGGTGGCGAGGGGGCTGGACAGGCATGGCACAATGGAACATCCGATGGAAAACGGTGGCCTGATGTCCTACCTCGTCCTTGCCCGCAAGTGGCGTCCGAAGCGTTTTGCCGAGCTGGTGGGCCAGGAACACGTGGTCCGTGCGCTCAGCAACGCGCTGGACAGCGGCCGGGTCCACCACGCGTTCCTGTTCACCGGTACCCGCGGCGTGGGCAAGACCACCATCGCGCGCATCTTCGCCAAGTCGCTGAACTGCGAGCAGGGCACCAGCGCCGACCCGTGCGGCCAGTGCGCGGCCTGCCTGGACATCGACGCCGGCCGCTACATCGACCTGCTGGAAATCGACGCCGCGTCCAACACCGGTGTGGATGACGTGCGTGAGGTGATCGAGAACGCGCAGTACATGCCCTCGCGTGGCAAGTACAAGGTCTACCTGATCGACGAAGTGCACATGCTGTCCAAAGCGGCGTTCAACGCGCTGCTGAAGACGCTGGAAGAACCGCCGGAACACGTGAAGTTCCTGCTGGCCACCACCGACCCGCAGAAGCTGCCGGTCACCGTGCTGAGCCGCTGCCTGCAATTCAACCTCAAGCGCCTGGACGAGGATCAGATCCAGGGCCAGATGACGCGCATCCTGGCGGCAGAAGAGATCGAGGCCGACGGCAGTGCCATCGTACAACTGGCCAAGGCCGCTGACGGTAGCCTGCGCGACGGCCTGTCGCTGCTTGATCAGGCGATCGCCTATGCCGGCGGCGCGCTGCGCGAGGACGTGGTGCGTACAATGCTGGGCACGGTCGACCGCACCCAGGTGGCGGCGATGCTCGATGCGCTGGCCGAGGGCGATGGTCCGCGCCTGCTGCAGGTGGTGGCTGCGCTGGCCGAATTCTCGCCGGACTGGAGTGGCGTGCTGGAAGCATTGGCCGAAGGCCTGCATCGCATCCAGGTGCAGCAGCTGGTACCGGGTGCCTCAGCGGCCGCTGAAGGCCTGGACGCGACGGTGTTCGCCGAACGCCTGCGCCCGGAAGTGGTGCAGCTCTGGTACCAGATGGCCTTGAACGGCCGTCGTGACCTGCCGCTGGCGCCGAGCCCGCGCGCGGGATTTGAAATGGCCGTGCTTCGCATGCTGGCGTTCCGACCGGCCGCAGCGGTACCGCCGGTGCCGAAGGCCGTCGACGGTGCGGTGGGTGGCACGCCGGGCGGTAAAGCCGCCGGTGGTGGCACCGGTGCCGGTAGCCACGAAGCGACGCCGGCCGCTGCCGCCGCTTCGGCCAGCCCGGCCGTGGTGGCGCAGGTGGCCGCTCCGGCACAGGCCGCGCCGCGCGAACCTGAACCCGAACCGGAGCCGGTCCCGCAACCCGACCCTGAGCCGACGCCGGAGCCCGAGCCGGTTCCGGTGGAGGAGCCGGTGTCACCGCCGCCGGTGAAGGCCGAAGCCGTGGCGCCTCCGTCTGTTGAAGCAGAAGCGGGCGACGACCTGCCGCCGTGGGCCACCGACGAAGCCGAGGCGCGTGACGAGGCGCTGGCGGCCGAGATGGCTGGGCCGGACGCCGCCATGGTGGCGCCCTGGCATGAACCGCCGGCTCCCGTCGCGGCTCCCGGCGAGCCTGCGCCGTCCGAGCGCCCGTTCCGCACTGAAGGCATTGCCATCGCGCCAACAGAGTCGGCCCCGGCACGTGATGCCGTGCCGCAGGAAGGCGTCAGCGAGCTGGCCACGGCCGAGGACTGGCTCGACCTGGTGGCCAACAGTGGCCTGAGCGGCCCGTCGCGGCAGCTGGCGGCCAACGCTGCCTTCATCAGTTGCCAGCACGGGACCTTGAAATTGGGCCTTTCGCCCGGATTTGAGTACCTGCGCTCGGAGCGTGCGCTGGCGGCCCTGGGCGAGATGCTGGAGAAAGCCCTTGGCCAGGCCCCGAAGATCGTGGTCGAGACCGTGGAAATCGAGCACGTTCCGGCCGAGACCCTGCATCAGCGTGCCGACCGCCAGCGTAGTGAGCGGCAGCAGGTGGCAGAGGCTGTTTTCATGGACGATCCGGAAGTGCAGGTGCTGATCCAACAGCACGGCGCCCGGGTTGTTTCCGATTCCATCCGTTCTTTTGACGAGTAGAGACTATGCGCGGCAACATCGCCCAACTGATGCAGCAGGCCCAGAAGATGCAGGAAAACCTGCAGAAGGCCCAGGAAGAAATCGCCAGGATCGAAGTGACCGGCAGCGCCGGTGGCGGCATGGTCAGCGTGACCCTGACCGGTGCCAAGGAATGCCGCAAGGTGCGCATCGATCCGTCGCTGGCCAGCGACCCGGAGATGCTGGAAGACCTGATCGCCGCCGCCTTCAACGATGCCTCGAACAAGATCGATGCCGAGTCGAAGTCGAAGATGGGGTCGGCCACCGCTGGCATGCAGCTGCCGCCGGGCATGAAGCTGCCGTTCTGATTTTCAGCGTGGCACCCGTGTAACCGGGTGCCACGGACCCTGTAGCCGTCGAGCCTGCTCGACGCAATGAAAGCCTGTCGCCGTGTCCGCACCCCTGCTTGAACAATTGATCGACGCGTTGCGGGTGCTGCCGGGCGTCGGCCAGAAGACTGCGCAGCGCATGGCCTACCACCTGCTCGAGCGTGAGCGCGAAGGTGGCCAGCGCTTGGCCGAAACCCTGGCGCTGGCGGTGGAACGCATCGGTCACTGCGTGCAGTGCCGCGATTTCAGCGAAACCGAGCTGTGCCCGACCTGTGCCAACAGCAGCCGCGAGCGCAGCCAGCTGTGTGTGGTCGAATCGCCGGCCGACCGCCTGGCCATCGAAAACGCCACCGGCTTCCGCGGTGTCTACTTCGTGCTGCAGGGCCGCCTATCGCCGCTTGATGGCATCGGCCCGCGCGAGCTGGGCCTGGAGCAGCTGGAGCGACGGCTGGCCGAAGGCGAGGTGCAGGAGCTGATCATCGCCACCAGCGCCACTGTCGAGGGCGAGGCCACCGCGCATTACCTGGCGCAGCTGGCGCGTGCACGCAAGGTGCAGCCCAGCCGTCTGGCGCAGGGCCTGCCGCTGGGCGGCGAACTGGAATACGTCGATCGTGGCACGCTGTCGCACGCGTTCGGGACGCGCAGCGAATTCCGCGATTGAGCAACGGCCGGCATGGCCGGGCGTGAGCGGCCTACAATGCGGGAGACATCCCCGCCGAGGCCGACCATGAGCAACGAAACCCTCTTCAGCAAGATCATCCGTCGCGAGATCCCGGCCACCATCGTCTACGAGGATGACGAGGTGCTGGGCTTCAAGGACATCGCACCGCAGGCGCCGGTGCACGTGCTGTTCATTCCGAAGAACGAGATCATTCCGACCCTGGATGACCTGCAGCCGTCGCAGGCGCACCTGATCGGGAAGCTGGCGCTGGCTGCCGCCGAGTACGCGCGCCGCGAAGGCTTCGCACAGGACGGCTACCGCATCGTGATGAACTGCCGCGAGGATGCCGGCCAGACCGTGTTCCATATCCACATGCACCTGCTGGCCGGTGCGTCGCTGGGGCACTTCGGTACCCCGGGACGTTGAGCGCCCGGTATCCGCGCCATGCGTGGATGAAAAAGGCCGCCCGAGGGCGGCCTTTTCCGTCATGCGTGTGTGGTGACGATCACCACCAGCCCCAGCGACCATAGCCGCCCCAGTACGGGCCATACGGGCCCGGGCCCCACGGGCCATAGGGGTAGGGCACCACATCGACCTGGCGCTGTTCCGGCCACAGGTAGATCACATCGGCCGACAGCTTCGGCAGGCGGTAGTCGTACTCGCCGATGCGGGTGTTCTGGTAGCCGTCGATCTTGCCGATGAAGGTCACGTCACGACCGGCTTCGAACACCGCCGGGTCGTAGAAGCCGGCACGGCAGGCAATGAAGCGGCCGTCGCTGGCGTCGGACGAGGTGGTGTTCGGGCGGCCACTGCCATTGAGCGGGCGCGAGATGATCTGGAAGCAGGTCTCGCCCTGGCCGGGCTTGGTTTCGATGATGCGACCGCCCCAACGGACCGGCGTGCCGACCTGCTGGGTAGCGACCGAGTCGCGAGGGGAGACCAGGCTGAACTGTCCCTGCAGCGGCTTGGGGGCCGTGGCGCAGGCCGACAGGGCCAGCGTGGCCACAGCGGTGAGAAGGAACTTGGTGTTCATGGGGAGGCTCCGGAAGTCGGGCGATGCCTGCGCAGGTCCCGCAATAATGAAGCGAGGTCGGTGCAAGTTCCAGCGTAGCGCGCGTCGGCGAAACGCTGGCTGAGTGCGAGCAGGGCCGGGTCGGGGCGCTGCCGGTGTACCCGCTGTGCCCAGTCCTGTGCGGTTTCGTGCGGTTCACGGGCCAGGCCGAGGCGGGCGTAGCGCCGTCCGAGCCGGTGCCAGGCGCGCAGCAGCGGCTCGCGTTCGCGCTCGCCACGGGCCAGCAGCCAGGCCATCCACGCCAGCGCCAGCAGTGCGGCTACCACGAAGCCAGCGACCAGCTGCCCGGGGCCCAGATCGTCCAGCCCGAACGGCTTGAGCAGCTGCTGCTGGCGGCGCGCATCGAAGGACAGCACCAGATCGTTCCAGCCGCGGCGCAGCCAGTCGCCCATCTGGCCCAGCTGCAGCCAACGCTGCTGCAGTGGTGTGTCCGTGCCGGCCTGCAGGCGATCATCCAGGGTGTCCAGGATGCGTTCCGGTGCCACGGCTGCGGTCGGGTCAACCCGGACCCAGCCGCGCTGCGGCAGCCATACCTCGGCCCAGGCGTGGGCATCCATCCGCCGCACCACCCAGTAGTCGCCGATGCGGTTGCGGGTGCCACCAGCGAAACCGGTCACCACCCGCGCCGGGACGCCGGCGTTGCGCATCAGCACCACGAAGGCCGAGCTGAAGTGTTCACAGAAGCCGGCCTTGTAGCCGAACAGGAACTCGTCGATCGGGTCGCGCCCTGCCGCAGGGGTATCCAGCGTGTACGAGAAATCGGTGGTGATCCACTGCAGCGCGCGGCGCACGATGGCCTCGTCATCGCTGCCAGCGTCCTGCCGCCATTGCTGCGCCAGCGTGGCGGTGCGCGGGTTGAAGCCGGCCGGCAGCTGCAACGTCGCGCGGCGCAGATAGGGCGACAGCGTGCTGTCGAAGCGCAGTGGCGGGGCCGAATGCAATCGCCAGCGGCTGAGCGAGGCCAGCGGGCGTTCGCTGCTCAGGCTCATGTCCGCATCCAGCACGCTGCCCGCAGGTGCGCGGCTGGGCAGGTCCAGAGCCACCAGCTGGCGGCGGTCGGTGGGCTCGTAATCGATCTGGTAGTCCCAGCCCTGTGTACCCGCTGCTACCACTGCAGCAGGTCGCCGCGCGCTGGCACGGTCGCGTGTCCAGCGCCGTCCATCGAAGGCGGTCAGTACAGGGCCGCGCCAGTAGCGCTGCGCCGGCTCGGGCGGAGCGCCGAAGAACTGCACGCGCAGCGCCGGGGTGTCGTCGGCCATCAGGTCCAGCCACTGGCCGGGTTCCATGCTGTCGGACAGCCCCGGTGTACCCACGGCGCGTTCGGGAATACCCCACAGTGGCGTGGCCAGTCGGGGGAAGAGCCAGAAGCAGGCCAGTGCCAGCGGCAGGCCGATCGCCAGCAGGCGGCCGACACCACGCAGCTGTCCACGCAGTGGCTGGCGGCCAGCATGGCCTTCATCCTGCGCCAGGCGTTGCAGTGCGATCAGTGCGCTGCCCCCGGCCAGCGCGGCCAGCGCTGTTGTCAGCGGCCCCTGGTCGAGCAGGAATGCTGCAAAGGGCGAGAACAGCGCGAAGCCGAGCAGGCTGCGGGCATCACGCAGGCTGCGCAGCTCGCTGGACTTGATCGCCAGCATCGCGGCCAGCAGCGCGCAACCGGTATCGCGTCCTGGGCGCACCACGCCCATCTGCCAGACGATGGCGCCGAGCATGCCCAGCACCAGCAGCAGGCGTACCGGCATCGGCAACACTGTCCGCCACGACAGGGCGGCAGTGATGATCGCCGCCAGCGCGATCACGCCCGCCAGCAGTGGTGGCAGCTGCAGCAGCAACGGCAACAGTGCCAGCGCCGCGCTGGCCAGGGTCCAGTTGCGGGCATTGCGGTCGAGCAGGGCCGGGGTCTCAGTCATGCGGCATCAGCGCCAGCGCGCGCAGGCACAAGTGATGATGGCTGGCGCCCTGGCCGGGCCCGAACGGTGGATGCGCAGGCAGCAGCAGGGTGTAGCGGCGGCCCTCGCGCTCGGCCACATCCACCCAGCGCGCCAATCGAGCGATGCGTGCTTCATGGCCCAGCGGCGCCAATGAGCGCCAGTCGAGGATCACTTCGATGCCGACCGGCTTTTCGTACTCGCGCACCAGCAGGCTGTCGCGGCGTGCCGAGTGCTTCCAGGAAATGCTGCGCGGCGCATCGCCCGCCCGGTAGGGGCGCAGCTGATGCAGCTCCTCGCCGCTGGCATGGGCACGGGTATGCAGCGGATCGCTGCCGCTCTCCGGCAGTGCAGGCGCCACGGCCTCGGCCAGCGGGTAGACCAGCAGCGGCTGTTCCGGCCACACCCACGACCATGCCCGCACCAGGCCCAGCGGCTGGGTGGTGGACAGGCGGATACGCGGCAGTTCCAGCCAGCCACGGCGTTCGCTGGGAACGTCCAGTTCCACTTCGCCACGGCCGTGCGCAGGCAGCGAGGTCCAGGCGTTGCTGTCACCCAGCTGCAGATGAAGGCCGTGCCGCGCACGCGGATCACGCAGTGAGAGGTCTACGCGCAGGCGCAACGGTTGCCCGGCCGGTACCGGCTCGGCCGAGATCGCATCGATCTGCACGCCGGACAACTGGAGATGCGCGGCAATGGCACTGGCGATGGCCGCTGCGGCAAGCAGCAGGGCCAGCAGCAGCGCCGGATTGTTGTTGTAGTTCAGCGCGCCCAGCAGCATGGCCACCAGCAGGGTGGCAACGAACAGGCCGAAGCGGGTGGGCAGCACATAGATGCGATGGCGGTCCAGCCGCTTCGGCAAGGCTTCGGGCCTGCGTGGCCGTGCCAGCAGCTGCATGCGTGCCCAGCGTGCGGCCACGCTCAATCCACCGCGACGGTCTGCAGGATCGCGCGCGCCAGTGCCGGTCCCGAACTGGATTCGGCTTCCGCCACCAGCCGGTGACCAGCCACTGCGACGAACAGCGTCTGCACGTCCTCGGGCACGACATGCCCGCGACCCAGCAGCAGGGCATGTGCCCTGGCCGCACGCAGCAATGCCAGGCCGGCGCGTGGTGACAGGCCGACGCGCACGCCGGCGTGCTGGCGGCTGCGGGTCAGCAGGGCCTGCACATAGTCGATCAGCGCGTCGCTGGCATGCACCTGGTTCACCGCGTCGCGCAGCGCGCGCACCTGGGTGTCATCCAGTTTCGGTACGGCGCGCGCGATCAGGTCGCGGCGGTCGCTGCCACGCAGCAGTTCGCGTTCGGCCTGGGCACTGGGGTAGCCCATCGCCAGCCGCAGCAGGAAACGATCCAGCTGCGAATCCGGCAGCGGGAAGGTGCCGGACAGGTCCACCGGGTTCTGCGTGGCGATCACGAAGAACGGGTCGGGCAGCGGATGCGTCTGTCCGTCCAGGGCGACCTGTTGTTCGGCCATCGCTTCCAGCAACGCGCTCTGCGTGCGTGGTGGTGCCCGGTTGATCTCGTCGGCCAGCAGTACGTGGGTGAACACCGGGCCTGGGTGGAACTGGAACTGGCGGCTGCCGGCTTCATACACCGACACGCCCAGCACATCGGCCGGCAACAGGTCGGAGGTGAACTGCACGCGCTGGAAGCTGAGGCCGAGGCTGCTGGCCAGCGCATGCGCCAGCGTGGTCTTGCCCAGGCCGGGCAGATCTTCGATCAGCAGGTGGCCGCCGGACAGCAATGCGACGAACGCCAGCCTGACTTCCGGCACCTTGCCCAGTACCAGTGCGTTCACCTGATCCTGTGCCTCCCGCAGGGCCTGACGCAATTGATCGGTTAGCATGCTGGGATTGGGGGACGAAGCTGGCATGATCGTCTCAGATCTGGAATCCACTCGATTATCCATAGAGCAATGCAAGGCGAACAGCGCGCACGGACGATATTTCTCTGGTTATGGACGCTGGTCACAGCGGCCAAGCTGATCGTTGCCGCGCGCCTGCCGCTGTTCGTCGACGAAGCGTTCTATTGGCAGGAAGGCCAGCATCTGGCCGCGGCCTATTCGGATCTGCCCGGGCTGACCGCCTGGCTGGCCCGCCTGGGCGTGGAGATCGGGGGGCATCACGTGCTCGCGCTGCGCCTGCCGTTCCTGGCCATCGGTGCGCTGCTGCCGCTGCTGGTGGTGCGCACGGCCACGCGCTGGTTCGGCAATGTGGCCGGTTGGCAGGCGGGCAGCCTCACGCTGTTGATGCCGTTGTCGGCGACGCTTGGCCTGCTGGCGGTACCGGACGTGCCGATGGCGTTGGCGGCAGTGATCTGCCTGCACGCCGGTGCGCGCCTGCTGTACAACGTGGATGCCTCCTCGGCGATGAAGCTGGCGCTGGGCCTGCTGATCGGTGCACTCAGCCACTACCGTTTCATCGGTGTCATCGGCGTCGGTTTCATCGCGTTGCTGGCATTGCCGCAGGGGCGGCGCATGCTGGCCGATCCGCGCGTGTGGGTGGCATTGGCGGTGGGCGTGCTGGCATGGCTGCCACTGCTGGCGTGGAATGCGGACAACCACGATGCCGGCCTGAAATTCCAGGTGATCGAGCGTCATCCTTGGGCGTTTGAATGGGGCGGGCTGTGGTTCCTGGTGATCCAGCCGATGCTGGTCACGCCGATCCTGTGCATGGCGATGTGGAAGGTGGCGCTGGCAGGAACCCGGAGCGGTGGCGGTGCGCGCGTGCAGTGGCGCTATTTCGGCCTGGTGGGCGGCGTATCCACGCTGGGCATTTTCGTGCTCGGCTTCTTCACTGACGTCGAGCGGATCAGCTTCCACTGGCCGCTGCCGGGCTACCTCGCATTGCTGGTGGCGGTGCCGGTGGTGCTCAACGGCTGGCCGCGCTGGCTGCGCCGCACCGGCTGGTGGCTGGCCGGCGCGGGCATGGTGCTGGCCTTCGGCTACTACCTGATGGCATCCACGCCGGCACTGCGCGAGCAGATGGCCGGCAGCAAGTACTATCCGCGCAATTTCGCCGGCTGGCAGCCACTGGCAGTTGCGGTCCATGAAGAGCTGCGGCAGATGCCGGAAGGAACGCGCGTGCTGGCCGGCAACTTCAAGGTTGGCGCCGAGCTGGGTTTCCAGCTGGGCAATGGCAACATCGAGGTACTGCCGCATCCGCTCAATGACAAGCATGGCCGCACCGCGCAACTGGCGCAGTGGGGCCTGCTGCATGAGGGCGAGCGCACGGTGCCGATGCTGCTGGTGCTGTCACCCAGCGACCAGCGCTATCGCGAACTGCTGGAGCGCTATCACGCCATCTGCAATCAGGTGGGGCCGATGCCTGCGCCACGCGTGGTCAGCAGTGATCATGGTTTCCAGCGCTTCCTGCTGTTCCGGCTGCCGGTGCAGCGCGCAGAGGGGCCGTGCGTGACGCCGGCGATGGCGTGGCTGGATGCGCCGTCCAATGGCGAGAAGGTGTCCGGCACGCTCGCAATCAAGGGCTGGGCGTTCAAGGATGGTGTCGGCCTGGCGCGCGTCGAAGTGCTGGTCGATGGTCGCTCGGTCGGTGACGCCCGCTATGGGCGTGTGTTCGACGTGCGCCACACCTGGCCGGACAGTACCGATCCGCAGCATCCGGCGGTGGGCTTCGACGCATCGTTGGATACCACCACGCTGGCACCGGGCCGGCATTGGCTGGGCCTGCGCCTGCACGGCCGCGACGGCAGCGTGGAGCAATGGCAGGAGCAGCCGTTCGAGGTTCGTTGAGGTCCTCTGGTCCTGTAGAGCCGAGCCGATGCTCGGCTGCTTCTGCTTCAGATGCAGGCAGCCTCGAAAAAAGCAACCGAGCATGGGCTCGGCTCTACAGTTCAGGGCACCGCGAAACCGGCCCTGCGCAGCAATCCGCATACCGCGATCAGCGGCAGGCCGACCAGCGCGGTCGGGTCGCGGTTGTCGATGGCGCCGAACAGGCTGATGCCCAGGCCCTCGCATTTGAAGCTGCCGGCGCAGTCCAGCGGTTGCTCGGTGGTCACGTAGCGGGCGATTTCGTCTGGCTCCAGTGCGCGGAAGCAGACTTCGGTCAGATCGACGGCCGTGAATGATTCTCCGTCACGACTGAGACAGACGGCGGTGTGGAAGCGGACGGTCTGCCCCGACATCGCTGCCAGCTGCGCACAGGCGGCCTCGACCGTACCCGGTTTGCCCAGTGGCTGGCCGTTCAGGTCTGCGACCTGGTCCGAACCGATCACCCACGCGCCGGGGTGGCGGGACGCCACCTCGGCCGCTTTGGCGGTGGCCAGGCGGGTGGCCAGGGCCAGCGGAGCCTCCCCGTTCATGGGAGTCTCATCCACCTCCGGACGTGCGCAGTCGAAGGGCAGGCCCAGCCGTTCCAGCAGCTCGCGGCGGTAGCGGGAGGTGGAGGCCAGGACCAGTGACATGCGAGAATACCGGGGCAGGGCATGGCAGTCTGGCGTGTCCGCAGCGCCAGCAGCAAGTCCTGTATGGCGGGCATTTGACAGTCGGCGCCCGGATCCTTAGTATTCAGCGGCTTATGTCCGCGAACGTGCCCGAAACGCTGGATGCCTGGCGGATGGTTGTAGCGCGAAGGCGCTTCGACGGTCAGGTGTCTCTGGCTGAATTGACCCGCCTGCAGGGGTTGGTCGCAGATACCGACGGTGAGTGCAATTACTCGCTTGAATTCGGTCGCGACGACGTCTTGCGGGTATCCTATGTGGAATTGACCATCGACACCGCGCTGCCGCTGACCTGTCAGCGCAGCATGCAGCGATTCCTGTTGCCGGTGAAGGTGACCCAGAGGCTTGGCCTGATCCGCGACGAGGACGAGGAATCGTCCCTGCCGGAGGAATACGAGGCGTTGCTGGTGCCGGAAGATGGCCAGCTGAAGCCGCTGGATCTGGTCGAGGACGAACTGGTGCTGGCGGTGCCGGTGGTACCGCTGTCGCCCGACGGTGAAGCAGTCGACAAGGACTGGGCGCCGAGCGAAGAAGAAACGAAGAAGGCCAACCCGTTTGCGGCGTTGGCGGCATTGAAGAAACAATAGCAGCCGGTTGTCGTCGGCGGCTGCGGCGAAAGCGAAAAGTGTGCTGGGCGCTGGCGTCCTGTGCGACGAAACGACGAAGCAAAACGAACCGAGTTTGGAGCAATCCCATGGCTGTCCAGAAATCCCGTGTTACCCCGTCCCGCCGCGGCCAGCGCCGTTCGCATGACGCCCTGAGCGCCAAGCAGCTGTCGACCGACCCGACCACCGGCGAAGTGCACCTGCGTCACCACATCACTGCCGATGGTTTCTACCGCGGCAAGAAGGTCATCCAGACCAAGACCTCGGCCGTCGAAGAAGATTGATGTGCCGGGAAGGCCGCTGCCTCCGGGCAGCGGCCTTTGCCTTCTTCCCCGGGTGTGCCGGTGATCGGCGGCCCGCGCAACAGGAAACATGATGAGCAAGCGGATCTACTCGAGGATCGCGGGCACCGGTAGCTATTTGCCGGAAAAAGTCCTGACCAACGCCGACCTGGAAAAAATGGTCGAAACCTCGGATGAGTGGATCCAGTCGCGCACCGGAATTCGTGAACGGCACATCGCGGCCGAAGGCGAAACCACCAGCGACCTCGGCTACAACGCCGCCCTGCGCGCGCTTGAAGCCGCAGGCATCGATGCCTCGCAGCTCGACATGATCGTGGTCGGCACGACCACCCCTGATCTCATTTTCCCGTCCACCGCGTGCCTGATCCAGGCCAAGCTCGGTGTTGCGGGGTGCCCTGCCTTTGACGTCAACGCAGCCTGCTCGGGCTTCGTGTTCGCGCTGGGCGTGGCCGACAAATTCATCCGTTCCGGTGACTGCAAGCATGTGCTGGTGATCGGCACCGAAACGCTGACCCGCATGGTCGACTGGAACGATCGCACCACCTGCGTGCTGTTCGGCGATGGCGCTGGCGCCGTCGTGCTCAAGGCCGATGAAGAGACCGGCATCCTCAGTACCCACCTGCATGCCGATGGCAGCAAGAAGGAGCTGCTGTGGAACCCGGTCGGTGTCTCGACCGGCTTCAAGGACGGCGCCAATGGCGGCGGCACCATCAACATGAAGGGCAACGACGTGTTCAAGTACGCCGTCAAGGCGCTGGACTCGGTCGTGGACGAGACCCTGGCCGCCAACGGCCTGGACAAGTCCGACCTGGATTGGCTGATTCCGCACCAGGCCAACCTGCGCATCATCGAAGCCACCGCCAAGCGCCTGGACATGTCGATGGACCAGGTCGTGGTGACCGTCGACAAGCACGGCAATACCTCGTCCGGCTCGGTGCCGCTGGCGCTGGACGCCGCCGTGCGTTCGGGCAGGGTCGAACGTGGCCAGCTGCTGCTGCTGGAAGCCTTCGGCGGCGGCTTCACGTGGGGTTCGGCTCTGCTGCGCTATTGATAGTGCAAGTTACGACAACGTGAAGCTTTGTCGTTGCGGCCCCTCTGGGGCCGTAACGCGTTTAAGGAGGACCTGTCATGGTTGAGCCCATCGTCATCGAAGGGCAACGTGCCTGGCTGAAGCAGTACGGCAAGGGAAGCCGGGCGCTGGCCCTTGGCCTGCTCAATTTTGTTGCCCGTCGTTTTCATCTGGACGCCCTGCGCCCGCCGCCGCACCGTGGCGGCGACGCCGCACGCGAAACCGAAGCCCGTCGCCTTGCAGAACTGCAGGCGCAGGGCGTGAACGTGCCCGACGTGCTGGGCACCGGCCATGCCGCGCTGGTGATCGGCGACAACGGCAGTTCGTTCAATACCTGCCTGCGCGAAGCCGACGACGCAGGTCGCGACCGACTGGTGATGGCGGCGATGCTGGCCATTGCCGCAGCGCATGCGCGCGGCGCCTATTTCGGCCAGCCGTTGCCGCGCAATCTCACCTGGGATGGCGAGAACGTCGGTTTCATCGACTTCGAGGAAGATCCGCTGGAAGTGATGGATCTGTCCGAAGCGCAGGCCCGCGACTGGCTGATGTTCGGCTATGGCGTGGCCAAGTACTACGCCGACCGCCCCGAGCACCTGCAGGCGATGATGGCCGAGGCGATGGGCGATGCCCAGGCGCCGGTGCGCGAGCACGTGCACGCGGTCAGCGGCCGCCTGCGCAGCCTGGCCCGGGTCTGCATGAAGCTGGGCCGCTCAGCGCGTGCGCTGGCCCACTCCATTTTCATCGCCCATGGCGCCAGCACCGCTGGCGTGCTGATGCTGGTGGGCCTGTGCGTGGATTTCCTCGCCGACGGCGACCTGGACGTCCTGCAGCTGTTCTGCTGATCAGCGGCTGGGGCCGGATCCCTTTTTTCCATGGAGAGGCATCCGGCCCCGGATCTCCAGCGTGTTGCGACAGCCATTCACCATACGCGTGCATACGCGCACGTACAGACGACACGGCATGTTCCCCCTTATCATGGCCCGCTTCGATTGCAACAAGCGGATGACCGCGTGACCCTATCCACCCTCGCTTTTGTCTTCCCCGGCCAGGGCTCGCAGTCTGTGGGCATGGTGGCCGAGCTGGCCGAACTGCACCCGCAGGTGCGTGACGCCTTCACCGAGGCGTCCGATGGTGCCGGCGTCGACCTGTGGGCGCTGTCCCAGGGCGGCCCGGAGGAAATGCTCAACCGCACCGAATACACCCAGCCGGCCCTGCTGGCTGCAAGCATCGGCGTGTGGCGCGCCTGGAACGCCGTGGGCGGTCCGCGCCCGTCGGTGCTGGCCGGTCACAGCCTGGGCGAGTACACCGCCCTGGTTGCCGCTGGCGCGCTGAGCCTGCATGACGGTGCGCACCTGGTGCGCCTGCGCGGCCAGCTGATGCAGGAAGCCGCGCCGGCCGGTGTCGGCGCCATGGCCGCCGTGCTCGGCGCCGAAGACCAGCTGGTGCTGGACGTCTGCGCTGAAGCGGCAGGCAGCCAGGTGGTGGTGCCGGCCAACTTCAATTCGCCGGGCCAGATCGTGATTGGTGGCGACGCCGATGCGGTCGACCGCGCGCTGGCGCTGCTGGCCGAGAAGGGCGTGCGCAAGGCGGTCAAGCTGGCCGTGAGCGTGCCCTCGCACACCCCGCTGATGCGCGAAGCCGCCAACCGCCTGGCCGAAGTGATGGCCGGCCTGGCCTGGCAGGCGCCGCAGCTGCCGGTGGTGCAGAACGTCGACGCCAAGGTGCATGACGGCATCGACGCGATCCGTACCGCGCTGGTCCAGCAGCTGTACCAGCCGGTGCAGTGGACCGGCTGCGTGCAGGCGCTGGCTGGCCGTGGCGTCACCCAGATCGCCGAGTGCGGCCCGGGCAAGGTGCTGACCGGCCTGGTCAAGCGCATCGACAAGGCCATCGACGGCCGTTCGCTGGCCACGCCGGGCGACTTCGAAGCTGCCCGCGAGGCATGGTCGGCCTGATCCCCCCTGTTCCTGCCGTCCGTACCGGTGGCCGCTGCACGCGGCACGGGTGCGGCGGCCGCCCCAGCCTGAGGAAAACATCATGAGCAAGCCCCTGCAGGGTGAAATCGCACTGGTCACCGGCGCCAGCCGTGGCATTGGTGCCGCCATCGCCGATCTGCTGGCCGCCCAGGGCGCCACCGTCATCGGCACCGCCACCACCGAATCCGGCGCTGCCGCGATCGGTGAGCGCCTGGCCGCCCACGGTGGTCATGGCCGCGCGCTGAATGTCACCGATGCGGCTGCGCTGGACAGCGTGCTGGACGGCATCGCCAAGGAATTCGGCCCGATCTCGATCCTGGTCAACAATGCCGGCATCACCCGCGACAACCTGCTGATGCGCATGAAGGACGAGGACTGGGCGTCGATCATCGACACCAACCTGACCAGCGTGTTCCGTACCAGCAAGGCGGTAATGCGCGGCATGATGAAGGCGCGCAAGGGCCGCATCATCAACATCGCATCGGTGGTGGGCGTGACCGGCAACGCCGGCCAGGCCAACTACGCTGCCGCCAAGGCCGGCATCATCGGCTTCAGCAAGTCGCTGGCCAAGGAAATCGGTTCGCGCGGCGTCACCGTCAATGTTGTCGCACCTGGCTTCATCGACACCGACATGACCAAGGCGTTGCCGGAAGAAGCGCGTACCGCGCTGATCAACGACATCGCCCTCGAACGCCTGGGTTCGCCGGAAGACATCGCCCATGCGGTGGCCTTCCTGGCCAGCCCGGCTGCCGGTTACATCACCGGCGAAACCCTCCATGTGAACGGTGGCATGTACATGCCGTAAGCAAGGGGCGCAGGGATTGCGCCGCAAGTGATTGATCTGCTGAGGTTTTTGCTGCGATGCAAGGCCGCGCCGGTTTCCACTACACTATCCCACGGCCATCGCCTTTGATGGCGACCACTTTTGAACCACAACTCCATCTGGAGCGAGATCCCATGAGCACCATCGAAGAACGCGTCAAGAAAATCGTCGTCGAACAGCTTGGCGTCAAGGAAGAAGAAGTCACCAACAGCGCATCGTTCGTCGATGACCTGGGCGCTGACTCGCTGGACACCGTCGAGCTGGTGATGGCCCTGGAAGAAGAATTCGAGTGCGAGATCCCGGACGAAGAAGCCGAGAAGATCAGCACCGTGCAGGCCGCCATCGACTACATCAAGGCCCACGTCAAGGCCTGATGTCAGACGGCAGTGCGCGCGCGGGTTCACGCTCGCCGCGCACCGCACCCCATGGGGCCGCTGTTGCGGCCCCGTGTGTTTGAGCATCACACCGAAGCAAACCGAGTTGCCCGTTGAAACCATCCGGGCCAGGAGAATCAGCAATGAAGCGTCGCGTCGTCGTAACCGGCCTGGGTATCGTCTCGCCGTTGGGCAATGATCTGGCCAGCAGCTGGGAAGGCATCACCCATGGTCGTTCGGGCATCGGTCCGCTGACCAACGTTTCTGATGCCTATCTGGATCGGTTCACCACCAAGATTGCAGGTGAGGTCAAGGGATTCGACATCACCGCCGACAATGAACTGTTCGGCAAATTCCGGGTCAGCGGCAAGGATGCCAAGAAGATGGACCCGTTCATCCATTACGGCCTCGGTGCCTCGTTCATGGCCCTGCACGACTCGGGCCTGGAGATCACCGACGCCAATGCCGAACGCATCGGCGCCATCGTCGGCGCCGGCATCGGCGGCCTGCTCGGCATCGAAGAGCAGACCATCGAGTTCCACGAGGGCAAGAAGATCTCGCCCTTCTACGTGCCCAAGACCATCATCAACATGCTGCCGGGCCAGCTGAGCATCATCACCGGCCTGAAGGGCCCGTCGTTCTCGGCGGTGTCGGCGTGCGCGACCTCGAACCACTCGATCGGCACCGCGATGCGCATGATCCAGTACGGCGATGCCGACGTGATGGTGGTCGGTGGTGCCGAGCGTGGCTCGTCGCCGACCGCGCTGGGCGGCTTCTGCGCGATGAAGGCCATGAGCACCCGCAACGATGCCCCGGAACAGGCCTCGCGCCCGTGGGACAAGGACCGTGACGGCTTCGTGCTGGGCGACGGCGCCGGCATCCTGATCCTGGAAGAGTACGAGCACGCCAGGGCGCGTGGCGCGAAGATCTACTGCGAGCTGGCCGGTTTCGGCGCCAGCTCCGATGCGTACCACATGACCGCACCGAGCGAGAACGGCGAAGGTGCCGCCCGCTGCATGGCCATGGCCATGAAGGACGCCGGCGTGACCCCGGAGCAGGTCGGCTACCTCAACGCGCACGGCACCTCCACGCCACTGGGCGACCTGGGCGAGACCATGGCGATGAAGACCGCCTTCGGCGACCACGCCTACAAGATGATGGTCAGCTCCACCAAGTCGATGACCGGCCATCTGCTGGGCGCTGCCGGCGGCGTGGAAGCGATCTTCTCGGTGATGGCGCTGCAGGACAACGTCATTCCGCCGACCATCAACCTGCAGCAGCCGGGCGAAGGCTGCGACCTGGACTACGTGCCCAACGAAGCACGCCAGGCCAAGGTGGACGTGGTGATGTCGAATGGTTTTGGCTTCGGCGGCACCAACGGCACGCTGATCTTCAAGCGCGTCTGACCGAGTTGTAGCGTCGAGCCATGCTCGACTCCGCGTTCCATGGAGCCGCCGCAAGGCGGCTTCCGTGCATCTGATACCCCGAACTGGCTGCCATGACCCACGCACCGCTGATTCACCCGTTGCCGCATCCGATCGATCTGCTGGCGCTGCAGCAGCACGACCCGGCGCGCTTCCCGCTGCTGATGGAATCCACCGCCTCGGGCACCGCCCAGGGCCGCTGGAGCCTGCTGCTGGCCGCGCAGGGCGAGGGCCTGCGGCTGGACGCCGATGGCCAGGTGCGCGATCTGCACGACGTGGTGCAGCCCGGCACGTTCCTGCAGGCACTGGACCGTGCCTGGCAGCATGAGCGCCTGTCGCACGACGGCAGCCACAGCCTGCCGTTCCGTGGCGGCTGGGCGCTGATGCTGGATTACGAAGTGGCCAGCCAGATCGAACCGGTTCTGCCGGCGCGTGCGCGCGAGGACGGCCGCCCGACCGCGCTGGCACTGCGCTGCCCGGCTGCGGTGCTGCACGACCATCACAACGATGCCAGCTTCGTCATCGCCGAAGCCGGCGAGCAGGCGCTGCTGGACGCGCTGGTGGCACTGGCTTCGGCCGCGATGCCCGAAGCCGGGCAAGGCTGGCAGCCGCCGCAGTCGGTGGCCGAGGATGCGCCGCAGCGCTTCACCGACGGCGTGCGCCGGGTGATCGACTACCTGCGCGCCGGCGATGTGTTCCAGGTGAACCTGTCGCGGCGCTGGAGCGCCCGGTTCGCCGCGCCGGTCAGCCCGCAGGCGCTGTACGCGCAGTTGCGCCGTGCCAACCCGGCACCGTTCGCCGGCCTGTTCAGCGCGCACGGCCGCCACGTGGTCAGTTCCTCGCCGGAGCGGCTGGTGTCGGTGCATGCCGGCCATGCGCAGACCCGTCCGATTGCCGGCACGCGTCCGCGCTTCGAAGGCGACGATGATGCCGCGCGCATCCAGGAGCTGGTCGGCCACCCCAAGGAGCGCGCCGAGCACGTGATGCTGATCGACCTGGAACGCAACGACCTGGGCCGCATCTGCCTGCCCGGCACCGTGGTGGTCGACGAGCTGATGACCGTGGAGAGCTACGCCCATGTGCACCACATCGTCAGCAACGTCAGTGGCCATCTGCGCCCGGAGGTCACGCCCGGCGAGGTGATCGCCGCCACGTTCCCGGGCGGCACCATCACCGGCTGCCCCAAGGTGCGCTGCATGCAGATCATCAGCGAACTGGAGCAGGTGCCGCGCGGTGCCTATACCGGCGCCTTCGGCTGGCTGAACCGGGATGGCGACCTGGACCTGAACATCCTGATCCGCACCGCCGAAGTGGATGGCCACGAGGTGAGCTTCCGCACCGGCGCCGGCATCGTGGTGGATTCGGACCCGGACAAGGAACTGGACGAGACCCGCGCCAAGGCCCGCGGCCTGCTGCGGGCGCTCGGTCAGCAAGGCTGACGGCCGCCGGTTCGGCTTCGGTGGGTGCCGACCTTGGTCGGCACGGGTGTGTGGCCCCGGTCATGACCCCACACCAGCGGCACGGTATCCTGCACGACGGAATCGAGTTCAGAGGTAGTCCATGGCGGGAGCCAAGCGCGGGTGTCTGTTCGTGGTAACGCTGGTGGTGGTGCTGGCCGCTGTCGTGGCCGGCGCGGGCGCGTGGTTCTTCTACCAGCAGACCCGCTTCGCCGATGCCCCGATCACTCCCACCGCCGAAAGTGTGGTCATCGCCAGCGGCGATGGCATGAACAGCGTGCTGCGCAAGCTGCGCGATGCCGGCGTGGACGAGGGCCAGGACACCCAGTGGCAGTTGCTGGCGCGCCAGCTCGATGCCGCCGGCAAGCTGAAGGTGGGCGAGTACGCGCTCAGCGGCGACCTGACCCCGCGCGAGCTGCTGTTGCGCATGCGTGCCGGCAGGGTGCTGCAGCACCGTGTCACCATCATCGAAGGCTGGAACATCCGCCAGCTGCGTGCCGCGCTCAAGCGCGCCGAGCCACTGCTGCACACCACCGACAATCTTGATGACGCCGCGCTGATGCAGCGCCTCGGCTTCGGTGGACAGCATCCGGAAGGCCGCTTCCTGCCGGAGACCTACGTCTACCAGCGCGGCGACAGTGATCTGGACGTGCTCAAGCGCGCCCACGCCGCGATGGAAAAGGCGCTGGATGAAGCCTGGGAAAGCCGCGCGCCGGACCTGCCGATCAACACGCCCTACGAACTGCTGACGATGGCCTCGATCATCGAGAAGGAAACCGCATTGGCCAGCGAGCGCCCGCAGATTGCCGGCGTGTTCATGCGTCGCCTGAAGATCGGCATGCGCCTGCAGACCGACCCGACCGTGATCTACGGCATCGGTGCCGCGTATGACGGCAACATCCGCCGCCGCGACCTGACCACCGATACGCCCTACAACACCTATACGCGTGCGGGCCTGACCCCGACCCCGATCGCCATGCCCAGCCGCGATGCACTGATGGCCGCCGCGCAACCCGCAGCGGGCGACGCGCTGTATTTCGTCGCCGTGGGCGATGGCAGTGGCGCGCACGTGTTCTCGCCCAGCCTGGACCAGCACAACGCCGCAGTCGCCCGCTACCTGCAGCAGCTGCGCCAGCAACGTACCAAGGAGACCTCGGCGCAATGAGTCCCGCGCTGCTTCGCCACCCGCGTTTCGTCAGCCTGGAAGGCGGCGAGGGCGCAGGCAAGACCACCGCCATCAACGCCATCCGTGACTGCCTGCGCAGCCACGGCCACGAGGTGGTGCTGACCCGCGAGCCGGGCGGCACGCCCCTGGCCGAGCGCATCCGCGGCCTGGTGCTGAAGCCCGATGCCGAGATCGCCGCCGAACCGCTCAGCGCCGAAGCCGAGCTGCTGCTAGTGTTCGCCGCACGCGCGCAGCACGTGCGCCAGGTGATCCAGCCGGCGCTGCAGCGCGGCGCCTATGTGCTGAGCGATCGCTTCACCGATTCCAGCTATGCCTACCAGGGCGGTGGCCGCGGCCTCGATCCGCAGTGGATTGCCGATCTGGAACGACGCGCGGTGGGCCTGCTGCCGGGCCTGACCCTGCTGCTGGACGTGGACGTGGCGGTGGGCCGCGCACGCGCCAATGGCCGCGACCTGTGGCCGGACCGCATCGAGAGCGAGCAGGACGATTTCTTCCAGCGCGTGCGCGAAGTGTTCCGCAGCCGCGCACAGCAGGATCCGCAGCGCTTCGCGCTGGTCGACGCTGGCCAGGTGCAGGAACGCGTGGCGGCCGACGTGGTCGCGCGTGTCGAGCGCTGGCTGCGGGACGGGGAGGGCGTATGAGCACGTTTTCGCCGTGGCAGCAGCGCGCGTTCGATCAGACGGTTGCTGCGCTCGATGCAGACCGGCTCGGTCATGGCCTGCTGATCTGCGGCCCGGCCGGGTTGGGTAAGCGCGAGGTGGCACTGGCGCTGGCCGACTACGTGCTGGCGCGCGGCGATGCCGCGCATGCCACGCGCACGCGCCAGCTGATCGCCGCGGGTACCCACCCGGACCTGCAGCTGGTCAGCTTCGTTCCGAACAAGAGCGGCGACAAGCTGCGCACCGAGATCGTCATCGAGCAGGTGCGTGAGATCACCGACACGCTGGCGCTGACCCCGCAGTACGGCGTGGCACAGGTGGTGATCGTCGACCCGGCCGATGCGATCAACCGCTCGGCCGCCAATGCACTGCTGAAGACCCTGGAAGAGCCGCAGCCCGGCCGTTACCTGTGGCTGATCAGCAGCGACCCGGCGCGGCTGCCGCAGACCATCCGCAGCCGTTGCCAGCGCCTGGAATTCAAGCTGCCGCCGCAGCACGAAGCACTGGCCTGGCTGCAGCAGCAGGGACACAGCGAGGCGTCGGCGCGCGAAGCGCTGGAGGCTGCACGCGGCCATCCCGGCCAGGCCGACAACTGGCTGCGCGAAGATGGCCTGAGCCTGCGCCGCGAGGTTGGCCGCGAGCTGGAACAGCTGGCCGCCGGCAAGACCGGTGCGGTGGAGCTGGCGCAGAAGTGGTGCGGCGACGACAACGCAGCGCTGCGCCTGCGCTTTGCCGCCGACCTGGCGCTGGCCCAGGCCAGCACCGATGCCTTGACCACGCCGGAGCGATTGCACAAGCTTGCAGCCTGGTTCGATGCGGCCAACCGCACCCGCGACCTGCTGCGCACCACGGTGCGCGCAGACCTTGCGGTGGTCGAGTTGCTGCTGGCCTGGAACAAGGTGAACGAGCGGCCTGCCGCAAGGGGAAATCGATGAGTGCCAGCAACGCCCGCCAGGGCATCCTGTCCCTGGCCGTGAAGGACAAAGCCGCGCTGTACAGCGCGTACATGCCGTTCGTGAAGAACGGCGGCATCTTCGTGCCCACGCCCAAGCGCTACTTCCTGGGCGACGAGGTGTTCCTGCTGCTGACCCTGCCCGATTCCAGCGAGCGCCTGCCGGTGGCCGGCAAGGTGATCTGGGTGACCCCGGCCGGCGCGCAGGGCAACCGCACCGCCGGTATCGGCGTGCAGCTGGCCGACGGTGCCGAAGGCGAGGGCGTGCGCCACAAGATCGAGACCCTGCTGGCCGGACTTACCGGCTCGGACAAGCCGACCCACACGATGTGAGGTAGCACCGGGGCCTTTCTGTAGAGCTGAGCCATGCTCGGCTGCGGCCCCCGGAAACACCCGTGAACACGAATGTGAAAAACTGTTGACGGCCTCTGAAAAGCCCCTATAATGAGCGGCTCAGCAACACACCGGGCGGTTAGCTCAGCGGTAGAGCATTGCCTTCACACGGCAAGGGTCACAGGTTCGATCCCTGTACCGCCCACCATGTTGCAGAACGAAAGAAGCCTCCAGCAAAGGGGGCTTTTTTGTTGCCTGCGATTCTGCTGGGCCGACGGGCAGCGGACCCTGTCTCAGCCGTGTTCGTCCAACAGCGCGCGCGCGATCAGTGCCGTTGCATCCAGCAGGTCGTGGCCGCTGCCGGCCTGCACCACCACTGCAAGCAGACCACGGCCCACCTCGGCATTGCCGCTGGTCAGTTCCATCTCGCCTTCAAAGCACAGATCGGCCAACCATTCGTGGACCTGTTGCAGCCCGCGCTTGCGGGCGCGACGGAACTCCGCGAGCAGCTTCGCCTGGCCGGCCTCACGCTCGCCATCGGCAAGCAGGCCGATGGCTCCGCCGTGCGCTGCGCGCCAGAGGGCTGGCAGCGGGCGACCGTTCGCGTCCACCACGTCTGCCGCGAACTCCGCGCAGTACATTTCGTAGCGCTTGCCCGCTGTGCTGCGAGGCACGATGTCGGCCTGGGCGAGCAAGCGTTCGGCTTCATCCAGTTTGCTGAACTTCAAGCGCAGCAGTGCAGGGCGGCTCAGTTGTTGTGCCAGCGCCTGCTGGTTGGCGGCGAACCATACGTTCCAGCCTACGCTTGCGCGGCCCTCCAGGGCGGCCTTGAAATACTCCAGGTGTTCGGCGTCCATTGCGGCCTCCCGCGTTCCCTGCGCGATTGTAGCGGGAGCGCATCCGGGCCGGTCAGGTGTGGCCCTCGGCGAGGCAGTGATGCGCCTCGCGCACCAGTTGCCGTGCCGCCACGATCAGTCCGTCGGTATGGAAGGCGTCCAGTTGCTCCTCCGGGCCGGCCTCGGCACGCGCCCGGTCGGCGGCCTGCAGCAGATCGAGCACTGCGCTGAGCCCGGACATCGAGCGGCGCAGCGAAGCGTGATTGCTGGCGCCGAGGGTGAGGCCGCCACACGGTTGCCCGTCATCGGCGTCGGCGTTGCTGATCGCATTGAGGCAGGCGAAGAAGGCAGGCGACTGCACGGGCAGGTTCTGTTCCTGCAAGGCGCACTCGATCTCGTGCGCGAGCTCTTCAGGCACGTCGGCGGCGATGTTGCCGATCAGGGCGTGCAGGCGGGGACGGTCGGCGGTGCGATTGGTCATGGCGAAACCCTCACTGGCGTAGCGCCACCTTCCGGAGTGAAGGTGGCGGACGGTGCGGGTTGGCGTACCAAGGCAAACGAACTCCCATCGAGAAGAAGGCCTGGCGGATCTGTCGATCCCCACGCACCGGCCGCCATTGAAGGCAATCGGTGCATTCTCTCTGCTGCGGCGTAAATCGCAGCGATGGGTGTTCATTCGTTTATTCGAGACGCCAATCCCGGCCCAGGCAATCTGCCTCGGCGCGGTGATCATGGGATCGCGCAATCACGGTGGTCTGTAAGGAAAGTTCTCAACTCCACGCAGGCACACCAAGCGTTTCCGGTTCTGTGCCCTCCAGCATCCGCCGACTGTGTCGCCCATCACTGATGGCGCATATCGCCGCCCACGCCGACCGTGCACATGACGACTCCAGAGCGGCGCCGCCATGGCAATTCCGTCACCCGGCGCACGCAGGCGGGAATGTGTCATGCATGGAGCCGGAGGGTTCCATCCCTGCGCTGGCCCACCGCCCCGGGCAGGCGTAGTCTCATCCTGTCGCCTTACCCATCCACGCTGGAGTGCCACCATGCCGCTCGCCCGCATCGATCTTCGCAAAGGTAAATCCGCCGACTACCTGCAACGTGTCGGCGAAGCCATCTACCAGACCATGCGCGCGGTGGGCGTGCCGGAGAACGACCGCTTCCAGATCTTCCAGCAGCACGACGCCGGCACGTTGATCTACGACCCCGGCTACCTGGGCGTGGACCGCACCGACGACTTCATCTGCATCCAGATCACCTGGAACGAAGGGCGCACGCTGGAGCAGAAGAAGGCGCTGTATGCCGGCATCGCTGATGGCCTGCACGCGGCGGTGGGCATCCGCCGCGAGGATGTGTTCATCAACCTGGTGGAAGTGAAAAAGGAGAACTGGTCGTTCGGCAACGGGGTAGCGCAGTACGTGAGTTGATGCGGGAAGCGCATCCACGCATGGCGTGGATCTACACCTCGCTGCCGACCTGCTCGCCTTCGGTGGCCGCGGCACTGCGGGCCGCCTTCACTGCGTCGGCGCTGTTGGGTTGTTCGCACTCGATGCTGGTCACGTAGCCGTCGTGGCTGATGTTGTGCTCGGCGCGCTTGACCAGCCACTGCCCATCCACGCCATCGCGGAAGCCCTGCATCACCACCGTGGCTTCGGCCATCAGCGTCTCGCGGCCGGGCAGGGTGTAGCTCAGCGTACGCGTCTGCCGGGCCTGTTCCTGGTGCTTGGCGCGCGCTGCGGCTTCGGCGGCTTCGCGGTCGGCGTAGGCCATGCGCAGGCGCACGATTGGTTCACCGCTGCCCAGCTTCACTTCCTGGCGCTTGGCACCGCGTACATCGCGATAGTAGGCAATGGTGGTGCCGGTCTTCTCGCGTGAGACGATGCTCACTTTGTAGCCACTGCCATCGGCCGGGGTCAGGGTGACGTCGGGAATGCGCTCACCGCTGGCACTGGTGGATTCGCCGCGCTTGACGAACATCAGGCGGCCGCCGCCCGGCTTGGCAATGGCATCGTGCTGCTTGGCCAGGCGCAGCAGCAGGTTCATGTCCGACTCCTGCGACTGCACGGTCAGCGGCAGTGCGATCGACGCCAGCGATCCGCTCACGGCCGCGCTGAGTCCGTGCTCGCCGGCTATGCGCTGGACCATGCCGCCGATCGTCGTGCCCTTCTTCCAGGTGCGCGTCTTCTGCGTCTGCAGATCGTTCTTGCCGCCCTTGCTGGCCTCGAACGGTGCGGCGCGCGCGCGCAGGGTCATGCTGCCCGGGTAGCCGGAAATCTCCACCTCATCGCAGATGTACAAGCCCATGCGCCGCACTTCGCCGTCATAGCCGATGAAGGCTTCCAGCTCCGCGCCTGCCGGCGGCAGCTGGATCGGATCGGACGGATCATGGTCGGCCAGCTGCAGCTCCAGCATGTCCGAGTTGTTGTCGGTCTCGTCGGTGATGCGCAGTGATTTGAAGCGCGACATGATCTTGTCGGTGATGTCCTGGCTGTTGGCCACCACGCGGAATGCCGGTGTGATGTTCAGTCCCACAGTGCGATCCCCTTGCGTTCGCCGGCGGGGCGCTGCACGTCTGGCAGAGTGATCGCGATGCCCGCAGGCAGTACCGCGCCGCGGGCGGCCAGGCCCGGGTTGGCGTCGAGTATCGCGCGCAGAATGGCCGGTGATTGTTCGCCATAGTGCGCATGCGCGATGCGGTCAACGACGTCGCCGTCGCGGGTGTTATACGTTCGTGCCATCGCTGTGCTTCCGCAGGGAGAGGGTGAATTCGTGCCGCTGGATTCCCGCATCGACGGTGAAGCCGGAGGCGGTGGCGTCGATCTTGTCGATGACCCACAGCCCCAGGTTTCCGCCCTTGCCGGTCAGCAGCCGCTGTGGCTTGCCCTGTGCCGCCAGCCTGCGCAGCTGCGAGAGCTCATTGCCGGCGCCCCGGAACGCATAGTGGATGACGCCCGGCAAGGTCATGCTGGCCTTGCCGGGGCCGGTGTACTGCAGGGCGGCCATCTGCCCGATGCGTTCCTGCGCAGCCCAGCCATATTCGTTGCTCTGCTGGATCTCCTGGAACACGGCGGTGTTGAGGCTGAACTTGAAGCCGCCCAGCATCAGCAGCACCGGGGCGTTGCCGGAGTCGTTGCTCTGGAAACTGGACAACAGCTTGTCGATGGATGCGGTTACGAACTCACGCTTCATGCTTAGTTCCTGTCTGCCAGGCCACCACGGGCAGCAACCGCGTTGCGACGCTGCAGTTCGTCGGCAGTGCGACGCGCCACCGATTCGCTGGATTCACCCGGTTGCTGGTGGATGGTGATGTTGTTGGTCTGTTGCTGCTGCACGGTGGTGACGCCGCGCGTAGTGGGCGATGGCATGTCGGGTGCGGTGCGACCGCGAGCGGCCTCGCTGATGCCGCCCCAACGCTTGCGCGCGCCCGGCGCGTCCAACGTGGCGACGTCGCCGACCAGGCCCACGGCGTCATCCAGGCCACCTCGGCCGCCGGCCCGCATGTTCGTGTACCCCACCATGCCGTTGCCGATCGCTTCCGCACCACCGGCAAGCACCTCCTTGCCGAAGTCCAGGCCTTTGCCGACCAGCGCACTGACCTTGCCAATGCCCCCTTCGACGAACCCCATCAGCTTCTCGACGTAGGGCATGAGGAAATCCAGCTTCGGGATGAGCCAGTCGAACAGGGATTCGGCACCGGACTTGATCGCCGTCCACATCTTGCTCATTCCGATTCCGATCCCGCTGGCGACGGTCGTGTACACGTTGCCCATCCAGGCGACGTACTGCACCAGGCCGCTGATGAGCTGGATGTTCATTCTCAGGCCTTCCATCAGAACGGTACCGAGGAAGCTGCCGATCTGGGCAACGCGCGACAGTTCGTTGCCGGTGTACTGTGCAGGTGCAAGCATCTTCGACAGCCAGTCCCAGGCCTGGCCGATCAACCCGCTCATGACTTCCCAGGCGGGGCGCAGCGGTTCAACCGCACGCATCAGTTCACCCATCGCTGCGGTGCCTGCACCGCTCAGGCCCTCCCAGAAGCCGCCCAGGAATGCCTTGATCGGCTCCCAGTACTTGCGCACCAGGATGGCGCCTGCGGTGATTGCCGCGATGGCGATCGTGATCGGACCACCACCGATGGCGGCCACGGCAGTGGCGACGATGCGGAAGCCCGATGCCAGGCGCATGGCCATCGGCCCGAAGCGCCCCATCTGTGCCAGCAGGCTGCCACCACGGAACAGCTGGAAGGCCTTCTGCACGCCCAGGATCGGGCCCTGCAGGAAGGTCCAGGCGTAGCGAGCGCCGAGCACCGCCGTGCGCATGCCCAGCATGCCGACCACGATCTGGGTGGTGTTGGCGATCAGCTTCGGGTTTTCCTGCACGAACGAGGTAACCCCGTTCAACAGCTCGGTCAGCTTGACCGCGGCCTCGCCCACCGCGGGCAGCAGTGCCGCACCGAAGGCCTTGGACAGGTTGTCCACGGCGATCTTGGCACCCTCGATCTTCTGCGGATCGGTCTGCATCGCATCGGCATAGGCCGCATCGGTGGTACCCGCCGATCCATTCAAGGCCTTGTCGCGGACACGGATGTAGGTATCCCAGTTCTCGATCATCGGCTGGACGAAGTTCTTCGCCTGTGCATCGCTGAACAGGGTGCCGATCTTCTTCTGGTCGCCCGCGGTCGCCTGGATGATTCCCTGCATCGCAGCGTCGAAGGGATTGCCGCCGCTGGTCTGTGCATCGCCGATGATCTTGCGCAGATCCAGGTTCAGGCTCTTCTTGGCCTTCTCCTGAATGTCCGGCGAGAGCACCTCGGACATGAAGCTCTTCATGTTGCTGGCGGCCTTGTCGGCGCCGCCGGCCGAGTCCAGCGTGGCCTGCAGGGCCGCGCCGAGGGTGGCGGTCGCCGAGGTGCCCTGCAGCTTCATCGCTTCGAACGACGAACCCAGGGTAGGCAGCACTGCGGCCATGTCCTTCAGGCCCAGGCCGCCCTGCCGGCTGTTGACCACCAGCACATCCAGCGCGCTCTGCATGCGCGAGGGATCGATATCGAACGACTGCTGCAGGGCGGCCGCAGCCTGGGCCACATCATCGATGCTGGCACCGGTGACAGTGGTGGTCCGCCCGACAGCACCGAGGCTGGCCTGGGCCGACTGCGCATCCATGCCGGCGTCGATCATCAGCCTGATCGAGCGCTGCAGCGCGTCGGCGCCCTGGTTGGTTGCACGCGACTGTTCCAGGATGGCCTGCCCCAGTGCGCTGACCTGGGCGCGGCTGAGGTTGGCTGCCACACCGATCTGCTGGTTCTGGCGGGCGAAGCCGGAGGCGTTCTCGACCGGCTTGGCCAGCGCGGTAACGGCCGTGCCAAGCGTGCCGCGTGCTTCGCCAAATGCCGAGCCGAGCTTCCCGCGCTTCTCCAGGTTGGCGTCGCGCTTTGCTTCGATGCTCTCCAGCGCCACCTGCGAGGCACGCAGCGCATCGACCTGGGTACGCATGCGGGCGTACTCCTTGCTGGTCGTACTCATGCGCGCGAGCCTGCGGTCCAGCAGGGTCACCTCGGTGCCGAGGCGCTTGATACCGTCGTTGGCAAAGGAGAAGGCGTCCTTCAGTGACTTGGACACCTCGCCGCCGATCGTGATCGTTGTCGTTTGAACGTTACTGGCCATGTACCGGCAATCCCTGAATCCACCAGATGAACTTAGACACCCGCAGTGTCATGATCTCGCGCAGGCCCCAGCCGGTATGACCGGCCAGGGCGAGCACTCCCTGCCTGATCTGAGGCAGGGTCAGGTGGTAAAAAGCGCGACGCCTGCCTGCAGTCGTGCGTAGTCGCGCAGCGGCATCTTGCGCACGTCTTCCGGCGAGACCTCGCACAGGTTGGCGATCATCCGCACCTCGCGCTGTGCGTCGCTGCCCTTGTCATCCTGGTAGCGCTCCATGTCTTCCACGGTCGGTTCACGCATGCGCAGCACGGCGGTTTCCATGCCATTGACCTGGCGCGGGCGGGTGAGGGTGATCTCGGCGAAGCCATCGCGCTCGATGACGGTGTCGGTGGGGGTCTTGGTCTTGCTGGACATGGATGCGTTCCTGGATGCGATGCGATGCGGTGCGATGGATGCGGGGGCGCGAGGCGCCCCCGGGTTCTTTAGTGCGGCGAGGGTTCAGATGCCCAGTGCGCCGCGGATGCCGGCCAGCACGTCCACGCCACCCTGGCGGGCGATCATGTTGACCACGTCGATCTCCTGCACGACCTGGGCACCATGGGTCAGCTTGTAGTAGCTCAGCGCCAGGTTGACCTTGATCGTGCCCTTCTCGCCGACCTTGGTTTCGCCACGGTCCAGCAGCTTCACCTTGCCGCGCATGTTGTGCACGACCTGGGTCACTTCGCCGTCATCGCCTTCCAGCGCTTCGCGGGCGGTGAAGCCGTATTCCTTGCTTTCGATGACGTGGAACTTGCTCATGATCTCCGCGTCGTCGGAGGCGAACTCGACATCGGCGGTCAGCTTGTCATGGCCGAGCACGATCTCGGTCGGGGCCAGCATGCCGCCGGCCTGGAAGTCCTCGGTCTTCAGCGACAGCTTGGGGGCGGTGAAGGACATCACGCTGCCGGCATAGCCCTTGCCGTCGACGTAGAAGTTGAAGTTTTTGCGGATCTTGCGCGCCATGCTTAGAAGATCTCCGAGACGTAGTTGTTGTTCATGTGCATGCGGAAGGTCAGCTGCTCACCCGGGTAGGTCGGGGTGAAGTCGAAGTCCCAGTAGAAGCGGCCCTGGGCCACGCTGTCCGCTGCGTTCAGGTCGGGGTCGATCCAGCAGTTGCCGCCGAGGATCGCGCCCTGGGTCTTCAGGCCGCGCAGGAAGGCATTGACACCCTCACGCACGTCGTCGACGTAGGTCTTGCTGATGCCGCGGTCGACGGCCCACAGGTGGGCGGCTTCCAGGCTGTCGGCGATGATGTCGGCGGTGCGCACCACGCACAGGAACTGCCACTTCTGGTCGCTGCTGGCGGTACGGTTGCCCCACAGGCGGAAGCCACCTTCGCGGATGATGGTCGCCACGTTCGACTGGTTCAGCAGGTTGGCGCGGCTGGTCGCGTCGGACAGGCCGAAGTCGATCGCGCGTGCGGTACCGACCACGCCGTTGAGCTCCAGGTTGGACGGCGATGCCCACCAGCCGCGTTCGTTGTCGCTGCGGGCAATGGCACCGGCCACGGCACCGGAGGCGTAGCGGGTGACGATGGCATCACCGGACTGCACCAGCAGCGCCGGGTCGACCACGTAGACGCGCTTGGAACCGGTCAGAGCAGTGGTGCTCTTGGCGGCGTCGTCGTTGCTGTTCGGGCCATCCTTGATGATCACCGCGCGCAGCTTGTCGGCAATGCCGAGCAATTCGGCCACGACCGGGTTGGCCAGCAGTTCGGTATCGCGCTTTTCGTGGGTGTGGGTGAAGCCCGGTACCGCCAGGATGCGGGGCTTGATGCCCACCACCGACTTTGCCGCCAGCAGTGCATGCACGCCGGTGTAGGCACCGGTCTGCGCGTTCACGCCGCCCAGCACGTTGGCCAGGGTGTCGTTCTCGGTGGCGCCCTTCTCGACGCGGATGACGACCACAACCGCGTTGGACTGGTCGAAGATGGCGTCGAGCTGGCCCGGGAGGGTGCCCTCATCGACTTCGGTTGCGGCGTTGGCGAGCAGCTTGGCTGCCTGCGAACGCGAGGTCACCAGGACCGGAGTGTTGTAGGGGAAGGCGATCTTGTCGGCGCGGGGCGCGGTGCCCACGATGCCGATGACGCTGGTCGAGGCAACAGCGATCGAGCGGGAACCACCATCGATGTTGACGACCTGCACGCCATGCAGAAATTCGGCCATGCGTTGTTTTTTCCTTGGTTGGGTGGGTGCTGCGGTCGCGATCTGCGCCGCATGGGTACATGTTCGTATCTGGCCGCGGCTGGATTAATTGCAGCGGTGGCCCGAAATCACGGTTGCGGTTGCGGTTGCGGTTGCGCGGCCGGGTCGGGTTCGGGGGCAGTGACCATCACCCAGGCAGCACGGGCTTCATCGAAGGTGACCGGGTAGCTGCGATCTGCAGGCGGTGCCAGATCGGTGACCGATGGCGGCAGCGCGACCCCACGGGAAACGGGAGTCGCGAAGCTGGCATCGTGCTTGTTCCACAGCGGTCGCGAGCTGTAGTCCGGCAGCAGCGTCCATTCGCGGCGGCTGGCATTCCACGCGTTGTATTGCGCGGTGGTGCCATCCAGCTTGAATGGTTCGGACAGGGTCACGTCCTTGGGCAACGGCTCGCCCAGCGCGAGGCGGTTGGGTACCGCCATCGCGGTGCGTGTGTCCCACAGCATGCAGTTGCGGAAATCGGCCACCAGTTCCCAGCGTGAGCCATCCTCGGCCAGGCGCAGTGCCTGGTATTCGCCGGTAGGTTGGCGAGGCGCGACGTCCACGGTGAAGTCGGGCAGGTTCCAGGCGCCGTCCGGCGAAGGCTGCAGGCGGACCTTGCCCATGTAGGCGCGGGTATCGGGATCGTAGGAGTGCGCGAAGCGCGGTTCGGTAGGCAAGTTCATGTCCTCAGTACGCGATGCAATAGATCATCCGCAGGCCAGCCGGCAGGTTGCGGTCGCCACCGGCGTTCTCCACCACGACGGTGTGGGTGTGCGCACCGGCGTCGGCGGCCGACGCGGCGTGGCCGTGGTCACCCACCTGGGCGATGGAAATGGTGTGCGAGTGGCCGCCGGCGCCGTTCATGCCGATGTTGTGGCCGTGGCCGCCTGCGCCGTCGGTGGTGAAGCTGTGGGCGTGGCCACCGGCCGGGCTGGTGTACGGCCAGGGGTTGTCGTAGTCCAGGTTGCCGCGTGAACCGGCGTGGTTGTTGTAGTCGGCGCCCCACGGGTAGGTGGTGCCGGATTCGGCGAACGCGGTGAGATGCTGGTGATCGCCGATCCACGAGGTGCCGCCGGTATGCGCGTGGTGGCCCTGCGAGTCGGTCCATGCACCGTGCGCGTGGTCGCCTACCGCGCTGGCGCTGGCGCCATGGGAATGCGCGCCGCCTGCGCCTACGGAAATGGCGTGGCTGTGGTTGCCCGCTGTCGCCGCACTTGCGCCATGGGTGTGGCGGATCACCTCACCCTGGGTGAAGCTGCCGACCGCTTCCGGGTTCAGTGTGTGCGTGACCACCGTGCCTTCCTGCATTGCCGGCAGGTTGAAGGTGGTTGCGCCATCACCGGCGCCGTAGCGGGTACCGATGGCGGCGAACAGGGCCGGGTAGCTGGCACGCGGAACAGCGGCACCATTGCACAGCAGCATGCCGTTGGGCGCGGTGGCACCGGCGAACAGAATCACCTGTCCGGGCACGTGCACGCTGGATGGCACGCCGGTCATGTTGCGCCAGTCCAGGTAGTGGGTGCCGTGGCGGCCATCGAGCAGGTCGGCATCCAGGCCCTTGTCGGCGCCCTCGTCCTTCAACGCGGCCGATTTCAGCCCCAGGGCGGAGCGGAACGCGGCATCGGTGGCGATCGACAGCAGCGTGCGGACGAACTGGGTGGGGGCGCTGGCGCCAAAGCGCTTGTCGATGAAGGCACGCAGCCCGCGCGGTGTCACCGCACGCTGGGCATCTGCACCCTCTTCGGTCTCGGTCGTCGTGGCCAGTTCGACCACGCCCTGCACCTCGGTGGTGGAGGGCGGATAGATGAATTCGGCATTGCCGAACTCGATCAGCGCGGTATCGACTTCACTGAAGCGGGTATCGGTGGAGAGCAGCAGCATCGAGGCTGCGGTCTTCTCCATGATCGGATCGGTCTGGCCGAAGGTTGCAAACAGCGTACCGTCGCCCAGGTACAGGCCGAAGCCGCGCAGGCTGTAGGCGGTAGCGCTGTCGTCACGGATCGTGACGTGCAGCGTGTCGTCGCCCACGGCCTTGCCGCCGAACGTCGAGACCCGCTTGATCTCGCCGGGCAGGGCGGTCAGCCCTGCCGTCGGCGTGAATGCCGTGGACGTCAGGCCGATCTCGGTGATCAGCACGGCACTGGTGCCGGTGTTGGGTGGATTGACCAGCCTGGCGAAGCCGGCGTCGGTGATTTTCAAGCGCATGCGGGGTTTACTCTCCGATCAGTTGGATGCGGCGGAAGGTGGTGCCATGGGCGCCGGCAAGTGCACCGATACCGGCGCTGGCCTGCATGCCCTGGGTGAACGTGAAGTGCGAGCGCACCGGCTTGGTGCGGCTGATCTCGCCGATCACGTCGTCGACGAACTTGGCGGTGGCGGTCTCGCCGCCCTGGTTGGCGATGGTCATCACCGCTTCGAAGGTGTGCGGTGCACCTCGCGGCTGCATTTCCCACCATTCGCGGATCAGGATCGAACCGCCGAACGCAGCCACCACATCGCGGACGCTGCCCCAGGTGCCTTTGCGGCGCTGGATCGCGATCGCGGCGCGCACGCGGGCACGCTTTACCGTTTCCGGCCAGTAGGCCTTCCATTCGTCGACGGACAAGGCCCAGGCCAGCCAGGGCAGCAACGCGGCCGGGCAGCGGTCCGCATCCCACAGCGCGGTGATGTCCACCGGCAGCGGGCGGGTCACCGCAGCACGGGCCAGCGCCCGTTCCGCGCGGGTGGCGTTGGGCGGCAGCAGGGTGGTTGCCGTCGGCACCCTGATCAGCGCGTCGGCGTCGATGATCGAACCGGGAGCGGGAGGGCGGCTGAGCGTGATCACATTGTTGAGCACGCTGTAATCGATCACGCCCACTGGCTCGGGCATGGTGCGGATGTAGCTGGTCGCCTCGCGGCCTTCCTCCACCTGCACGCCCCAAAGGTGGATGCGGCTGTCCGGCTTCAGGCCGGCGTTCCCGCCCGCCCGCCGATCCAGCACGATGCTCACGCCCCGGGGGGCGTCATCCGCGGTTGCGGCATAGGTGTAGCTGTAGCGCTTCCACTCGGTGCCCACCTGCAGACGGGTCCTGCCTGCGCCGGTGGCGCGCATGCCGAAGTCGATCGCACAGGGTTCGGTTGCACGCAGCCAGATGCTGATGGTGCGCACGGCACCATTGGGAAACGCGCTTCCATCCTCGTCCACCACGCCGGCGAAGTTCTGCTCCGGGCCCCCGATCGCATCGGAGACCGGGAAGGACCAGGCACTGGAGCTGCCATCCGGAGCGGGATGACTGGACGACAGGTTGGCCGGCTTCACGTAGAAGCCTTTCCATCGTGGATGGTCGAAGGATGCCGAGAAACGCTGCAGGTTGCGCCGCATCGTATCCGACAGCTTCAAACGCCCCTGCCAATCGGTGCGGTACACCGCCTGCAGGGTGGCCAGTGCGCCACCTGGATGGCGGAACTGCAGGTTGTGCCCATCGATCGCGCCACGCAGGCGTGCATTGATCAGGCGTGCGGTGGAATCATTCATCGTTGCCGCCATGGGTCAGGGTCACCGCGGTGCAGTAGGTGGCCTGGGTCCGGTCCACCACCACGTCAGCCGCCGGGCTGGAAATCTCCACGCGCTGCACGCCCTCGGCATGCAATGCGGCGAACAGGCCGGAGCGGGTGACATCGCGGCCGAGCCGATGCGACTCGGCGATGTAGCGATCCAGGCGCGAGCGTGCTTCGGCCAGCACCACCTGCGAATCCGGGCCGGCGTAGGTGTAGAGCGTGGCGGTGACCGCGTAGTTGATGATTGCCGCCGTGCGTACCAGCACGTGGTCCGTCAGCGGACGCACGTCGGCCGCACTCAGCTTCGCTTCCACTGCGTCGAGCAGCGCCTGGGTGGCCGTGCCATCGGCTTCACGCGACAGCACCGAGACCACCACTTCACCCGGCGACGGACTGGTCGCGCTGGCGTCGAGCACCCGCGGATCGGCACTCAGCGCGTGGAAGATGTAGGCGCCTTCCGGCCCGGCCACGCTGAAGCCTTCCGGACCCAGCTGGATGCGCCGACGGAAATCTTCATCGCTCTCGTAGCGTGGCGGAATGCCTTCCTGCGGCTTGCCCGGGTCCAGCATCTGGCGGCCGATGCCGAAGATCGCGGCCAGCTGGTCCAGGTCGCTGCCGACCGCGTAGGCCAGCATCACGCCACGCGCCGCATCGTTGACGCGCTGTCGGTCGAGGAGGCGCAGGTAGGTGCAGACCTCCAGGATCTTGAAGGCCGGGTCCGACGGCAGCAGCGCGTCGAAGGTGGGGTCGAGCGCCTGCAGTGCGGTCAACGATTCATCGAACAGCGTCTCGAAATCGAGCACTTCGATGACCGCCGGTGCAGGCAGCTGGGAGAGATTGACACTGGTGAACGAGCCGGATGCCACGGTTAGCGAACCTCGATTCCTTCGATGGTGATGGCCTCGCCGTCCGGCAGGTGGATTCCGGTCACTGCCAGGATCATCACGCCGGGGGCGGGGAGGGAGACGTCGACGTTCTCGACGTGAAGCCGCGGTTCCCATCGCGCGAGTGCGTCGACGGTGGCCGCGATCAGGTCCATGCGCAGCGAGCGGTTGGTCGGCGCATCGATCAGTTCGAACACGCGCGAACCGTATTCACGGCGCAGTACCCGGGAGCCAAGGGGCGTGGTGAGAACGTCACGCACGGACTGGTGCAGATGGGCGAGCCCATCCAGTGATTTGCCGGTGTTGGCGTCGATTCCTCGCATGGCCTCTATCGTCGTGGAGTGCGGGTTTTCAGGGCATTGCACGCGTGGCCGCTCAGGGCTGCGCGGGCGTGGTAGGTGCGGTCGGACCCTGTGCGGTGTGCTTGTGTGCCTTCAGGCCGATGGCGCCAGCCTTGACCTCGCCGGATGTGCTGATGTCCTTGCCGGCACTGATCGCACCGGTGACGTCCAGGTCGCCAGTCGCCTTGACCGATGGCGTATCGAGCACGATCGACTCACTGGCGATCACCTGTGCACTTGCACAGGTGACGATGACCTTGCCGCTGCCGACATCGACGTTGAGCGTTGCGGTTTCCTGGTCGTACTCGACAACGCTGCCGTCGGCGAACTCGGTGCGGTGCCGCAGCCGCGAGTCGGCGGGCGCCGGGAACCGGTCCTGGTACAGGCTGCCGAGAACGAGTGCCTGGCCGGGGTCGCCATAGGGGCACGCCAGCAGCACCTGCTCGCCGGGTTCGGGTGCACACCAGCTGCGCACGCCCGGGCCAGCACGGCGCTCCAGCCAGGGAATCCAGTCGGTCAGCATGCCGTCTGCATCCACGCGCACGCGGCCGCCCGCTTCGTCCAGCTCGCGCACGACGCCGATCATCAGCAGGTTGCCGATCAGGCGCGCGTGTTCGGCACTCATGGTGCTGCTCCTTCAATGGGCTGGTAGCGTGCTTCGTGATCACGACCGATCTCCGGTACGAAGCTGTAGAAGGCCTGGGGAACTGCGCCTCCGGTCTCCTCCCAGGCGTTGCTGCCCAAAGCGACCGGCAGTGACCACTCCACCAGCCAGGTGCGAAGGCCTGGCTGCGCCGCCGCCGTGTCTTCGGGCAGTGCGGCGATCACATCGATCGCGCCGCTGGCCGCGCCGGGGAACCGGCCGAGCTGGTGCAGCCAGCCGGCGAGCGCGACGGCGGCCTTGCGCAGCTGCAGTGCCGCGTCGATAGCGGCGGCAGCGACGACGACGCGTGCCTCGAAGCGCAGCAATGCCTGCATCTGCCCGCTGCCATCGTCCTTGTCCTTGCTGCGATCGCAGCGGGTCATTGCCAGCAGGCAGGCGGGTGTGGCCAGGCCTTCAGCACCGGGTTCGCGATAGAACTCGACGGTTGCGAAGTCCGGGAAGCGGGCGCGGATCGCGGCTTCGATGGCGGGGTGCAGTGCGTCGAGAATGGAAGAGGAGGAGTTGGTCGCCATGTCAGCTCGTGCGTTGAATGGGAGTACGCGCCTGGTTGGGGACGCGCGCTGTCTGCATCCAGTGTTGCCATCACCCGCCGCATGGGACATTGCAGGCGTGGCCGCGGGGATCAGCGCTGTTGTCGCGCGGTGGCCGTGCCGGTGGCTGTGCACTCTGCAGGCGCCATTGGCGCTGTACCGTTGAGGGTGATCCCCTGCTGGCTGCCGAGGCTGCACAGCAGGGCACGCAGCTGGTCGGCCAGTGCGTGGTACTGCCGCGCGACGGCAACGTGATTGCGTAGCAGCGCATCGTCGTTGGCCGCCTGCAGGTCCGGCAGCTCGTCCGGCGCACGCAGCTGCGCCGGGGCGATGCTGAGATCAACGCGACAGGGCGCGACCGGCGTTGGCTTCGCGCCAGATGCGCACGAACTCAGCATCAGCATCGCCGCGGTCACGGCCAGGAGTCTTGGCATGGGTCTCGATGTCCTGTTGCAGGGTTTGGAATTGCCGGGTGCGTTCGGCCTGCGTGGCCAGGCGCTGCGATTCGGCCTGCGCACCTGCGCGGGCGTTGCCGAGGTCCCGCTGATGTGCGGCCTGCGCCGCATCAGCGCGCGATGCCTGCTGTGCGGTCTGGACGGTGGCGATGGCAAGGTCCGCGCTGCGGTCGCGCAGCGTCCACCCCAGCCAGGCACAGCATGCATGGGTACCGGCGAGGACCAGCAGGCCCATGCGGAACCGCAGGGCGACGGGCGTCACTGCAGGCCTCCGCCGGCGGCGCGGTAGGCCACGCGCAGTGTTTCCAGCGCATGCTCCTTCTGCCCGTAGCCGGCGCCCGGCAGTGACGCCCAGATACGTCGTGCGGCGTTGATGCCGGCATCGAAGCGACCGAGGCGGATCAATTCGTAGGCACCGCATTGCTTGAGCAGCGCCACGGCCGCGCGGTCCTGCGAAACCGGGCCGAAGTCGGGCAGGCCCAGCCGCGCGCGCAGGTCATCCCAGGTACTGCGCAGGAACTGGTAGCGACCGGCGGCACTGGACTTGATGCCATAGCGTGGCAGCGACACCAGCACGCGGGGATGGTCGCGGTAGTCGTTGAACAACTGGCCACCCACGATCACGTCGTAGCCGCGGTCACGCGAGTGCTGGCTGGGGATGTCGGTGCCTTCGGATACCGCCAGCATGTCCAGGAATGCGGCGACGTTGGCCCCACCGAGGGCGCTGGCTGCAGCGGCGGTCATGCGGCGGCCCCCGGCTGCTTGCGCACCAGGTTCAACAGCGCGTCTATCTGCACGCTCTGCTGGGCGATCTGCGCGCGCAGGGCGTTGACCTCGCCGCGCAGTTGGCCGATCTCCTGGGCCATTGCTTCGCGCTCGTGCATCAGGCCGTCGGCGCGGGTACGCTCGGCTGCGAGCTGCTCCTGCAGGGTGCGCAGGGTGTTGCTGGTGGCCTCGTCTGCGGTGCGGTCGACCTTGGCCGACGACAACCATTGGCGCAGCCACAGCGACACCGCGATCAGTACACCCGAGGTTCCCCCTAGATATTTGGCCCAGTCCGGTACACCGGCCAGCAGGTCGCTCTCGTTCATGCGCGTGCGTACCCCTTGAGCAGGGCCGGATGGACCGCGGTCGGTGGCGCGGAACGGGCGCCACGCAGGGCGCGCTTGATGGTGGTCTGCGAGACACCGAACTCGCGCGCGACGTGCTCGCGCGGCATGCCACAGGCGACCGCTCGTGCGATCTGCTCGCGGCGCTCATGGGCGCTGGCTGCAAAGCACGAGGCCAGGAACAGCAGCTCGCCACCGAAGTGGTTGACCAGCCGTTGGGCAACGTCGCGGCCGAGGATGTCGATCAGGCGATGCTGGTCGGGCAGGGTGGAGGGAACGTAGACGATGACGCGATGACGGCCGGTGGTGCTGGACGTTGTCGGCGGCCACGCACGCACCAGCGTGAGGGCTGCGGATTCGCCGATGACCTCGGCCAGGGTCTGGATGCTGTCGGGCAGGGCGTTCATGGAGGATGTCTTCAGTGGCATTGATCTCCACTGTTGCCATCCCTCACTGCCAGTCAACACCTTTCGTCTACTTTCGAGTATGGGTGCTGAAGGTATTCATCGGTGCCCCGAGGACGGGTGAGGATGGCTGCTCGGGAGCGCATGACGCCCTGCGGCCGCTGGCTGTTGCTGCTGATGTTTGCTCCTTCCTTCGTACTCGCAGTCCTCACAGAGAGGAGGGAAAGGCAGATCAAGGGGATGTGGCAGGTATGGGGTGAGGATGGCGTCCCGTTGGTCGTCCTCCCTCACACCGGTGAGCAGGCCCTGAAACGAAAAAGCCCCGGACGATGCCGGGGCTTCAGGACTGCAGGTGGTGCTGGATCAAAGGTCGAATACCAGGTTGCCGCCGGTCTTGCGCGGAATGTAGCCGGCATCACGCAGCCAGCGCGCTGCATTGACCTGGTCCATGCGCTTGACCGGGAAGCGGTTGGCGAACATCAGGAACCGCGCCACGGTGATCGATTCGCCCTTGCCCTTCAGGGCGGCCAGGGTCTCGGTGAACCACGGCGCGGGAGGTTGCTGGCTGCCAGGACGAGCCGCAGTGCGTTCCTGCCGGGTGGTGCCGGTCTCGGCCCGGGCGTTGGCCAGCGAGCACAGCGAGATGAAGATCGCGTCCAGGCTCACGATGTCCTTGCCACCCTTGGGCTGCGACTTGAACAATTCGATGGCCTTCTGGCGCGTCGACGTGAACTGTTCGACCTCCATGACAATTCCTCTTTGCGAAATGATTGGGGATGCAGGGTGACGACAGGTGCCGTCGGTGATGGGGGACGACCTTACATCATTTTCGCCGATGATGGGCCGGAACCTGCGGTTGGGTCAGGGGAAGCTGCAGGGCAGCGCGGCCCTGCTCCAGGCTCAGATCACGCCGCGCGACAGCAGCTGGTCCAGCGTCCTGCGTACCAGATCGGCCCGGCTGCCGTCGTTGCTTACCTCGATGTCGACCAGCTCATCGGGCAGTGGCTGCTCGCTGGCGTGGGTGTCATGGCCTCCATGGCCCGGGCGGCTGACGCGGATCACGACACCACCGCGGCGACGGATCGCGCAGGCCTCATTACTGAAGCGGACGTCGGGCACCAGTCCTCCCGCAGGCAGGCGCGCGAACAGCGAGCGTACCCACAACTCGGGATGGACACGGTCGCGGCCCCATTCGGTACCCGCGGTCTGCATCAGGTGGCGAGGAGTAAGTTCGGCCAGCCAGTCGATGGTGTCCTCCTTGCGGCTGTCCAGTTCACGCAGGGAGAGCCCGAGGAGGGACGCGACGAACTGCCGCAGCGGTGCGGCGAAGCTGTCGCAGGGCAGTGCCAGTGCCGACGCCAGCCCGCTGGCGAGGGTGTCCTTGCCCGCGCGCTGGGCGCCGGCGATGCCGATGTAGAGCGGCGGACCCGCCTGCGGGCGTGCGCGGAGCGCAGTGCTGGCCAGGGCAGGCCCGGCACGGAACGCAGCCAGCGTGTCGGCGATCATGCGATGGCCGCTGTCGAGGGACGCGGGAATCATGGGAAATCTACTCCTTGAAGGACGTGGCCGCTGCCGGTGGATCAGGAATCACGTGCGGCGGTGCTGCGGGCGCGCAGGATGCGCTGGGTGATGCGGCCACCGCGCGCTGCCGCCGCGATCGGGTCAAAGCACAACATGGCGGTACGCGTACGACGGCCGGCAGCAAGGTGATCGCGGATGGTCCGCTCGGACAGTACCGGTACCCGTTGGTGGATCTGTCGCACGGTGAGCTGCTCACCTTCGAAGGCATGCAGTCGGGGTCGAGGCATGGCGGAAGCGCTCCTGGAAGGTGGCGTGGCCGATACAGTCATCTTGCCTCTGTGGACCGCTCCAGTCAACACCTTTCATCTACTGGCATCCTCGGCGGGCTGGGAGGGGGGATTGGCGATCCATTGCCGTACCGCCAGTGACGCCAATCGCTCGCGCTCCACAGGACCCCGGGTGGCCTGTACGCGCGCCAGGTACTGCTGGCGATGCCGGCGCGGGCTGATCGTTCTGCACCGCCCTTGAGCGTCGATGCAGCGGTAGCCCGCCAGTTGCAGCAGGCGCCGTGCCTCGCAGTCGAGGCGCCACTCGGCGCTGTCGCTGCCGACTTCGCGGCCATCATGGGTGCGTGGCATCAGAACGGTCCTGCGATGTGTTCGGACAGGCTGCGGCTGCGCGGTGGCATCAGCCATACCTTTGCCCGTTCCTTGCCCACCACGCGGGTGCGCACGCCATGCCGCTTCACCACGTAGGCGGCGGCCTCGTTGACCTCGCGCCGGTTCGGTCTGTCGATGCCCACCGCGATGACGATCTCGGTGGCACGGTAGTGCGTGCTCCAATGCTCGGCGGGGAGGGACCAGTCGAAGTGGCGATCGATCAGCTCGGCGATAGGCGAGATGGGTTCGTGCTCGCTGTTGGTGGCATTGAGCGCATCCAGCTCTTCGCCGGACAGGTGCCAGGTCTCGCCATTGCGGTACAGCGCGTGGGCTTCGGCCCACACCTGCTGCATGTCGATCCGCGCCGGTTCACCCAACGCCACGGCATGCACGGTCCACCAGCGGCTGTTGCCGGTCGCGTCACGCAGGAAGCGCTCGTCGTTGACACTGGCGAACAGGATGGTGCGCCGCGCATAGCGCGATTCGGTGCGTGCGTAAGGCCGGCGGATTTCATCGTGGCTGCGCGAGATGAATGATTTCAGCGCGGCGATATCAGTGCGGCGGAAGGTGGCGTCGACCTCACCCAGCTCCACGATCCACTTGGAGATGACCTGCTTGATGCTGTCCTTGTTGGTGGGGTCGAGTACCACGCCATCGGCGATCAGCTGCAGTTCGGCCGGTGCCAGCTGCCGTGCCCAGCGCGTCTTGCCCAGATTCTGCCTGGAGACGAAGGTCAGTACACCACGCGCGACCACGCCATCCGGTTCAAAGGCGGCCGCCACGCCGGAGATCAGCCAGCGCCGCATCAGCACCTCCTTCAGGATGCGGCCATCGGCCATGCGCGTGGGCTGGGCTTCCTGCACGGTGTCGAAGAACGCCTGGAGGCGGGAGTGGCCATCCCAGGGCTGCGAGGTGATCCAGCTGGCAACGGGATTGTAGGGATTGGCTTCGGCCACCTGGCACAGGTTGGTCTCGAAGCTGGCGGTGGCCATGCCGGCACGGTGCATGCAGTCCATCACTTCGCCGGCGGCAACCTCCTTGGCATTGTCGATCGTGGACTGGAGGTCCGGCACCAGGATCTCCAGGTCCTTGCGGATGACGTTGTAACGCACCGTAACGCCGGTGCGGCGGCACAGCTCGGCGAGATTGCGCGCGGTCGGCAACGGGCGGCCGCGTGCGCTGCTGTCGGGGAACGGAGTGAAGGTATCGAAGGCGGAGAGGTTGCCGGGAACCTGGTAGCTCGCGGCGGCCGGGGAGCGTGTGCCGCTCTCGGCGGGGACTTCGCCCGGCGCGCACGGTGGGTCGGCAAGCAGCTGCGCGCGCAGTGCTTCCAGGCCTTCACGCCGATGCAGGTCGTTGAAGTCGGTGGGGCGATCATCGTCGCCGTGCACGATGGCGAATTCCGGCCAGACCACCCGAGCACCGATGTCCGCCGCAGCCTGCGTGGCCTGGCTGACACCAGGGTTCTCCAGTGGTTGCCGCGTCCATTGGTCGTTATCCGCGCAGAGCACGAACGAGGCATCGGGTACGGCGTTGCGCCAGGCACGGGCCACGGCCGTCAGGTTGCCCGCATCCCACGCGACCACGACGCACCAGCCGGTGGCCTGATGGATCGATGCCGCGGTGGCATAGCCCTCGGCAATGGCGATGGGATGCCCGGGCAATGGTTTGCCGATGACATGGAAGCAGCCCTGCTTGCGGCCACCGGCCAGGAAGTCCTTGTCGCGCCCCAGTGCCGGGTCGGTACGGGGAAGGATCGCCTGCAGGGAGACGATGCGTCCGGCAGTGTTCACCACCGGCACCAACAGCGCATTCTCGATGTGGCGGAACACCAGCCCATCGCTGTTGCGTACCGGCCACGCTGCCACGCGCAGGCCATGAGCGTGCACGCCCTTCCGGGCAAGATAGGGGTGGCTGTCGTCGGCGGGCATGGCCCGCTGCCACAGTACGTTGGCGGCCTTGGCTGCGGCATCCTCGCGCTCGCGTTGTTGCCGCTCCCGTTCGGTCCGGGCCGATTCCTGGCGCTGCCGGATCGCGCGCTGCTCGGTGGGACTCAGCGTGGCCGGTGATTGCGCGCACCAGGCGTGACGGGTCCCGGTACGCCAGCTGCCGAACTCGCCGGCGGGCACGTTGTCGCCGAACAGGACCGCCCAGCCATTGCGGGTGCCACGACGGTCACCCTCCACGTGGAAGCGCACCAGCGTGCCGTCGGCGTTGAGTGCATCGCGTCCGCGTGCGTCCGGCACGATGCCGTGTGCATGCATGGCCTGCAGGAACGCCGGGACGACGTCCTGCGTTGGGTGCGGTGTGTACATTCGGCTGGACCCCCTTGGAACGTTGTTCGATGCACAGCGACCGTGGATGGCAATGGCGCTGTGCGATGCCTGCGCTGTGCAGGCCATGCGGCGGCGGCCCGACGCGAAGTGGTCAGCAGGTGATGGAAGGTGTTGATGTGGTCATGGTGTCCGATGGATCCGCCATTTGCAACACCTTTGGATACCTGCTGTCCCTGGATCCGCCAAGGGCGCTCCACGCGGTTCAACATGCGACTGCGATCGCAGATCCGCATCATCGCCGTCTTGTGTCGCAATCGGCGAGAACCGGTTTCCGGATGATGGCCGCGCCGTTCGACGCGGCCCTTCACTCTCTCTCGAACGCCCGCCAGGGCGCCCATGCACAAGGAGCCTGCATGACTGAAGCCGACCTCAATGAAATGCCCCGGCCTGACGCCACATGCGCGCCGCAGGCCGCGGCCGCGACGTTCTCAATCAGTGCGACGACCCCTCGATAAAATACAACCCGCATGACGGACACCATCGACGAAGCGCAGGAACTGGACGCGCGCCATCTGCAACGAGCACTGGCCCGGCACGCAACGCGGGCCCGCAGCGTTGCCCCACTCAGGCCCATTGGGGAATGCCACAACCCGGACTGCAGCGAAGACTTCGACAACGATCCGGCCAGGCTGTTCTGTGGGCCTGCCTGCGCCGAGCGTTTCGAAGCCATCCATCAACACCGCAACGCATAGGAACAGGGGACATGTCTCTGAACAGCAACGACGCTGGCTTCACCGAACGCATCGCCGGATTGTCGGCCGAGCTCGCCGTGCTGGTGAGCCTGGTGGAGAACCACATCCATCTGCAGTTGGCCGACCTGGCCGACTCGGGTGATGTGGATGCACAGGAGCGATTTGCGGTGGCCGATCCGGAGCGCTGGTTGGAGAACGCCCGCAACAGCCTGCAGGCGGGCGTCATGTTCCTGGAACGTGCGGTGCAGCAGCCCGCGCGGTTCTAGCAATGCGATGTGGGGACGGAAGGGGCTGTAAGGCCGCCTTCCGTCCCCCTTTGGGGCCGTGGAGAGCGTCTGCGTCCGCGGCTGCGTCATAACGTCGCACCGCCTTTCTGGAAACCCTGAACTAGGTCCAAGGTTGGCCGTCGCCCCGTAGAATGGTGGCGTGCGTCGTTCTGTCCTCCACCGCCGGTTCCAGGTCCTGGCATGGCTTGCCATGCTGCTGGTGCTGCTCGCCCCGCTGGTGAGCCGCTGGCTGGCGCATGACCACGTTGCGGCCACCGCACCGGTGGCAGCCTTGAATCACGCGATGCACGCAGAGCATGCACAGCACGCGATGGAAGCGCACCATGACCATCACGCGATGGCAATGCAGAACGGGGAATCGACACCGAAGCCGGCTGCCGATCCACACGCCGACCATGAGATGGGTGTGGACTGCGATTACTGCCTGATCGCTGCACGGCTGATCACCCTGCTGGTGGCGGCAGTGTTGCTGTTGGCGCCGATGGCACCGGTGTGCCGCGCGCTGCGCGGTGCGGTGCAGACGTTGCCGCAACGGATCAGCGGCACATTGGGAGCGCGTGGGCCGCCGGCCTTGATGGCCGTCTGAGCCGCACGCGTGTTGCACTGAACGTTCTTCCATGAGGTTGCCGGCCACGGCCGGTGCCCGCACGCGCGTGTTTGCCCCTTTCTGATTGCTGCCCTGCCATTGCGGGGTGGCCTTGCATGCCGTGAACAAATGAAAACCAACCCCAACTCCGCGCGCCTGCGCAGGGCGACACTGCCTGCGCTGTGCATGTCCCTGTTGTACGCCGTGCCCGCCCTTGCCGCCGATGCGCCACCTCCGACCACGCTGGATACCGTGCGCGTGGTCGACACCCGCAGCGGTGAACTGTCTTCCACCGCCAGCGCCGGGTCTGCGCTGGGCCTGAGCGTGCTGCAGACACCGGCCAGCCTGACCGTGATCTCGCGCGAACAACTGGAACAGCGGGGCGACACCAACCTCAATGATGCGATCAGCCGGGCAGGCGCGATCAGTGCGATGCCGCACCCAGGCAACGGCCTGAGTGCGTTGTCCAGCCGTGGCTTCACCGATGGCGCCTCGGTGATGCGCCTGTACGACGGGCTTCGCCAGTACGGCGGCGTGGGCATCACCTTCCCGTTCGATACCTGGTCGACCGAACGCATCGAAGTACTGCGCGGCCCGGCGTCGGTCATCCATGGTGATGGCGCCATTGGCGGGGTCATCAACATCGTGCCCAGGAAGCCCTCGCGTAGCGCCATCGAGAACGAGATCAGCGTGACCGTCGGCAGCGAGGATACTGCGCGCCTGGGCTTCGGCAGCGGCGGTGCGTTGACCCCGGACCTGGCCTATCGGCTGGACGTGAGTGGCAACTACAGCGGTGGATGGGTCGATCGCGGGCGCAACAGGGACGCGACCTTCTCCGGTGCCTTGCTGTGGCAGCCGCGCACGGATCTGCAGCTGACGCTCACCCATGCGCAGGGCTACCAGAAACCGATGCGCTACTTCGGCACGCCGCTGGTGGATGGCCACCAGCTGGAAGCACTTCGCCATCGCAACTACAACGTGGAAGACAGCGACATCCGTTATCGCGACCGCTGGACCCAACTTGATGCGCTGTGGATGCCGACCTCGAACGTGGAATGGCGCACCCGCGTCTACCAGATCGACAGCCAGCGCGACTGGCGCAATGCCGAGGCCTATGTCTACAACCGCGCCACCGGTTTGATCGATCGCTCCGGCAACACCGAGATCACCCACAACCAGGACCAGACCGGATTGACCTCGACACTGCGGGTACAAGGAAACATCGCGGGCCTGGCCAACCGCTTTGCCGTGGGCCTCGATGCCAATCGTGCGCACTTCAAGCACACCAACAACACCTATGCCGGCAGCTCGGGCCCGGTCGATCCGTTCGATCCGGTGCCAGGCCGGTTCGCCAGCGACGCGCCCAACCTGCCGCGCTATCGCAACCGCGCCGAGCAGTACGCGCTGTTCGTGGAGGACCGGCTGGCGTTGAGCGAACGCTGGTCGGTACTGGGTGGACTGCGCCACGACCGCGCGCGCATCGATCGCACCGATCTGATCAGTGGCCAGAACGCGTTCTCGAAGACCTACAGCAGCACCGGCTGGCGTGCAGGTACCGTATTCGCGCTGCAGCCGACGCTGAGCCTCTACGCGCAGTACTCACAGGCGGCGGACCCGGTCAGTGGACTGCTGATGATCAGCCCAGCCAACGGTGCCTTCGATCTGGCCAAGGGCCGGCAGATCGAGGTGGGCCTGAAGCAGGCCTTCGATGGCGGCGAGTGGACGCTGGCGGCGTATCGCATCCGCAAGACCGGTCTGCTCAGCCGTGATCCGCTGGTGCCGGATCGCCGGGTGCAGGTGGGTGCGCAGACCTCGCGCGGTATTGAAGCGTCCTTGAACTGGAACTTCGCGCCGCACTGGTCGCTCGATGCCAACGCGACGGTGCTGAAGGCCGAGTTCGAGGACTTCCTGGAAACCACGGGTTCGCCGGCGGTGCTGGTGTCGCGTGATGGCAACGTACCGCCGAACGTGGCCGAGCGCTTGGCCAACGCATGGTTGAGCTGGCAGTTCCTGCCGGACTGGAGCGCAGCGGCGGGTGTTCGCTATGTCGGCAAGCGCTACGCCGACAATGCCAACGCGTTGGAACTTCCCGGCTACAGCACCACCGACCTGGCGCTGACCTGGCAGGCGGCACCGCGCACGCGGCTGTCCGCGCGGTTGTTCAACGTGTTCGACAAGGCGTACTACGCCACCGCGTACTACACCAGCACGCAATGGCTGCTGGGTGCGGACCGGCGCGTCGAACTCACCGTCGACCATCGCTTCTGAGGAGGCCGGCCATGACGCTGCGATCCACCGCCAGGCGCTGGACCTATCTGGTGCACCGCTGGCTGGGCATTGGTGGGTGCCTGTTGATGCTGCTGTGGTTCGTGAGTGGCATGGTGATGCTGTTCATCGGCTACCCGAAGCTGACGCCGGGTGAGCGGCTGGCGGCGTTGCCGGTGCTGGGGGATGCCCGCGGCTGGCAGGGGCTGTCGGCATTGCCGGCCGCCGTGCAGGCCGAGCCGGAGGCCGTGGCACTGACGACGCTGCGCGGCGAGCCAGCGTATGTGGTGCGAAGCGGCGGCAACGTGGGCGCCTGGTCTGCGCGCACCGGCCAGGTGCTGCTGCCGGTGTCGGCACAGCGTGCCGAAGCATCCGCTGCGCAGTTTGCTGGCGGCCAGGCGTTCGTCGGCGCGATGCGCGTGGATGAGGATCGCTGGACGCACTCGCGCGCGCTGGACGCGCACCGGCCGCTGTACCGGGTGGAGGTAGGGGGCGCGCAGCCGGGTGACCTGTATGTGTCCTCGCACACCGGCGAAGTGGTGCTGGACGCACCGCATGTGCAGCAGCGTTGGAACTATGTGGGTGCCTGGCTGCACTGGCTGTACTTCCTGCGCATGCAGTCGGTGGACCCGGTGTGGACGTGGGTGGTGATCGTGTTGTCCGCGCTGTGCACGGTGGCCGCAGTCAGCGGCATCGTGGTCGGTGTGTGGCGCTGGCGTTTCCGTGGACACTACCGTTCGGGTGCAAAGACGCCATACGTCGAACCATGGATGCGCTGGCACCATCTGATCGGGCTGGTGGCTGCAGCGTTCGTGTTCACCTGGATCTTCAGCGGGCTGATGTCGATGAACCCGTGGGGCGTCTTGAGCAGCACGCGCGAGGCGATCGACAGCGGACGTTATCGTGGTGGTCCGGTGGTGGTGGATGGCGCACTGGGCGAACCAGCGGCGCTGCTGACGGCCGTCGAGGCCGAGCGGTTCAAGCCCGTGGAGATCCAGTGGCGACGCATCGGTGGCGAGCTGTTCGCGGTGCTGCTGGACGGACAGGGCGAGACCCGTATCGTGTCCGGCAGCAATGGGCATCTGCAGGTTGCGCGGTGGCTGCCGGCCGGGTGGCTGCAGCAGAAGGTGCGGGCGCTGTCGGATGCGCCCATGCAGGGGTACTGGGTCCAGCATGCAGCGGATGCGTACTTCTACCCACGTGCACCGGAAGCCATGAACGGCGCAGCGGTGCGCCGCTTCCCGGTGGCGGTGGTGGACTTCGGCGATGCCGAGGCGACGCGCGTCTACCTAGACCTGGCCACCGGCGATCCATTGCTGACGATGGGGTATCGCGAGCGGGTGGGGCGCTGGCTGTTCTACTTCCTGCACAGCTGGGACCTGCCTGCGATGCTGCGCTTCGACACCGCCCGGTTGGCTGTTCTGCTGCTGTTGAGCGTTGCGGGCACTGCGTTGTGTGCAACGGCCACGGTGATCGGCTACCGCCGGTTGCGGATGAAGCTGCGGCGCAGGCGGCGCTGATGCACTGGGCTACACCCGCAGCCAACGCGTGGACACGGCCACCAGCAGCAAGGCCGTGGCCACGCCGATGAACGCGGTGATCAGGCCGAAATGGTTGGCGGCGAAGCCGATCAGCGCCGGTCCGGCAAGGATGCCGGCGAAGCCCAGCGTGGAAACGGCGGTGATCGCCAGCGCACCCGGCATGCGGGTCTGGTGGCCGGCCAGCGAGAACAGCGCCGGTGCGATGTTGGCGCAGCCAAGGCCGACCAGCACATAGCCCGCCAGCGACGCCTGCCATGGCGTGACCAGGGTCAGCACCAGCACGCCAGCGGCAGCAAGCAGAGCGCCGAGAACGATCGCGCGCTGGCGGCCCACGCGCGCCACCAGTGCATCGCCGAACAGGCGGGCGATGGTCATGGTCAGGGTGAAGGTCACATAGCCGATACCGGCGAGGCTGGCATCGACGCGACGCACATCGCTGAGGAACACCGCGCTCCAGTCCAGCATCGCACCTTCGCCGAGGAACGCAACGAACGCCAGTACGCCGATGAACAGCACGATGCCGTGTGGCAGGGCCAGCATCGGTGTGTCGTGCGGCATCCGTTCGCTGTGCCAGTACGCCGCTGACAGCAGCAACGCCAGCAGCATGGCGCCGACGCCGATCAGCACCGACGCTATCGGTGGCAATTGCGCGGACAGCAGCACGGTCATGGTGGCCGCGCCGAGGAAGCCGCCGATGCTGAAGAAGGCATGGAAGCCGGACATCATCACGCGCCGTGCTTCGCGCTCGACGATGACGGCCTGTACGTTCATCGTGCAGTCCATCGCGCCCACGGCGGCACCGAACACGAACAGCACCAGTCCCAGCGTCCAGGCCGAACCGGCCAGTGCCAGGCCGGGCACCGTCAGGCAGATCAGCAGGCTGCTGGCCACCATCACCCGGCGGCAGCCGAGGCGCGCGGCCAGCACGCCGGACAAGGGCATCGCCAGCAGCGAACCGGCACCGAGGCAGAGCAGTACCAGGCCCAGCGTCGCGTCATTGATCCCGGTACGTGCCTTGGCGAAGGGCACCAGCGTGGCCCACAGCGCGGTGGCGAAGCCGGGAATGAAGAATGCAGCGCGGGTCGCGTGCTGTTCGGCACGCGCGCGGTTGGCGAGGGACATGAGCGGTACGGTCAGGGAGGAGTGGGGTGCACCGCAATACCGGCGGCGCGGAAGCGAGCTGCCAGTGCTGGCGGTGCGGTGGTGGTCAGCACCAGATCGTCGATCTCGTCGAGGCTGGCGATCTGCCAGTGGCCGCGGGCGCCGAGCTTTTCCGTGGTGGCGGCGACGATGATGCGACTGCTGCAGGCCACCATCGCGCGCTTGAGCGTGGCTTCCTCGGCATCCATCGCCCACACGCCGGTGTCGCCGTCCACCGCGCAGGGGCCGGGCAGGTACACGTCGGCACGCAGGCGTTGCACCTGGGCCAACGCTTCGGCACCGACCGCACCGCCGCCGCTGGCCAGGCGGCCGCCGATCAGCTGCACCAGGGTGCCTTCAAGCATGCTGGCGGCGGTGGCGATCTGCGGGGCATTGGTGATCACCGTCAGCCCGAGAGCGGTCGGCAGCTGCTGGGCGATCGCCAGGTTGGTCGAACCGGCATCAAGCAGTACGACCTGGCCGGGTTGCAGCAGCGCGCAGACGCGGGCGGCCAGCTCGGCCTTGTCGCTGCGGTCGCGGGTGAGCCGCTCGCGCAGCGGGCGTTCCTTCGGCGGTGGCAGCACGGCGCCGCCGTAGACACGCTGGCACAGGCCCTGTGCGGCCAGCTCGCGCAGGTCTCGGCGGATCGAGTCTTCGGAGACGGCATAGCGGCGCGCCAGTTCGGCGGCGACCACGCGGCCCTGCTGGCGCAGTTCCTCAAGGATCTGCCGGGGGCGCTGGGCGGGGAGGGGGCTGGGATCTGAGCTCATGCTGCAAGTCTGCACATTCGTGCGTTAACGTGCAACAACGTGCAATGGGTGGAAGTGGACACAGGGTGGCTGGACTGCCGGTGAACCCGCCGGCGCCTGGGGTCTATGGATCGCCCTCGCGGCCCGGCATCATGGCGGGGCACCTGGCATGGAATCCCTGATGTCCCCCACCGTTCACCGCGAGCTGCGCATCGGCGCAGACCAGTACACCGGCCAGAAGGTGGTCGACCAGCAGTTCCACAAGTGCGATTTCTCCGGCGCGGACCTGACCGGCACCGAGTTCATCAACTGCAGTTTCTACGATGCCGACAGCCGTGCCGGCTGTCGCTTCAACGGCGCCACGCTGAAGGAAGCCAGCTTCCGCAGCTGCGACATCAGCATGTGCCACTTCAACTTCATCAAGGCACTGGGCCTGGAGATCAGCGAGTGCCGCGCGCAGGGCGCGGATTTCAGCAACGCCAGCTTCATGAACCAGATCACCACGCGGAGCTGGTTCTGCAGTGCCTTCATCAAGAAGTCGAACCTGCGCTACGCGAACTTCTCGCGGGTGACGCTGGAGAAGTGCGAGCTTTGGGAAAACCGTTGGGACGGTGCGAACGTGAGTGGCGCCAGCTTCGCCGGCTCGGACCTGTCCGGCGGCCAGTTCGAGGGCATCGACTGGAACAGCGCCAACTTCACCGACTGCGATCTGACCAACTCCGAGCTGGGCGAGCTGGACCTGCGCAGGACCAACTTGCGCGGCGCCACGCTGGACGTGCAGCAGGTGGCGCTGTTGATGCAGCGCATCGGCATCACCGTGGTGCCGTAGGCATCATCTGGCGTACGCCACCCAGCCCTTGAAGCTGAAGCCGGCATAGAACAGCTCCACGTCGTCGAAGCCGGCCTCCTGCAGCAGGGCGACCTCCTGCTCGGGCGCCAGCAGCGGCAGCCGCTCGGCAATGGCCTCGATCGCGCGCTGCGCATCGGCGCGGGCAACCCCCGAGGCTTCGGCGAACGCCGCGTAGCGCTGCAACCAGCGCAGCTTGCCGGCCGGATCCTGCGGCACGCTGTGGTGCGCCACCACCAGCGGCGCGCCGGGCTGCAGGCGCCGGTGCAGCTCGCGCAACGTGTGCAGGCGCTGCGCGGCGTCGAGGAAGTGCAGGGTCAACAGGCAGGTGGCACCGTCGAAGCGCAGATCGGGCGCATCGTCGATGTAGCCTTCCAGCAGCTGCACGCGCGACTTCAGCGGACCCAGTGTCTGTTCGGCCAGGGCCAGCATCGGTGCGGCCGGATCCACGCCGAGCAACTGCCAGCCCGGCTGTGCCTCGGCGAAGGCCTTCAGCTCAAGCCCGCCACCGGCACCGAGTACCAGCACGCGGCCCTGTGCGGGAACGCGTTCGGCCAGCAGCAGGCGGCTCATCTGCTGCAACGCGAGGAAACCGGGCACCTGGCGCAGCGGTGCTTCGGCATAGCGGGCCACCGCCTGCGGGTCGGAGAACGTGGACATGTGCGGATTCCTTCGACGGGGACAGACCACTGTAGCGCGGCGCGCAAGAGGTATTGCGCGCCGCTGCCGCAGAGACAGCACAGGGCTCAGGCCGCTGCGGCCTCAAGCACGTCTTCCAGCCTCACCTCGCCGAGGAAGCCACCACTGCTGGTTGCCGGCTGCTGCGCTTCGATGGCGTGGGCGAACTGCACGCCCGCGTCGTCCTGCAGGCGTTCGAACAGCTGCTGCACCCTGGGGAACTCGCGGCGGTCGACCACCTGGTGATAGTCGTTCCAGCGCGCGATGCCGGCGAAGTAGGCATCGGCGAAGCTGCGCTGTTCGCCCAGCAGCCACGGGCCCGTACCGATCATCTGCTCCAGCGCCTGGTGGGCGTGGCGCACCTTGGTCGTGCCATAGGCACCCAGCACCTCGGCTTCATCACCTTCCGCATGCTCCAGTGCGTGCCAGAGCGGCGCGTAGGCACCGAAGAAGCTGGTGTTGAGATAGGCCAGCCGGTGGTTGAGGCGATCGAAACCAGCCGTGCCCTGTGCGAAGCCCAGCCCCTGCGCGATCCCCTTCGCAGCCAGGTGGTTGAGGATGGCCAGGCTCTCGCTGAGCAGCTCGCCCTGCGGGGTTCGCAGGGTCGGGGTTTCGCCCAGTGGATTGAGGCGGCAGTAGTCTTCGCCCTGCACCTGGCCGGGCATGTCGATGCGGCACAGCTGGTAAGGCTGGCGCAGCCACTCCAGTGCAACGATGGAGCCGAACGAGCAGCCCGAGGGCACGCCGTAGAAGAGGATCGGGGTCATGGCAGATTTCCGGTTCGAGCCGCGATGCGGCGGGTGAGGAAAGCGTGCCAGCATGGACATTGCCGCTGAAGCCGTCCGAATGGCATCCTGAAGTCCACACGTGTGGACGTTGCGCATGCTCAACCTCAATGATCTGGCCCTGTTCGTGACCGCAGTGGAGCAGGGTGGTTTCGCCGCAGGTGGGCGCCATCTGGGCCTGCCGCGCTCGACCCTTAGCAAGCGCGTGGCGCTGCTGGAAGAACACCTCGAAGTGCGGCTGCTGCAACGCAGTTCGCGCCGCTTCGCGCTGACCGAGGTCGGCCAAGAGTTCTTCGAACGCGCACGCGCGGCGTTGTCGGAGGTAGAGGCTGCGGAGGCCATTGTCCGCGACCGCCAGGCCGAACCCAGCGGCACCGTGCGCATCAGCGCTTCGATTCCGGTGGTGCAGGGCGAGCTTGCCGCGTGCCTGCCCGCGTTGGCCCGCCGCTATCCGCGGCTGCGCATCGAAGTTGAAGTGAGTGATCGTTTCATCGATCTGGCGCAGGAGGGCATCGACATCGCCCTGCGCAGCCACTTCGGTCCGCTGCCGGATTCCGGGTTGGTGCAGCGAATGCTCGGTAGCGAACGCATCGTGCTGGTGGCGTCCCCTGGTTATCTGGCAGCCGCGCCGGCAGTGGACACGCCCGAGCAGCTACGCGCGCATGCCGGCCTGCTGACCGCGCGCCATGCAACGCGCTGGACGCTGCACAGCGCCGACGCCGGCACCGTGCAGGTGGAGCCGCAGGTGGCGCTGGTCGGCAATGAATCGCAGCTGCTGATCGCGGCGGCAGAAGCGGGTCTTGGCATCACCGTGCTGCCCTACAGCCTGTGTGCGGCGGCCATCGCTGCTGGCCGCCTGCAGCAGGTCCTGCCGGCGTGGCATGCCGGCGAAGTCACCACCAGCGTGCTGCTGCCGCATCGTCGCGGCCAGCTGCCGGGCGTGCGCGTGGTGGTGGATGCGCTGGTCGCGCATTACCAGCTCAACGCAGCGCGCGTGCCAGTACCTGCCAGATCCTCGGATCCTGGCACTGCGAGACGTTGAAACGCACATAGTCGGCCGCGCGCTGCGATTGGCTGAACGCGTTGCCCGGGGCCAGCACGATGCCTTCGCGCAGGCACTGCCGTGCCAGCGCAGCAGCATCGCGGCCATCGGGAAGCTGGCACCAGAGGAACAGGCCGGCTTCCGGTTGCAGCCACGGCGTGATGCCCAGCGTGTGCAGTTTCCGCAGTGTGTGCCGGCGCGCATCGGCCAGGCGCGAGCGCACCGATTGCATGTGGCGGCGATAGCCACTGTCGGTCAGCGCGATGTGCATCAACTGCATCGCCAGATGGCCGCCGCCGAAGCTGGTGGCCAGCTTCAGGTCGGTCAGCGCTTCGATCCAGTCGTGGCGTGCAGCGATGTAGCCACAGCGCGAAGCGGCCGACAGGGTCTTGGAGAAGCTGCCGACGTGGATCACACGCGACAGCCCATCCAGCGCAGCAAGGCGCGGTGCCGGCTGCAGTTCGAAGTCGGCGAAGATGTCGTCCTCGACGATGATCAGTTCGCTGCGTTCGGCCAGCCCCAGCAGCCGATGCGCGGTGCTGGCCGAGAGCACCGCGCCGGTCGGGTTGTGCAGGCCCGAGTTGGTGATGTACAGCCGTGGCGAATGCGCCTGAAGTGCCTGCGCGAACGCCTCCAGGTCCGGGCCGCTGTGCGTGTACGGCACGCCGATGGCCTGCACCTGGTGCGCCTTCAGCAGCGCGTGGTAGTTGAAGTAGCTCGGATCATCCACCAGCACGCAGTCGCCGGGCTTGAGCAGGAAACGGCAGAGCAGATCGACCGCGTGCGTACCGGATTCGGTCAGCAGGATCTGCTCAATCGGTGCATCAATGCCCAGCGCCGCGCAGCGCCGTTGCAGCAGCTGGCGCAATGCGGGCAGCCCGAGCGGGCCGGCGTAGTCGACCAGCTGCATGGCATCGGCACGCGCCAGTCGGCGCAGGCCGCGGCGCACGCCGTCGTGATACAGCCAATCACTGGGCATCCAGCCGCAGCCCGGCTTGAGGTGGCCCGCCGGCGTTTCCAGCGATTGCCGCGACACCCACAGCGGGTCCACCGCGCGGTCCAGGCGTGGTTCCATTTCGGCCAGGGCGAGCGGTGCGGCCGGTCCACTGACATAGAAGCCGGAACCGGCACGCGCGCTGATCAGCCCTTCGGCGGCGAGGCGCTCGTAGGCCTCGACCACGGTGGAAACCGACACGCCCATTGCCGCCGCCTGCGCGCGTACCGAGGGCAGCCGCGAACCGGCGCCATCCACCCGCGTGCCGATACGGGTACGGACGGCCTGGATGACCGATTCGATGCGGGTAAGCGGGCGCGTCATGGCGAAAGTGTGCTGTAAGTGTGGGCAGTACAGTTATTTGAAACTGTACTGGATTGTAGCTGGGGGGCGCGGGCCGCAGGTGCTTCCATGGAGATCCCGCCGGGCACCGCCCGGCACCCCGGGAGTACAGACGTGGAACGGTCGGCGAGTGGTTGGATCAATGGCTTCATCGGTGTGGTGATCTTTGCCGGCTCGTTGCCGGCCACCCGCCTGGCCGTGCTGCAGCTGGACGCCGGGTTCGTTACCGCCGCGCGCGCCACCATCGCCGCCATACTCGGCCTGGGCCTGTTGCTGCTGTTGCGCCAACCCTTTCCGCGACGCAGCGACCTGCCCGGGCTGGCGGTGGTCAGCCTTGGCGTGGTGGTCGGCTTCCCGCTGCTGACCGCGCTTGCCCTGCGCCACGCCTCATCAGCGCACACCATCGTGTTCCTCGGCCTGTTGCCGCTGAGCACTGCGGTGTTCGGCGTACTGCGCGGTGGCGATCGGCCGCGCCCGGCGTTCTGGCTGTTCTCGCTGCTGGGCAGCGCCTGCGTGGTCGGCTATGCCGCGCGCAACGGCATTGAGGCCTCGTTGCAGGCCGACCTGCTGATGCTGGCGGCGATCGTGGTGTGTGGACTGGGCTACGCGGAAGGCGGTCGGCTTGCCCGTCATCTCGGCGGCTGGCAGGTGATCAGCTGGGCGCTGCTGCTGGCACTACCGGTGATGCTGCCGCTGACGGTGTTGATGCGTCCGGCCTCGTTCGTCGAAGTGGGGGCATCCGCGTGGTGGGCGCTGGGCTACGTGGCGGTGTTCAGCATGCTGCTCGGGTTCCTGTTCTGGTATCGCGGGCTGGCCCAGGGTGGAATCGCCGCGGTCGGCCAGCTACAGCTGCTGCAACCGTTCTTCGGCCTTGCGCTGGCTGCGCTGTTGCTGCATGAAGCGGTCAGCCTCAGCATGGTGCTGGTGACCGTGGTCGCGGTGATCTGCGTCGCCGGCGCGCGCCGCTTCAGCCGCTGAGCGAAAAAGGGGACGGAGGGGATTAAGTCGTAACTGGCCCTGCTGTGCCTGAAACGACTTAATCCCCTCCGTCCCCTTTTCCGGTGATAGCGAGGGCGTATCGTGGGCGGTGGTCAACGGTATTGGCCGGGGCGGTGAGCTTGGCTGAAGCTGTGCGCATGAAGCCGATGTCGCGTATTTCCTTCGAGGGTCAGGTGGGCCTGGTGACCGGTGCCGCGGGTGGGTTGGGCCTGGCCTACAGCCGCCTGCTGGCCGAGCGCGGTGCGCAGGTGGTGATGCATGACGTCGGTGCCGGTACCGATGGCCGCGGCGCCGATCCGCAGCGCATCCTTCGCAGCGTGGAAGTGCTGCAGGGGCAGGGTCTGCCGGTGCAGGCCGCAAGCGGTCCCATCGACCATCGCTCGGGTTGCCACGCGCTGGTGCAGGATCTGTTGCAGCAACATGGCCGCATCGATTTCCTGATCCACAACGCGGGCTGGGTCGAGTACCAGCCGCTGGAAGCGATCGAGGACGAGGCGCTGGATCAGACGCTGTGCCTGGCGGCGAAGACGCCGCTGTGGCTGGCGCAGGCGGTGTGGCCGGCGATGCGCGCGGCGGGCGGGGGCCGCATCGTCATCACCACCTCCGATCGCGCGCTGTATCCGCAGTACGCACAGCGCGGACTGTCTGCCTATGCGATGGGCAAGCTGGCCGCGCTTGGCCTGGTCAATGTGCTGGCCCTGGAAGGCGCCGAGAACGGCATCGTGGTCAATGCGGTTTCGCCGGTAGCGAAGACGCGCATGTGGGGCATCGAAGGCGAACCCGACGAACTGCATCCGGAGGCGGTCGCGCAGGGCGTGGCCTATCTGGCATCCACGCGCTGCCACGAGGGCGGATGGACGCTGCGCGCCAGCAACGGGCAGTTCCATGCACTGCGCCTGCAGGAGGCCGAGCACGTGGCGTATCCACGCGATCTGCGTGCGGTCAGTGCAGACAGCATCGAGTCGGTGGCATTGCAGTGGCCGGCCATCGCGCGCGCCAGCGTGGACGCGCGTAGCTGAGGGCGTACCCTAGGCAGGTTTCCACTGCCTGCTCCCAGATGATCGACCTGCGCCTGCTTCGCCAGTTCGTGGCCGTGGCCGAAGAACTGCATTTCCACCGCGCCGCGGCCCGCCTGCACATGTCGCAGCCACCACTGACGGCAGCGATACGTCGGCTGGAAGACGTGCTCGGATGTGAACTGATCGTGCGCGGCAACCGCACCCTGGGCCTGACCGTGGCCGGGCAGACGTTGCTGGTGGAGGCACGTGCGACGCTGCAGCAGGCCGAGCAGGCATTGCTGCGCACGCGCGAGGCGGCGAGCGGACAGTCTGGCTGCCTGCGCGTAGGCTATGTCGGCAGTGCGCTGTATGGCCGCCTGCCAGGTTTGATCCGCCGCTTCCGCCAGCAGTACCCGCAGGTGCAGTTGCACCTGCAGGAAGCCACCTCGCGCCAGCAGCAGTTGTGGCTGCGTGAGCAGCGCATCGACGTAGGCGTGCTGATTCCACCGATTCCCGCCGCCGAGCTGGTGCTGCACGACTTCGACCACGACCGCCTGGCGATTGCGCTGCCGCGTGCACATGCGTTGGCCGATGCGGCGGAGGCCAGTGTGGCGATGCTGGCTGATGAACCGTTCGTTTCGTGGCCGGCGGGCGAGGGCATCGGCTTCCATGCGCAGGTGCTGGGCCTGTGTACCGCAGCGGGATTCACCCCACGTGTGGTGCAGGAAGCGCAGGGCATGCACGCGGTGTTGTCACTGGTGGCGGTGGACGCCGGCGTGGCGATCGTGCCGGCCAGCATGGCCAGCTTCCGCCCGCAGGAGATCGTCTATCGCGTGCTGGAGGGCGAAGCCGCCCGTTTCGCCCTGCAGTTCTGCATGCGCCCGGAACCACCGTCACCGGTGCTTGGCAATTTCCTGGACGTGGCGAAGCTGCCTGCCCGCGGCTGAGCCGCGGGTTCACCTGCTGAATCGGCGGCCAGCGTGATCCTCGGTCAGAACCGATAGCTGATGGTGCCGGTGACCACGCGCGGGTAGCCGGCGAAGCAGTCGCCAAACGTACGGCACGGGGCGTAGTAGCGCTTGTCGGCGAGGTTGGTGATGTTCAATGCCATCGTCCAGTCGGTCACCTGCACTTCCACCAATGCATCGGCCAGCGTGTAGCTGGGCGTGATGATGCGCCCGCCATTGCCCAGCGATACGGTGTTGCCGACGTGGCGCACGCCCAGGCCCAGGCGCAGGCGTGCGGCATCGTCAAGCTGGAAGCCCTTGGATACCCAGGCCGAGGCCAGGTCCCGTGGGGTGTCGTTGAGGCGCTGGCCCACTTCCAGCGCGAAGTTGCTGCGGCTGACTTCGGCCTCATTGCGGGCCACCGCGGCGGTGATGGTGAGGTCGTTGGCGAACTGGAACTGGCCTTCCAGCTCGAGGCCCTTGGAGCGGATCTGCCCGGTCTGCACCACGTTCAGCACGTTGTCCGGATCGTTGGTCTGGCGATTGGTTTCGGTGATGCGGTACGCCGCCATCGTCAGCAGCAGATTGCGTGCCGGTTGCCACTTGATGCCGGCCTCGCTCTGGCGGCCACGCATTGGTTTGAAGGCCTGGCCGAACAGGTCCTGGCCAGTGACCGGCAGGAACGATTCGCTGTAGCTCAGGTAGGGCGATACTCCGGCGCCGAGGTCACCGATCAGGCCGGCGCGGTAGGTGGTGGCGTTGTCGGTCTGGCTGGGTTGGCCTTCGGTCTTCGAGCGCGCATGGTCGCGGCGCGCGCCCAGCACCAGCGAGACGCGGTCGGCCCAGCGGATCTGGTCCTGCACATAGACACCCAGCTGGGTGGAGGTCTGGTCCGGCTGACGATCCCAGCCACGCACGACCGGTGCGGCCGACACCGGGGCGTAGATGTCGATCGGCGTGCCGGTGGCATCCAGCCGCTGCAGCTGCTCCTTGTACTGGCTGTAGTCCACCCCGGCCAGCAGCAGGTGCTGGAACGCACCGGTGGCGAAGTCGAACTGCAGCGCATTGTCGGCGCTGAAGATCTGCACGTCGGGGCGGGTGCCGTAGGCGGTGCGGTTGACCACGCGGTGGTCGGCATCGATGAAGGGATCTGCCGGATTGCTGTAGCTGTCCACGTACATCTGCTGCAGGGTGGTCCTGCCATCGATGTAGCGCACCGCCGAGCGCAGGCTGAGCACGTCATTGAAGCTGTGGTCGAACAGCGCGGTCAGGCTGTAGACGCGCGAATCGATGCGATCAAAGCCGGGGTGGCCGATGAAGGTGGAAGTGTCCAGGCGGCGGCCCGGCAGTGCCAGCAGGGTCGCGGCCAGCGGCAGGAACTGCTGGCTGGAGCCGGTCCTGTCGTGCTGGTAGCTGGCCAGCAGGGTCAGCGTGCTGCGTTCGCCGCGCCAGCTGATCGAGGGCGCCAGGTAGATGCGGTCATCATTGAGTACATCGGTCTGCATGTTCGATTCACGCAGCAGCCCGACGAAGCGGCCGGCAAGCGTACCGGCATCGTTCAAGGCGCCGCCAATGTCACCCTGAAGCTGCCTGCGGTCGAAACTGCCGAACTGCACGCCGACTTCGCCCGTGAGGGCGCCGAAGGTCGGGCGCTTGCTCATCGCATTGATGATGCCGCCGGTGGCGCCGGCACCGTACAGCACCGAGGACGGGCCGCGCAGTACTTCCACGCGTTCCAGGCCGTAGATTTCCGGGCGGGCGAGCGGGCTGAACCCGTAGCTGCGGCGCAGGCCATCCTGGTACTGCACGGGGTCCAGCCCGCGTACCGAGGTCGCGTCGTTGCGGGTATCCAGGCCCCAGGCATCGGCGGTGACGCCGGCGCTGTAGCGCAGCACTTCCTGCAGGTTGTGCGCGCCGCGATCGGTGAACAGCTGCTGGGTGACCACGCTGATCGCCTGCGGCGTCTCGGTCAGGGCGGTGTCGGTCTTGGTCGCGGTGCTGGCCCGCTCGGCCACCACGGTCACCTTGTCCAGGGTGCCTGCCGCCGGGCCGTCCTGGGCCTGGGCGACGGCCGAGGCCAGCAGGGTGGGCAGGGCGAGCGTGTACAGCAGCGGGCGGCGCGGCGACAGGGCGGGCATCGTCAGGAATCCGGGAAGGCGGTGACGGCGGATTATCCGGATGCGTGCCTGCAAATACAAATGATTCCCAAATGCAATTGAGTTACCCAGGCCCGGTGTCAGGGCAGGCCGTCCGAGGCGCCGCGGATGCTCAGCCAGGCGCCACCGCCCGGGGCGCTGCCCGCGCGCAGCCGGAAGCCGTGCAGGCCGGCAATAGCAGCCACGATCGACAGGCCCAAGCCGAATCCAGGTCCCTGGCCGGCACTGCTGCTGCCGCGGAAGAAGCGCTGGTAGATCAGCGTGCGATCCTGCGGCGGGATGCCGGGTCCATTGTCGATCACATCGATCCTCGGCGCGCCGTGATCATCGACCGCACGCAGCAGGATGCGGCCGTGCGCAGGGGTGAACTGCAGGGCGTTGGACAGCAGGTTCGCCACCGCTTCGAATAACAGCTCACGGTCGCCGCGCAGCAGGCCGGCCTGTGGATCCACCTGCAGTTCCAGCAACTGCTGCTTCTCTTCGGCCAGTGGCAGGTAGAACTGGTGCAGTTCCTGCAGCAGCTCGGCAAGGTCGACCTCGTCGAAGGCCGAACGCCGCTGGTGGCTTTCCAGTTCGGATACCCGCAGCAGCGCGGTGAAGCGCGCCATCAGCATGTCCGTTTCCGCCAATGCCCTGTCCAGCGGGTCTGCATGCGGATCCTGTTCGTCCAGACCGACGCGCATGCGGTACAGATGCGCCCGCAGGCGGGTGAGCGGGGTGCGCAGATCATGGGCGATGCTGTCGCACACGCCTTTGACCTCGGTCATCAGCTGCTCGATGCGTTCGAGCATGGCATTGACGATGCTCGACAGCCGATCGATCTCGTCGCGACGGTTGGATACCGGCAGGCGCTGGCCGAGGTCGCCGGCGACGATGCGGCTGGTGGCCGCTTCGATCTGCTGGATCCGCTTCAACGGGCGCCGGCGCAGCAGATGCCAGCCGACCAGGCCAGGGATGACGGTCAGCGACACGCCCCACAGCAGTGCATCGAGAATGATGCTGTTGACCGCCATGAGCTTGCCGTTCTGGCGCACGAACACCAGCGTCCGCCCGTCCCGGGTCGCTACGCCAAGTGCGCTGCCGCCGCTCTCGTGCTTTCCATCGACCAATGTCCAGCCTTCCACCGGATGCGAGCTGCCATCCAGCGGCAGTCCCGCTGGGATGGCGGTCAGCGGTCCAGCCAATGGCGCGCCGTCGCCGCTGAACAATCCGTAGGTGTAGACCTGGTGCAGGTCGAAGCGCTGGCTGTCGCGCAACGCATCGTCCAGTGCCTGGCCGTCGAATGCCATGAACAGATGGGCACGCTGCTGCAGCCCGGATTCGGTCAGGTCATTGAGATAGTCCGAGATGCGCCAGTACATCACCCCCAGCAGCAGGCTCGACCAGGCCACGAACAGGATGCAGTACAACCCGAGCAGGCGGCTGCTGGACGAGCACCACTGGTCAGGATTGCGCATCGAAGACATAGCCGGTTCCACGGACGGTGGTGATGGGTTGCGGGCGGCCCGGCTGCTCGATGCGCTTGCGCACGCGGCCGATGTGGACATCGATCAGGTTGGTGCCGGGGTCGAAGTGATAGCCCCAGACTTCCTGGAACAGCATGCTGCGGGTGACCACCTGGCCGGCATTGCGGACCAGGAATTCGAGCAGCTTGAACTCGGTCGGCAGCAGGCTGATCTCCTGCCCGCCACGCCGGGCCGAACGGGTCATCAGATCCAGTTCGAGGTCGCCGGCATGCAGGACACTGTCGGCAGGGCCGGCCTGGCTCTGGCGACGGATCAATACCTCCACGCGGGCCGCCATCTCATCGGAGGCGAACGGCTTGGTCAGGTAATCGTCGCCGCCTGCACGCAGGCCACGCACGCGCTCGTCCACGTCCGACAGCGCGCTGATCATCAGTACGGGGGTGACGATTCCTTCGCGCCGCAGCGCAGTGACCAGCGCCAGGCCATCGATGCCGGGCAGCATGCGGTCCAGGGTGATCACCGCGTAGTCGCCCGCACGCGCCAATGCGAGGCCGGCAGTGCCATCAACGGCAACGTCGACCTCGAAGCCATGGCTGCGCAGCTCGGTTACGATTTCCTCCGCAGTGACAAGGTCGTCCTCGATGGTGAGTACGCGCGGCATGGGCCATTGTGCAGGTTGGATGGCTGCCATCCTCGCAACCGCTCGCGGTGACTGCAAATGAAAAATGTTTCATGCGCGATTCGCCGGATTCCGCGCACGGGTCTTCTATATTCGGCGCCGAGCGTCTCCCCACGACGCGCGGAACCCCGGCACCCGATGAACCTCCTGCACATGCCCTTGCCATGCCATGCCCGGCCACTGCGGCTCCGGCGGCCTCTGCTGCTTGCGCTCGTTCTGCTCGGCCTGCTGTCGGCCTGCGGCAAGGATGCGCCCACGCCGGCCGGCCGGCTTCACGAGGTGGAAGTGCTGACCCTGCAGGAAAGGCCGCTGGCGATGGAACAGGAGCTGCCGGGGCGAACCATCGCATCGCAGGAGTCGGATGTGCGCCCGCAGGTGGATGGCGTGCTGGTGAAACGCCTGTTCGAAGAGGGCGAAACCGTGCGTGCCGGGCAGCCTTTGTTCCAGATCGAACCGGCCCTGTACCAGGCGGCGTTGAATCAGGCTCAGGCCAACCTGAAAACCGCCGAAGCGGCGGCAGTGACCGCACGCCTGCGCGCGCAACGGATGCAGGCGCTGGGCGGCGAGCAGCTGGCCGCGCGCCAGGACGTGGATGACGCCATCGCGAGTGGGCAGCAGGCCGCAGCCGCGGTGCAGGCGGCACAGGCGAGCCTGGATACCGCTCGTACGCGGCTTGGTTTCGCCACGGTGACCGCGCCGATTGCCGGGCGCATCGGCCGTGCGCTGTTCACACCCGGGGCGCTGGTTACCTCGGGCCAGGCCAACCCGCTGGCGCGGATCCAGCAGGTCGACCCGATGAACGTGGACATCACCCAGTCCAGCAACGAGTACCTGGCCTTGCGCCGCGCGATCGCCGACGGTGGCGTGCAGGCCACCACCGCTGCGGTGCGGCTGCGGCTGTCCGATGGCAGTGCGTATCCGTTGCCCGGCACCCTGGAATTTGCCGATATCGACGTGCAGCAGGAAACCGGCAGCATCACCCTGCGTGCACGGTTTCCCAATCCCGCCGGGCAGCTGCTGCCGGGCATGTACGTGCGGGCGCAGGTGGGGCAGGGCACGCAGCGGCAGGCGCTGCTGGTGCCGCAGTCTGCCGTGGACCGCAGCCCGAAGGGCGAGGCGCAGGTGTGGGTGGTGGATGAGGGCGGCAAGGCGAAGCTGCGCCTGTTCCGTACCGCGCGCGCGATTGGCGACCAGTGGCTGGTGCTGGATGGCATCGCTGCCGGCGAACGGGTGGTCGTGGCCGGCGCACAGGGGCTCTCCGATGGCATGGCGGTGCAGGTGAAGCCCGCTGGGGCAGTCACGCCGGCAGCGGCCGGGAAGGACTGAGCCCATGCTGCCGCGCTTCTTCATCCACCGCCCGGTATTTGCCTGGGTGCTGGCGATCTGCATCATGGCCTTCGGCGCGATTGCCGTCAGCCAGCTGCCGGTCGAACAGTACCCGGACATCGCACCGCCACAGGTCAACATCACCGCGAACTACACCGGCGCCTCGGCGCAGACGGTGGAAGACAGCGTCACCCAGGTGATCGAACAGCAGATCAAAGGCATCGATCACCTGTTGTATTTCTCGTCGACCAGTTCGTCATCGGGGCAGGCGCGCATCACGGTCACATTCGACCAGAGCGCCAACCCGGACATTGCCCAGGTCCAGGTGCAGAACAGCGTCAACCAGGCCATCAACCGGTTGCCGCAGGAAGTGCAGCAGCAGGGCGTGACGGTCGCCAAGTCGCAGGGCGACTCGCTGATGGTGGTCTCGCTGTATGACACCAGCCGGCGCATGGAACGGGTGGATGTTTCCGACTTCCTGGTCAGCAACGTGCAGGATCCGATCAGCCGCATTCCGGGTGTCGGCGAGATCAATGTGTTCGGCTCGGCGTATGCGATGCGCGTGTGGCTGGACCCGCACAAGCTGCGCGCCTACGACCTGATGCCGGCCGACGTGCGCACGGCCATCCAGGCCCAGAACACCCAGGTCACGGCCGGCGAACTGGGCGCATTGCCATCCAGCGCAACGCAGAGCCTGAATGCCACCGTCACTGCCCAGTCGCGGCTGCAGACGCCCGAACAGTTCCGCGCGATCATCCTGCGCACGCTTCCCAGCGGCGCTGCAGTGCACCTGGGCGACGTGGCACGGGTGGAGATCGGTGCCGAGAACTACCAGACCAGCAGCTATCTCAATGGCTATCCGGCGGCGGGTTTCTCGGTCACGCTGGCCTCCGGGGCCAACGCGCTGGCCACCGCGGATGCGGTCCGTGAGGAGATCGAACGCCTGCGACCAACGTTCCCGCCCGGGCTGCAGGTCGCCTATCCGCGCGACAGCACACCGTTCGTGCGGGTCTCGATCGAGGGTGTCATCCATACCCTCATCGAGGCCATCGTGCTGGTGGTCGTGGTGATGTTCCTGTTCCTGCAGAACCTGCGTGCTACGTTGATCCCCGCGATCACGGTGCCGGTGGTGCTGCTGGGCACGTTCGGCGTGCTGGCGGTCGCCGGATTCACGATCAACACGCTCACCTTGTTTGCGATGGTGCTGGCGATCGGCCTGCTGGTCGACGACGCGATCGTGGTGGTGGAGAACGTGGAGCGCATCATCCACGACGAGCACCTGCCGCCACGCGAGGCCACCGAAAAATCGATGGGCGAGATCACCGGCGCGCTGATCGGCATCACCGTGGTGCTGGGCGCGGTGTTCCTGCCGATGGCCCTGTTCGGTGGTTCCACCGGCATCATCTACCGCCAGTTCTCGATCACCATTGCATCTGCGATGGCGCTGTCGGCGCTGGTCGCGCTGACGCTGACCCCGGCGCTGTGCGCGACCCTGCTCAAGCCATCTTCGGCGCAGAAACCGCAGGGGCGCTTCTTCAGGGCCTTCAACCGGGGTGTCGAGCGCAGCCAGTTGGCCTATCAGGGAAAGCTCGGTGGCGTCGTCGCCCGGCCGCGGCGCTGGATGGCGTTCTACCTGCTGCTGGTGGTCGCCATGATTGCGCTGTACGCGCGCATGCCCACCGGCTTCCTGCCGGTGGAAGACCAGGGCCAGGTGACCTTCCAGTTCTCCACGCCGGAGGGCACGCCGATGGCGCGTACCGAAGCGCTGGGCGAGCAGATCAGCCGCTACTTCATGGAGCACGAGAAGCAGAACCTGGACGTGGTGTTCGTGGTGGTTGGCCGCAACAATGCCGGCACCGGCCAGAACGCCGGACAGGGCTTCCTCGCACTGAAGCCCTGGGATGAGCGTACCGGCGACAACACCGCTGCGGCGATCATCACGCGTGCCAATGCCTACTTCCGCGGGTTGCCCGATGCCAGGGTCAATGTGCTGGCACCGCCGGCGGTGCGTGGACTGGGCCAGTCCAGCGGCTTCGAACTGTGGTTGCAGGACACCAGCGCCGCCGGGCGCGTGGCCCTGCAGGCGGCGCAGGAACAGGTGGTGCGTGCGGCCGGCGAAGACGATGGGCTCACCTCGGTGCGCCTGAACGGCCTGGGCGACAAGGCCGAGCTGCGGCTGGACATCGACCATGCGCAGGCCAGCGCGCTGGGGCTGTCCCAGGCTGACATCAATTCCACCCTGTCGGCGGCCTGGGGCGGCAGCTACATCAACGATTTCCTCGATCGCGGTCGGGTCAAGCGGGTCTACATGCAGGGTGACCAGCCCTACCGCAGCGTGCCCGACGACATCGGCCAGTGGTATGTGCGCGGTGGCAACGGCCAGATGGCGTCGTTCGCCAGCTTCGCCAGCAGCCACTGGGCGCGCGGACCCCAGCTGCAGCAGCGCTTCAACGGTCTGCCGGCGATGCAGATCCAGGGCAGTGCCGCCGAAGGACGCAGCTCGGGCGAGGCGATGCAGCGCATGCAGGCGCTGATTGCGGACCAGGCGGGATTCGACCTGCAGTGGAGTGGCCTGTCCTATCAGGAGCGGTTGGCCAGCAACCAGACGCTGTGGCTTTACCTGGCCTCGATTGCCTTCATCTTCCTGTGCCTGGCTGCGCTCTATGAAAGCTGGACGGTGCCGGTGGCCGTGGTACTGGTGATTCCCTTGGGCGTGATCGGTACCGTGCTGGCGACCACCGCGGCGGGCTTCGTCAACGACATCTACTTCCAGGTCGGTCTGCTGACCACCATCGGCCTGTCGGCGAAGAATGCGATCCTGATCGTGGAGTTCGCCGAGGCCCGCTATCGCGCGGGCAGTTCAGCGGTGGAGGCCGCGCTGCAGGGCGCACGCCTGCGCCTGCGTCCGATCGTGATGACGTCGTTGGCCTTTGTGGCCGGTGTGATTCCGTTGGCGTTGGCCACCGGTGCCGGTGCGGTCAGCCGTCGTGAGATCGGCATGAGCGTGATCGGCGGCATGGTCTCCGGCACGGTGCTGGCGGTGGTGCTGGTGCCATTGTTCTTCGTGCTGGTGCGCCGCCTGGGCCGGTCACGGCGGCAGGAGTGAGCGGGGGGCGCGGCTGTCATCTGGCTGCCGCAGCGCCATCACCCTTCCTTTGCCCAGCTGTCGCTAGCGTAGGTCGTCCCCGTCCCCCACGGAGACCTGCCATGTGGCTGCTCGACCATCTCTGGCCTGGCCGCAGACCTGTCCCTCCCCCGGTCGCTGCCGAACCACAGGCGACGCCCCGTCGGCCCTGGCTGAAACGCCCGGTGCGGGCCGGGCGCAGCGGCATGGCGCCTTGGCAGAAGGTCGCCGCACCGCCGCGGCGCACACGCCACTAGGCGGTGCGGTCGGCGGGGTGGTTGACCCCGTCGTTGACCGGAATGATGCCCAGTGCGAACGGGTCGATGCCCTCCAGGCAGGCCACGTTGTAGCCGTACTGGTCCGGGTTGGAACGACGCCGGTGGTGGGTGTAGATGCCGCACACGCCGCAGAAATAGTGCTCGGCCACATGCGTGTTGAACTGGTACAGCTGCAGGTGGTTCTGCCCGCGCACCACCTGCAGGCCCGCGCGTGCGACGCTGGCGGCGATGGCGCCACGGCGGCGGCACATCGAGCAGTCACAGCGGCGCGGATCGACGATGCCATCAGGCAGGTCCAGCAGCAGTTCGACCGTGCCGCAGTGGCAGGTGGCGCGATGCCGGGGTTGGACCGGAACGCCGGCCACGGAAGTGATGCCCATCGTTGCTCCTGTGAGGTGAATCTGGCCGCAGAGGCCGCCGCCGACGGTGCACCGGCCTGCCTGAACGGGCCGTAGATGCCACGGTGAACCCGCTTGTGGCTAACTATGCGGCTTCAAGACCGCGACAGGATGCCAGTGAACGCCGCAGGACGTTGGATGACAGGAAGTGCCATGGCGCTGCTGGCGCTGTGGGTGACCGGGCTGCTGGCCTATCAGTTGCCGGGGCCGGGCTGGCTGGCCACCGGCGTCGCCGGGCTGTGGCTGCTGGTTGCGCTGTGGGCGTCGTGGCGGGTCGCGCGGGGCCGTGCCTCGCGCCGCCTGGGTCTGGCGTTCGGGGCATCGCTGGCGCTGGCCGGCCTGTGGTGGCTGCTGCTGACCCCGCGCCAGGACCGGTTGTGGGCCGATGACGTGGCGCAGCGCCTGCACGTGGTGTCCTTCGATGGCCGCCACGTCGTGCTGGACAATGTGCGTGACTTCAGTTGGCGCACCGAAACCGACTACGACACACACTGGGTGCGCCGCGAGTACGACCTGGACCAGCTGCGCTCGGCCGACCTGGTGCTGTCGTACTGGATGGGCCCGGCCATCGCCCACACCCTCATCTCGTTCGGCTTCGAGGACGGTCGCCACGTGGTGTTCTCGCTGGAGATCCGCAAGGAGCGCGGTGAGTCGTTCTCGGCGCTGGGCGGCTTCTTCCGCAAGTTCGAGATGACCTTGGTGGCGTCGGAGGAGACCGACATCATCCGCACACGCACCAACGCGCGTGGCGAGGATGTCTACCTGTACCGCCTGCATGGCATGGACCGCACGCAGCTGAAGGAACTGTTCGCTGCGTACATCGCGCAGGCCCGCGAACTGGATGCGAAGCCCGGCTTCTACAACACGTTGACCAGCAACTGCACCACCATCGTCTTCGACCTGGCCCGCCACATCGCACCGCGCCTGCCGCTGGATTACCGCCTGCTGCTGTCCGGTTACCTGGCCGAGTACGCGCAGGAGGTCGGTGCGCTCACTCCGGGGGTGCCGTACACCGAGCTGCATGCCAAGGGCCGCATCACCCAGCGTGCGCTGGACCTGGGCGATGGCCCGCACTTCTCCACCGTGATCCGCCAGGGCGTGCCCGGCACCGAGCAGGACCCGCAGTAATGACCCAACTCTTTCTGACCCGCTGGCAGCGCATGCTGCCGGCGCTGCTTGCGGCCTTCCTGCTGCTGGGCAGCAGCGGCTGTGCGATGGTGACCGTCAAGCAGGTCAAATCCAGCGATTCGCTGGTCAACAAGCGCGCGGATGTGCTCAACACCGGCAAGCTCAGCCCAGCCGCGCGCGAGACGCTCAGCGCGGCGGGCCTGGACGAGTCGCAGTGCGAGAAGGACTTTCTGGTCTGCCGCAGCACGCTGCTGATGACCGATGACCTCAATGTCGAGCAGCGGCTGTCGGCGCTGTCCGAATTGTGGGTGAAGGCCGCGCTGGCGCTGACGCCGAAGAAGACCGCAGCGGGTGATCCGCCGATGAGCGATGCGGCATTGGATGCCTGGCTGGAAGCGGCGCGTTACGCGTATGCGTATCTGTTCTACAGCGGCAGGTCCCCATCCGACCGTGCCTTCGAGGACCGGCAGACGCAGGTGCGTGACTACTACAACTACGCGGCCGAGAAAGCAGCGGTGGTGCTGTTCGTGCGTGCGCGTGCGGCGGCACTTGCCGGCGAGGACTACACGAAGCCGGTCTCGGTCGGCAGCTGGTCGCTGGCCTCCAACTACCAGCAGCTGAACCTGAAGAGCATCCCGGCGCAGTTGGTGCCGGCCGGTACCGTCAGTTTCGTCGGCCTGCGCAGCACCTATCGCCGCGATGGTTTCGGCGCCGAGCTGGTGATGGTGATGGATCCGCCGAAGCTGGTTGCGCCGGTGATCGCAGCCGATGGCCCCAAGGCCGAGGCGCCGCAGGAGGATGAGGACGACGCACGCCGTGGCCGCCGCCATCGCCATGACGACTCGGTGCCTGAGTTCAGCGAGATGTCCTCGATCAACGTCACAGCGCTGCTGCGCTTCGAGGGCAGCAGCCTGGAAGACGTGATGCGCACACGCCGGGTCGAGCTGGATGCCTATTCGCCGGAAGCCACCGAGCGCATCACCCTGCACGGTGAGCAGGTACCGCTGGCCGGCAATTTCACCGCGGCCTATGGCCTGTGGCTGGCGCAGAGTGGCTTCGCCCGGCAGTCGCTGCGCACCCTGTTCGGCATGAGCGAGGGCATCGGCGAGCCGCACATCTACCTGATGCAGCCGTGGGACCCCAACCGCCGCATCATCTTCATGTTGCACGGCCTGGCCAGCAGCCCGGAAGCCTGGGTGAACCTGGCCAACGAGATCATGGGCGATCCCGAGCTGCGCCAGCAGTTCCAGGTCTGGCAGGTCTATTACCCGACCAATGCGCCGATCGCACTGAACCGCTACGAGATCGCCAATGCGTTCAACGATACGCTGAAGCATTTCGACCCCAACGGCAGCACGCGTGCATCGAAGGACATGGTCTACATCGGCCACAGCATGGGCGGTGTACTGGCGCGGCTGCTGGTGAGCGACTCGGGCGACGTGCTGTGGAATGACCTGCTGGCCAACTACGACCTGAAGGGTGAACGGCTGAAGCGGGTGCAGAACAAGCTGGGGCCGCTGCTGCATTTCAAGGCACAGCCGAACGTGGAACGCGCGATCTTCATCGCCGCACCGCACCAGGGTACCGACATCGCCGGCAACAAGGTCGGCCGCCTGATCGGTCGCCTGGTGCGCCTGCCGCTGACCATTCTCGGCAAGTTCGAGGACGTGTTCATGGCACTGGCGCAGGCCGAGCAGCAGGTCGATGGCACCGCCAAGCCGAAGATCCCGAACAGCATCGACAACCTCAAGGCCAGCGATCCGTTCGTGAAGGCCGCCGCACAGCTGCCGATCGAAGCGGGCCTGAAGTACCACTCGATCATCGCCCAGCGCAAACCGGAACTGCCGGTGGAGAAGTCCGATGACGGGCTGGTGCCGTACTGGAGCGCACACCTGCCGGGCGCATTGTCGGAGAAGGTGATCATTTCCGGCCACAGCGTGCAGGAGACCCCGCAGGCGGTGCTGGAGGTGCGGCGCATCCTGCACCGGGATATTGATGACATGGGGACTGGCACCCGGTAGTGCCGGCCGCTGGCCGGCAATCCCGCAATGCGGCGGCGTTACACCCGCCGCGCGATCACCGTGGCCAGCAGCGCCAGGCCGAAGGTGATCGCCAGGCACAGCACGTAACCGGTGTGGGGTGCGCTTTGCACGAACAGCGCGAACAGCGCGCCGGAAACCGCCAGCGCGGTGGTCACCGACAGGGCCTCGCTCAGCTGCAGTGCCGAGGTGTTGGCACCCTGCTCCTGCGGCGCCGACAACGACAGCGTCAGCACCGACAGGCTTGCGTAGATCATGCCCATGCCGAAGCCGGTCACGGCCCAGCCGAGCAGCGACACCGGCAGTGGCACCACGTTGAACAGCACCGCCAGCGTTGCGGCGATGCCGACCGTCATCATCGTCGTGCCCACCCGCAACAGCTGCTGGCGCGACCAGCCACGCTGCTGGTGACCCTGCAGCCATGAACCGGCGAACCAGCCCAGTGCGCCAAGGCTGAGCACGGCACCGGCCCAGCTGGGCGAGAGCCCGCGTTCGCGCTGCAGCAGCAGCGGCAGGTAGGCCTCGCAGGCGAAGAAGGCGGCCGCCGCGACGCCGCGCAGCGCGATCACGCTGGGCAGGCCACGGCGCAGGATCAGTGTTCCGGGCGGAAGCAGTCGATGCACGCAGAACAGCAGCGCCAGCATCGCCACGCCGATGCAGAGCAAGGCAGGCAGGCCCTGTTGCTGACCGCCGAAGTACAGCAGCAACGCGGCCAGCGAGGCACCACTGGCCCAGCGCACCACGTTGCCGCCTCCATCATCGGCGCTGCCGGCAGGACTGGGCTGCATGCGTGCCAGCGCGGGGCGCAGCAGCAGGGCCGCCGGAACCGCCAGCAATGGCACCGCCAGGAACACCCAGCGCCAGCCCAGGTGCTGCACGATCAGGCCGCTCAACGCCGGGCCGACCATCGATGGCACCACCCAACCGGCCGAGAAGGCGGCGAATACCTTCGGCCGCAGGTGCTCGGGGTAGCTGCGGCCGACCATCACATACAGCGAAACCGAGATCGCGCCCGCGCCGAGGCCCTGCAGCAGCCGCCCCGCCACCAGCATGCCCATGCGCATCGCGAAGCCGGCCAGCAGCAGGCCCAGCACGAAGCAGCCCAGGCCGTACCACAGCGGCCTGGCGGGCCCGTGGCGGTCGGCCCAGCGTCCGGCCAGGGTCATGCCGATCACGCTGGTGGCCAGGGTGCCGCCGAAGGCCAGCGCATACAGGCGCAGGCCATCGAGGGCCTCGGCCACGGTCGGCATGGCCGCCGCCACCGCCAGGGCTTCGAAGGCATGCAGCGCCACCAGCGCCACCATGCCGATGGTGGTGGCGCGGTAGCGCGGGGACAGGATCGACGTATCCGCCGGTGCACGGGCGTCGGCGGGTGAAAGAGCGGGGGACATACGAGTCAGATGCGGGCCGCGCTTGTCAACTGGCGGCGAAGATAGCAGCATGACACCTCAACTGCAGTTGAGGTCAAGCAATGGTGTCCCAGGAACTGAGCGTTGGCGAAGTCTCCCAGCGCAGTGGCGTGGCGGTTTCGGCGCTGCATTTCTACGAGCGCAAGGGGCTGATCAGCAGCCTGCGCACCTCGGGCAACCAGCGTCGCTACAGCCGTGACGTGCTGCGACGGTTGGCCGTGATCCGTGTCGCGCAACGTGTGGGCATGCCACTGGAAGCCGTCGGCCGTGCCTTCGAAAGCCTGCCCGAGGGGCGCGCACCCACCAAAGCCGACTGGGCCAAGCTGTCCGCGCGCTGGCGCACCGAGTTGGAGGAGCGCATCCACATGCTGGAATTGCTGCGCGACGAACTGACCGGCTGCATCGGCTGTGGCTGCCTGTCGCTGCAGCGCTGCCGCCTGGCCAACCCCGGTGACGTCCTCGGCGAACGCGGCGACGGCCCGATGCGCTGGGAGTGACCCACGAAAACGGGACGGAGGGGATTATGTCGTTTGTGCATTAACGACTTAATCCCCTCCGTCCCCTTTTTTCTTACCAGACCGTGATCGTCTCGCCGCTCTGGATGCCTTCCACTGCACGCTGGAAGGCCAGCGCCGCGCGCTGCGCGCTTACCGCTTCGAAGCCCGGGAAGTAGGGGCCGTACGCCGCCATCGATTCGATCAGCACGTTCGGGCTGACCACATTGATGCGCAGGCCACGGGGCAGCAGCTCCAGCGCCGCCGCACGTACGAAGCCTTCCAGTGCGGTGTTCACGGCGGTGGCGTTGACGCCATCGCGGATCGGTTGGGCGCTGATGATGCCGCTGGTCAGGGTGATCGAACCGCCGGCGTTGAGGTGGTGCTGGGCGGCCAGTGCCAGCCGCACCTGCCCCAGCAGCTTGTCCTGCAGCCCGATGTTGAACTGTGCTGGCGTCATCTGCTGCAACGGGCCGAAGTGCACCGAGCCGGTGGTGGAGATCACCGCATCGACCGGGCCGGTACGCGCGAACAGTTCGGCGACGCTGGCGTCATCGGTCAGGTCCACTCGGAGTTCGCCGCTGCTGCGGCCGGCGGCGAGAATCTGATGCTGTTGGCCGAGCTGGCGGGCGACTGCCTGGCCGAGGGTGCCGCTGGCACCGACGAGGAGGATCTTCATGGCCGTTCCTTGCGTGAGGGAGTGAGCGCAGTCTGCGCCGTCACGGTGCGGTTAGGTAAGCGGCGTATTCTTCGCAGATTCCTAACTCTGGATTAGCAATGGATACCCTTCGCTGCATGCAGGCCTTTGTTGCCGTGGCCGAGCGCGGGAGCTTCGCAGGGGCTGCCGAACAGCTGCAGGTGTCGGCGGTGATGGTCGGCAAGTACATCCAGCAGCTGGAGGCGCACCTGGGCACCGCGTTGCTGCAACGGAACACCCGCCGCCAGCGCCTGACCGAAGCCGGCAGCGCCTACCTGGCCGGGTGCCGGCAGGTGCTGGAGCAGGTGCAGCAGGCCGAGGCCGACGTGGCCGGACTGCAGATACAGCCACGCGGGCTGCTGCGGGTCAGCGCACCCACCACCTGGGGCAGCTGCGTGCTGGCGCCACAACTGGCCGGCCTGCTGCGCGCGCAGCCGCAGTTGAACATCGAACTGGATCTGAGCAACCGCCGTGTGGATCTGATCGAGGACGGCTTCGACGTAGCGATCCGGGTCGGGCCACTGCCGTCGCAGGAAGTGGTGGCGCGGCCGCTGCCACCGTATGCGATGAGCCTGTGTGCGGCACCGTCCTACCTGCGCCGGCGCGGCACGCCGCGTACGCCCGCGGATCTGCAGGGGCATGATTGCCTGAGCCACCTGGCCTGGCGCGGTGGCCACGGCTGGCAGTTGGCCAATGGCGAACAGGTGGATTGGGAGGCGCGTCTGACCTGCAATGATGGGTTTGCGTTGCGCGAAGCGGCGGTCGCCGGCGCGGGGCTGGTGCTGCAGCCGACCGCATTGCTGGCCGGTGAGATCGCGGCAGGGCGGTTGAAGCCGCTGCTGCGCGACTACCTGCCCGAACCACGGCCGATGCACCTGATCTACCTGCCCGACCGCAGGCCGCGTCCGCGGTTGCAGTGCTTCGTCGATTTCGTCATGACCACATTGGGGCAATGAGCATCCACGCCAGGCGTGGATGACGGTGGGTGCCGACCGTTGGTCGGCACGCATCGGGATCAATCATTCGCCGCAGACAGTTCCTGCCCACGCACCTGTGCGGCACGCAGTGCGGTGTCCACCAGGGCCTCGAAGCCACCGGCCTGGAAGCTCTCGATCGCGGCCTGGGTGGTGCCATTCGGCGAGGTCACGCGGCGGCGAAGCTCGGCCGGGCTCTCACCGGCTTCATCAAGCATGCGCGAGGCACCCAGCAGGGTCTGCACCACCAGCGTGCGCGCGGCGTCGGCTGGCAGGCCCTGGGCAATACCCGCCGCTTCCATCGCTTCGGCCAGCAGGAACACATAGGCCGGGCCACTGCCGGATACGGCAGTCACTGAATCCATCAGCGCCTCGCTGTCGATCCACACCGTGCGCCCGGCACTGGCCAGCACCTTCTCGGCCTGTGCGTGCTGCTGCGTGTCCACCGACGGTGTGGCGAACAGGCCGGTCACACCGGCGCCGAGCAGGGCCGGGGTGTTGGGCATCGCGCGCACTACCGGCAGGTTGCCGCCCAGCCAGCGTTCCAGCTGCGCGCTGGTGATACCGGCGGCAATCGACACCACCAACGGCTGGTTTGCCTGGGCCAGTGCCCGCAACGACTGGCAGACCTCACGCAGCACCTGCGGCTTCACCGCCAGCAGCCAGGTGCTGCCCTGCGCGGCGGCATCTGCGGCGTTGTCATGCACCTGCACACCGAAGTCGGCGGCCAGCGCCTGGCGCAGTTCGGCCACCGGTTCGGCGACGTGGATGTGCGCGGCGGGTGTGCCCTGGCGGATCAGGCCGGCGATCAGGCTGCGCGCCATGTTGCCGCCGCCGATGAAAGTGATGGAATCAGCTGCCATGGAAAGCTCCTTGGAAAGTCAGGCTGGGCGCGGGCGCGCGCCGAACAGTGCGGTACCGATCCGCACCAGGGTGGCACCCTCGGCGATGGCTTCGGCGTAGTCGCTGCTCATGCCCATCGACAGCGTGTCGATCTGCGTGTGCTGGGCAGCCAGCGACTGGAAAAGTGTGCGCATGCGCACGAATGCATCCCGACGGCGCTCGGCCTCGGGCCATGGCGCGGGAATCGCCATCAGTCCGCGCAGGCGCAGGGTGGGTTCGGCGGCAATTGCGGCGGCGAGTACGTCCACTTCCTCCGGTGCACAGCCATGCTTGCTGGATTCGTCGTCGATGTTGACCTGGATCAGCACGTTCAGCGGGCCGCGCGCGGCCGGGCGATGGCGCGCAAGCGCCGTTACCAGCTTGGGCCGGTCCACGCTCTGCACCCAGTCGAAGTGGCTGGCCACGGCATCGGCCTTGTTCGACTGCAGGTGGCCGATCAGGTGCCACTCCAGCGCCAGGTGCTGCAGCGCCTGCATCTTGGCCAGCGCTTCCTGCACATAGTTTTCGCCGAAGGCATGCTGGCCCTGTGCGGCCAGCGCGGCCACGGCCTCGGCCGGCTGGGTCTTGGACACCGCCAGCAGGCGTGGATCGGGCCTGCCCGCGGTCTCGGCGGCGGCATGCAGGTTGCTCAGGATCTGGGGCAGGGGAGTGGCCACGTAACGCGTTCCGTTGAATCAGGAGGCTATACTGCCGCCCGGGGAAAGATCCTTCCAGTCGAAGCCGTTATTGGGGAGTAGCCGCTCATGGATATCGCCGAGCTGTTGGCGTTTTCCGTAAAGAACAAAGCGTCCGACCTGCACCTGTCCGCAGGCCTGCCGCCGATGATCCGCGTGGACGGCGACGTTCGCCGGATCAACATCCCAGCCCTGGACCACAAGCAGGTCCATGCGCTGGTGTACGACATCATGTCCGACAAGCAGCGCCGCGATTACGAGGAATTCCTCGAAGTGGACTTCTCCTTCGAGATTCCGTCGCTGGCGCGCTTCCGTGTGAACGCGTTCAACCAGAACCGCGGTGCCGGTGCGGTGTTCCGTACCATTCCGTCCGAGGTGCTCACCCTCGAGGACCTGGCCTGCCCGCCGCTGTTCCGCGAAGTGATCCAGCAGCCGCAGGGCCTGATCCTGGTGACCGGTCCGACCGGCTCGGGCAAGTCGACCACGCTGGCGGCGATGATCGACTACATCAACAAGAACGAATACGGCCACATCCTCACCGTCGAGGATCCGATCGAATTCGTGCACACCTCGCAGAAGTGCCTGATCAACCAGCGCGAAGTGCACCGTGACACGCATGGCTTCAACGAAGCGCTGCGCTCGGCGCTGCGTGAGGACCCGGACATCATCCTGGTCGGCGAACTTCGTGACCTGGAAACCATCCGCCTGGCACTGACCGCCGCGGAAACCGGCCACCTGGTGTTCGGCACCCTGCATACCAGCTCAGCGGCCAAGACCATCGATCGCATCATCGACGTGTTCCCGGCCGGCGAAAAGCCGATGGTGCGCTCGATGCTGTCCGAATCGCTGCGTGCGGTGATCTCGCAGGCGCTGCTGAAGAAGGTTGGTGGCGGTCGTACCGCTGCGTGGGAAATCATGGTCGGCACCCCGGCCATCCGCAACCTGATCCGTGAGGACAAGGTGGCGCAGATGTACTCGGCCATCCAGACCGGCCAGCAGTACGGCATGATGACCCTGGACCAGCACCTGCAGGACCTGGTCAAGCGCAGCCTGATCACCCGCAACCAGGCCCGTGACTACGCCAAGGACAAGCGCCTGTTCGAGTAAGGCGGGGCAGCCACGGGCGGCGCGTGCAATGGCGCGGCCGCTCCGTGTTGTTTCCTCCATCGACCGTTACTTGGTAAACCGCTTTTCCGGGAGCCTGCCGTGAACACCACCGCGACCACCATCGATTTCACTTCGTTCCTCAAGCTGATGGCGCACCAGCGCGCCTCGGACCTGTTCATCACTGCGGGCATGCCGCCGGCGATGAAGGTCAACGGCAAGATCTCGCCGATCACGCAGACCCCGCTCACGCCGCAGCAGAGCCGCGACCTGGTCCTCAACGTGATGACCCCGGCGCAGCGCGAGGAATTCGAGAAGACCCACGAATGCAACTTCGCCATCGGCCTGTCCGGTGTCGGTCGTTTCCGCGTGAGCTGCTTCTACCAGCGCAACCAGGTGGGCATGGTGCTGCGTCGCATCGAGACGCGCATTCCGACCGTGGAAGAGTTGAGTCTGCCGCCGATCATCAAGACGCTGGCGATGACCAAGCGCGGCATCATCCTGTTCGTCGGTGCCACCGGCACCGGCAAGTCAACGTCGCTGGCGGCGATGATCGGTTACCGCAACCAGAACTCGACCGGCCACATCATCACCATCGAAGACCCGATCGAATTCGTGCACAAGCACGAGGGCTGCATCATCACCCAGCGTGAAGTCGGCATCGATACCGACAGCTGGGAAGCGGCGCTGAAGAACACCCTGCGCCAGGCGCCGGACGTGATCATGATCGGCGAAGTGCGTACCCGCGAAGGCATGGACCATGCCATCGCGTTCGCCGAAACCGGCCACCTGGTGCTGTGCACCCTGCATGCTAACAACGCCAACCAGGCGATGGACCGCATCGTCAACTTCTTCCCGGAAGACCGCCGCAACCAGCTGCTGATGGACCTGTCGCTGAATCTCAAAGGCGTGGTCGCTCAGCAGCTGATTCCTTCGCCCGATGGCCGCTCGCGCAAGGTGGCGATGGAGATCCTGCTGGGCACGCCGCTGGTGCAGGACTACATCCGCGATGGCGAAATCCACAAGCTGAAGGAAGTGATGAAGGACTCGGTCCAGCTGGGCATGAAGACCTTCGACCAGAGCCTGTTCGAGCTGTACCAGGCCGGTGAGATCAGTTACGAGGACGCACTGCGCTACGCCGATTCGCAGAACGAGGTACGCCTGCGTATCAAGCTCAGCCAGGGCGGTGACGCGCGCACCCTGTCGCAGGGGCTGGATGGCGTGGAGATCTCCGAGATCCGGTGACCTGGCGATGTGTAGAGTCGACTGACAGTCGACTCTACCGGGCGCGCGGGCGATTGATGAATTCCGGTCATGACCGACTGCCGTCCAGCCGGTTCAATCCATCGCCAATGCAGGCGTATCGTCAGCGCTCCCCTCTCTGGAGCACGACGATGCAGACACGTGAACTCGGCCGCAGCGGCCTGAAGGTTTCCGCCCTGGGCCTGGGCTGCATGGGCCTGACCCATGCCTACGGCCAACCGGTCGAAACGGGCCAGGGCATTGCCCTGCTGCACGCCGCCGTCGAGCGCGGCGTGACCTTCTTCGACACCGCCGAGGTGTACGGCCCGTACACCAACGAAGACCTGCTCGGCCAGGCCCTGGCACCCTACCGCGACAGGCTGGTGATCGCCACCAAGTTCGGCTTCAAGGATGCGCGCACCGATGCCGGCCTGGACAGCCGCCCGGAGAACATCCGTGCTGTGGCCGAAGCCAGCCTCAAGCGCCTGCGTACCGACCATATCGACCTGTTCTACCAGCACCGCGTCGACCCGAACGTGCCGATCGAGGACGTGGCCGGTACCGTGCGCGACCTGATCGCCGAGGGCAAGGTCGGCCACTTCGGGCTGTCCGAGGCCAGTGCCGCCACCGTGCGTCGCGCGCATGCAGTACAGCCGGTCACCGCCGTGCAGAGCGAGTACTCGCTGTGGTGGCGGGAACCGGAGCGCGAGCTGCTGCCGACTCTGCAGGAACTGGGCATCGGCTTCGTGCCGTTCAGTCCGCTGGGCCGCGGTTTCCTGACCGGTGCGATCAACGCCGATACCACTTTCGACGCCAACGACTTCCGCAACACCGTGCCGCGCTTCGAAGTGGAAGCACGCCGCGCCAACCAGGCGCTGGTGGACCGCATCAGTACGATTGCTGCGGCTCGTGGCGCGACCCCGGCGCAGGTGGCGCTGGCCTGGCTGCTGGCGCAGGCACCGTGGATCGTGCCGATCCCGGGCACTACCAAGGTTCACCGCCTGGAAGAAAACCTGGGCGCGGCCAACCTGCAGCTGGCGCCGGAGGAATTGCAGCGCATCGCACAGGCGCTGGATGAAGTGTCGATCGTCGGCGAGCGCTACAACGCGCAGCGTGCGGCGCAGGCCAAGGGCTGACCACCCGGCGGGTGCGGACCGTTGGTCCGCACTCCTTGACCCTCACCCCATCGGCCCACGCAGCGCATCAAGCACCGTGCGCATCGCCACGGTGACGTGGCGGCGCGACGGGTAGTACGCGTAGTAGCCATCGAAGTGGGGGCACCAGTCGTCCAGCACCGACTGCAGCCGGCCATCGTCCAGCATCGGCTGCACCTGGTCTTCCGGCAGCCAGGCCAATCCACTGCCGGCCAGCGCAGCGGCGCGGGTCATGCCCATGGTGTTGAAGGTCCACTGGCCGGCGACGCGCACGCTCAGTTCGTTGCCATCCTGGCCGAAATCCCACGGCATCAGCCCGCCATGCGTGGGCAGGCGCAGGGTCACGCAGTTGTGGCCTGCCAGCTCGTCCGGATGTCGTGGCACCACATGCTGGCGGAAGTAGCTGGGCGCGCCGACCACGCGCATGCGCAGCGGCGGGCTGATCGGCACAGCGACCATGTCGCGCGCCAGCCGCTCGCCGAGGCGGATGCCGATGTCATAGCGCTCGGCCACGATGTCGGCCAGCCCGTAGTCGGCGGCCAGTTCCACCTTCAAATCCGGATACTGCTGCAGCAGCGGCGCCAGCCGTGGCCATGCGATGTACTCGGCGGCGTGGCCGGTGGCATTGATGCGGATGGTGCCGGCCGGGCGTTCGCGGTACTCGGCCAGCGCGGCCAACCCATCCTCGATCTCGGCCAGGCGTGGGCCCAGGGTATCGAGCAGGCGGGCCCCGGCTTCGGTGGTGGAGACGCTGCGGGTGGTGCGGGTCAGCAGGCGCACGCCGAGGCGCTGTTCCAGGCCGCGCATGGCATGGCTGAGCGCGGACTGGGATATGCCCAGCTGGGCGGCGGCCTTGGTGAAGCTGCCCTCGCGGGCAACGTGGACGAAGGCCTGCAGGTCGTTGAGGTTTTCGCGGGGCATGACGGGATGATACGGCCGGGCTGCGCCCGGCACCTGCCGAATCAACGTCAACGGCAACGTCAAAAGCTGGCTTCCCGTGGGAGGCGAGGTGGCTCAGGTTGCGGGGGACGGCGCAAGTCCCCCTCCGGGGCCCGGCCC